>JBEKHI010000019.1:0-39274 GCA_050012355.1 Streptosporangiaceae bacterium | reverse complement strand
GCCGCGTCGTCCACTGGCGGTCGCCCCCGGTCGCCCCCGCTCGCTCCCGCTCGCTCCCGGTCCCCCCGGTCGATGTGACATTGACCGCGCTCTAGCCCGGTCAATGTCACATCGACCGGGCTAGAGCGGCAGGACCTCGCGCTAGCGGCAGGACCTACATCAGTGACCACGCTTCGGTGAGGGTGGCGCGGAGGATTTGCTCGATCTCGTCGAAGTGCTCCTGGGTGCAGATCAGCGGCGGGGCGAGCTGGATCACCGGGTCGCCGCGGTCGTCGGCACGGCAGACCAGGCCGGCGTCGAACAGCGCGTGCGACAGGAAGCCGCGCAGCAGCCGCTCGCACTCGTCGTCGTCGAACGTCTCCTTGGTGGCCTTGTCCTTGACCAGCTCGATGCCGTAGAAGTAACCGTCGCCGCGGATCTCGCCGACGATCGGCAGGTCGTTCAGCTTCTCTAGCGTGGCGCGGAAGCCGGCCTCGTTGGCCCGCACGTTGCCGAGCAGGTCTTCCTTCTCGAAGACATCCAGGTTGGCCAGCGCCACCGCGGACGATACCGGGTGGCCGGCGAAGGTGATCCCGTGCAGGAAGGTGGCGGTGCCGTGCAGGAACGGCTCCATCAGCTTGTCGCGCACCAGCATGCCGCCCAGCGGCGAGTAGCCAGAGGTGAGGCCCTTGGCGAAGGTGATGATGTCGGGCTGGTAGCCGTACCGCTCGGAGCCGAAGTAGTAGCCGAGCCGACCAAACGCGCAGATCACCTCGTCGGAGACCAGCAGCACGCCGTACTTGTCGCAGATCTCGCGGACCCGCTGGAAGTAGCCGGGGGGCGGCGGGAAGCAGCCGCCGGAGTTCTGCACCGGCTCGAGGTACACGGCCGCGACCGACTCCGGACCCTCGCGCAGGATCGCGCGCTCGATCTCGTCCGCCGCCCACTGGCCGAACTCCTCGCGCGACGAGCTCATGAACGACGGAGCCCGGTAGAAGTTGGTGTTCGGCACCCGGACGCCGCCCGCGGGTAGCGGCTCGAAGTCCGGCTTTATGTCGGCGAGGCCGGTGATCGCGAGGGCGCCGAGCGTGGTGCCGTGGTAGGCGAGTTCGCGGCTGAGCACCTTGTACCTGGTCGGCTCGCCGATCAGCTTGAAGTACTGCTTAGCCAGCTTCCACGCAGACTCGACGGCCTCGGAGCCGCTGGTGGTGAAGAACACCCGGTTGAGATCGCCGGGCGCGAGCTCGGCCAGCCGCTCGGCCAGCTCCACCGCCCGCGGGTGGCCGTAGGACCACAGCGGGAAGTAGGCCAGCTCGGACGCCTGCCGGGCCGCCGCTTCGGCCAGCTCGGTGCGGCCGTGGCCGACCTGCGATACGAACAGGCCAGATAGCCCGTCGAGGTACCGCTTGCCGTGGTTGTCGTAGACGTAGGCGCCTTCGCCCCGGACGATGACCGGCACATCGGCGTTGTCGTAGGCGGACATCCGGGTGAAATGCAGCCAGAGGTTCCGCTTAGCCGCTTCCTGTATCTCAGTCATCGGGTTCCCCAAGAGTAGGTTTGCTTTCGTAGTTTCAAGTAGACGAAGGTTTCGGTCGAGGTCACCGAGGGGACGGACCGTACCTGACTGAGAATGCTCAGCAGGTGGTCGTCGTCTTCGCAAACGACCTCTAGCAGCAAGTCGAAGGAGCCGGCCGTGATGACCACATAGTCGACCTCTTCGATGTCCGAGAGCTCGTCGGCTACCTTCGACAGGTCACCGTCGGACTTGACCGCGATCATCGCCTGACGGCGGAAACCCAGGGTGAGCGGGTCGGTCACCGCCACGATCTGCATGACCCCAGCGTCGTGCAGCCGCTGGACTCGCTGGCGGACCGCGGCTTCGGACAAGCCGACCGCCTTGCCGATCGCTGCGTAGGACCGCCGCCCGTCGGCCTGCAGCTGCTCGATGATGTTCTTGGACGTCTCATCGAGCGCTAGCGTCGCCGGCGGTTGGGTACGCGGATTGTGTGCCACCAAGCTCCTTAGCGTTAGCTAGCTCACATGCTGCGTCACGATTGCCTCACCTGTCAACTGATTCCGTACATTTATATAAGACTAGCCACTGAATCACTTGAATTGAACCCATATCTCTGCGAAGCTCGTCGCTTAGAGACTGGAGGTTATGCATGACCACGTTGCGGAACTTCGTGAACGGCAAGCACGCTGACACCCGTGAAGGCCGGACCAGCGATGTGCTAGACCCGTCCACCGGGGAGGCGTACACCCAGGCCCCGGTTTCCGGAGCGGAAGACGTGGATGAGGCGCTGCGCGCGGCCGCCGAGGCGTTCCCTGGGTGGCGGGACAGCACTCCTTCGGAGCGCTCGCTGGCCCTGATCCGGCTGGCCGACGCGATTGAGTCCCACGCCGACGAGCTGACCGAGATCGAGGCGAAGAACACCGGCAAGCCGATCGCCCTGACCCGCTCGGAGGAGCTGCCGCCGTCCGCGGACCAGATCCGGTTCTTCGCCGGCGCGGCCCGGGTGCTGGAGGGCCGCAGCGCCGGGGAGTACCTGGCCGACCATACGTCGTTTATCCGGCGCGAGCCGATCGGCGTCTGCGCCCAGGTCACCCCGTGGAACTACCCGCTGATGATGGCGATCTGGAAGATCGGCCCGGCCCTGGCGGCTGGGAACACCATCGTTTTGAAGCCATCGGACACCACGCCCGCGTCGACGCTGCGGCTGGCCGAACTGGCGGCCGAGTTCCTCCCGCCGGGGGTGTTCAACGTGGTCTGCGGCGACCGGGACACCGGGCGCGCGCTGGTCTCGCACAAGATCCCCCAGATGGTGTCGATCACCGGCTCGGTGCGAGCAGGCATGGAGGTGGCTCGGGCCGCGGCCGACGACCTCAAGCGGGTACACCTCGAGCTGGGCGGCAAGGCCCCGGTGATCGTGTTCGACGACGCCGACATCGAGGCGACCGCCGAGGGCATCGCGGGCGCCGGCTACTTCAACGCGGGGCAGGACTGCACCGCGGCCACCCGGGTGCTGGCCGGCCCGGGTGCCTTCGACGACCTGACGGCCGCGCTGGCCGAACAAGCCCGATCGACGAAGTTCGGCGGCCTAGACGTCGAGGACGCGTACTTCGGTCCGCTGAACAACCCCGCTCAGCTCGCCCGGGTATCCGGCTTCCTCGACCGGGTGCCGTCACACGCGACCGTGCAGGCCGGCGGGCACGCGCCGGGTGGACCAGGGTTCCTGTTCGAGCCGACCGTCGTGTCCGGGCTCAAGCAGGACGACGAGATGATCCAGGACGAGATCTTCGGCCCGGTCATCACGGTCCAGCGGTTCAGCGACGAGGACGAGGCGCTGCGCTGGGCCAACGACGTGCAGTACGGCCTGTCCTCCTCGGTGTGGACGAAGGACCACGGCCGGGCGATGCGGATGGCTCGCGGCCTGGACTTCGGCGCGGTCTGGATCAACACGCACATCCCGATCGTCGCCGAGATGCCGCACGGCGGGTTCAAGCACTCCGGCTACGGCAAGGACCTGTCGATGTACGGCTTCGAGGACTACACCCGCATCAAGCACGTCATGAGCTACATCGGCCGCTGAGCTTCCTCGTCGGTGTGGCACTACCCGCACTCTTTAGTGGGCAGCGCCACACCGACCAGAATCAAGCTCCTTCAGGTCATCGCGGGGAGCACCGCGGGGATGGCGGCCAGCGTTACGATGACCGCGGTGAGCGCGGTCGCCTGCCAGCGCCGACGTGACCGCGGAACCGGCGCGAGCAGCCGGTTCACCCGTGCGGTGACGGTGCCCGTGGCGGCGATTCCCGTGGCGGCGAGCGCGCGGGCGGGCATCTCGAACGGCACGCCCGTCGCCATCGACAGCAGGGCGCGCACCAGGGGCGTGGATCCGCGCAGTCGCGCGGCGACATCGTCGGCCCGCAACTCGGCGAGCCGCGCGACCTCGGCCGCGCCCGTCCGGAACAGCGGAACAACCGGGAGCAGCCCCGCCATCAGCCCAGTCAGCAGGTGGTGCCGCCCGGCGAGGTGAGCGCGCTCGTGGGCCAGGACCGCGGCCAGCTCGTCCGTGCGAAGCACCGACACCGCGCCCGTCGTCAGTACGATCGTGGCCGGGCGGCCAGGCACGCAGTACACGGCGGGCCGGTCGGCGGGCAGCACCACCGCGGTGGCGGAGGACGGGAGCGGCTGCCCGGTGAACGGCTGCCCGGTGATCCGCGCGGCCTCCCCGTGGGCCTGGGTCCGCCGCCGCACACCGCGGAACCGGCGAGTGAACCGCCACGCGGCGACGGCGGCAGCCAGCACCACGAGGACCGTGGCCGCGGCGAGCGACAGCTCGAACAGCGCGCTGCGGTACACCTGCGGCGGGCAGTTGGAGTCGGAGACCGTCTGGCAGAAGTTTCGCGCGAAGCCTGGCCAGCCGGTCACTGTGTCACGGATCAGCACCGAGATGGCCATCAGCGCGGTGAGCAGCACGCTGGCGATTGCCGCCAGCCACGCGGCGATTGCCAGCCTCGGGGCGGTGCCGCTGGCCGTCAGGCGCCCCAGCGGAGCGGGGACCAGCCAGCCGGCCGTCGCCGCGTACCCGAACAGGATCAGGGCCGGGGTCATCCGGGTTGCCCGCCCAGCTTGCGCACCAGGGCGCGAAGCGCCACCGATTCCTCGTCGTCGATCTGGGCGAGGAAGTGGCTCAGCACGAGCTCGGCGTCTCCGCCGTCGGTCAGTGCCTCGCGCATCAGCCGGGCGCTGTACTCTTCGCGGCTGGCGACCGGGGTGTACCGGTACGCCTTGCCCTCCTTGACCCGCTCCAGCCAGCCCTTACGGTGCAGGTTGTCCATCGTGGACATCACCGTGGTGTAGGCGATGGCACGCCCGGCGGACAGCTCGTCATGCACTTCCCGCACGGTCACCGGCTCGGGGTGCTCCCACACCCGCTCCATGATCACCGCCTCAAGATCACCGAATCCTCGCACGTCATCCAGGATAGACAATTCCGCGCTTGATATCTACTATCTCCGTACGTACTATCTACGTACGTAAGTAGTAGATCGAGGAGGCGTGGATGGGTAAGTCGGCCAAAACGCGGCAGGCCAGCGCACGTGAGCGCATAGCCAGCCAGCGAGCGGCGCAGCGGCGCAAGGAGGCTCGGCGAAGGCTGCTGATGGGCATCGGCAGCGTGGGCGCCGTGGTCGCCGTCGTGGTGGCGCTTGTCCTGGTCAAGCTGACCAGCCCGAGCGTCGTCGCACAGCCCGCGCAGACCGACGCGAACGTCGCGGCGGAAGCTACCAGCGTCCCGGACAGTGTCTTCGACGCGGTGGGCAACGGGGGAGCCACCGCGCCCAAGGCGGTCTCCGGCCTGCCCGAGCTGACCAGCGGCGGCAAGCCGGAGATCCTGTACATGGGGGGCAAATTCTGCCCGTACTGCGCCGCCGAGCGGTGGGCGCTCGCCGCCGCGCTGAGCCGGTTCGGCACGCTGACGGGGCTGAGCTTCATCCACTCGGCGCCCGACGACGGGGACATCGCGACCATGACGTTCGAGTCCGCCAAGTACACCAGCAAGTACCTCACCTTCACGCCGGTGGAGTGGTTCGGCGAGGCGGCCGACCCCAGCACGCCGTTCGGGCACGTGTACTTCCAGCACCCGACGAGTGCCGAGGTGGCGCTGTTCAACAAGTACGCGGGCGGCGGGATCCCGTTCATCGACGTCGGGAACCGGTACATCGTGGGTTCGCAGTTCGTCCCGACCGACCTGTCGGGGATGACCTGGGCGCAGATCGCGGCCGCGATGCATGACCCGTCCAGCCAGGTGGGCAAGGACATCGACGGCGCGGCCAACGAGATCACCGCGGCGATCCGCGCGCTGATCAAATCATGATGATGAGCAGGTAGCCCATGGTGGCGCTGAGCACAGCGCGGCATAGCCCGGCCAACCGGGGAGCGATGGTCAGCAGGTCCGGTGGCGGGGCGGTGAGCTGGTCGACCTCCCAGATCGCGCAACCGAGCAGCAGCAGCGCGAAGATGACCGCTAGCTCCGGTACTGAGACCGTGGTCATCGCGCCGGACATGCCGTGGCCGCCCCCGGCCACCGTGCCCGCCGCGGCGAGCATGTAGACCATGGCCGCGCCGTGCAGGCCGTGCTGCGCGTAATGGCCCGCCACGTGCCGGTGCCCGCGGGTCGCGCGCCAGGCGAACCACACGGTCACCGCCGCGAAGATCGCCTCCCAGGCGGGCCGGGGGAGCGGGTTCAGCCTGGGGACGAGCATCCCGGCCATCGCGACTCCCATCGCGACGTGCCCGAGGTCGGCGTCCCGCTCGACGGACCCGAAGGCCAGCCCGGCGGCGGCCAGCCGGCCGGCACAGTAGACCGACATCGCGAGCATGACCACGGCGAGTGCGTAGCCGAGCGGGATCGGGCCGGCCATCACGTCCCCGGCCAGTAGGCGAGGGTGAGCAGCATAAGGAGCGGACCGGTATTCGGATCGGTGGCCGAGCCGGTGAACAGGCCGCCCAGCGCCTCGCCCGGCACCCAGAACACGGCCGCGACGACGATCGCGAGAACCATCGTGACCCGCGCGGGCCAGGCCGGAAGCAACACTCCGGCCGCCACCACGACAAGCACTATGGCCATAACGACGGATGCCAGTCCACCGCGGTGCGCCACCACCCCAGCGGTGACATTGCCGGTGGTGGCCAGCCAGCCGGGTTCGCCGGAGGTCATGGCGGCGATCAGGTCGTGCAGCCCCTGCGCGGTGCGGCCGGCGGGCGCGACGGCGAACCACGCGAGGCTGCCCCACAGCAGCAGCCACGCCGCGCGGGCGGTATGCCTTCCGACCGCACGCCCAGCCGGGAACGGAGCGTCCGGATCCCGGTCAGCCGGCCACAGCAGGACGGCCAGCAGGGCGTAGAGGATGACGGCGCCTGGCGCCCCGTTCACCGGGCTGGCCGTCCCGGTGAGTACACCGCCGAGGCCTTCGCCGAACCACCACACCGCGACCGACCAGCCGACCGAGGCCGCCAGCGCGACCTTGACCGCTGGCCGCCACGCGATGCCGACGGCGATGAGGAACTGGATGGCGGCGAACGCCGAGTTCGCCGGGTCGGGATGCTGCTCGATGATCCGCGCGGCCCAGCCGATGGGCGCGGCCACCGGATGCGGATTGCCGCTGGCACTGCTCGCCAGCATCTGGCCAAACGCGGTGGTGAACATGAACGGCTGGCACTGCAGCACCGCGTCGAGCAGCCAGATTCCGGCCAGCCCGAGCTGCAGCAAGCGCCGGGCGTCGGGAGATCGCCATCCCGCGAAGGCGTCGGGTCGCGGCCGTCCCGGTTCCCCGGACGAGGCCGTCGGGACGGCCGCCTGTTCGGTCAGCTGTTGCATCCACAGCTGCAGCCGCTTGAGCACCCGCACGATGAACCGTGCCCGCAGGAGCAATCTCGCATCACTGTCCCTCCCTTCGCAGATTGGCTCCGCCGTTACAAGGAGACAGGAAATGGCGACCGAAGGTAATCCCCCCCGGCGGTACATCCGGGTGTCCGTGAGGCCACCGAAGCAATAGTGATAAATGCGGCTTTATCGCCAAGCCTCCCAGCGCCGCCGGCCCGCCACAGCCCCCATGGATGTCCCACCGAGGGGGCTATAGCGCCAGCGATGGGACATCCATGGGGTCGCGGGCGGCGCGGGGGGTGCGGGTGGTGTGGGTGGTGCTTGCGGGGGCGGGGGCGGGTGGTGCGGGGGCTGTGGTGGCGCTGGGGGTCAGGGGGAGAGTGCGGCGGCGGTGAGGAGGTCGAGGGCGGAGGACTGCCGGGCGGCGTCGGCGGTGTCGAACGGGCCCTGCCACCGGAAGCCGAGCTCATCCGAGCTGTTCCTGGCCCGTGACCACACGGACGCGGCGTTCGCCTGGATGAACTCGCGGTACCCGGGAACATCCGTCACCGCGGCGAAGCGCCGCAGGTTGCGGACGAAGATGCCCTTGAACTGGATGCGATCCCCGTCGGGGATACCCGGTTCGGTGAGGATCCCGTCCTCGGTCAGCGATGAGAACGCGGCCTGAGCCACCCCGCGGCCCACCTCGAGGAGGTCACCGGATCCGGTCGCGGTGTGCAGTTCGGCGAGGAAGCCCAGCAGCACGCCCTGGTTGTACGTCCAGGTGGTGCCGCCGTTGTTTCGCCCGTCGGGGGTGAGGCCGTCGTTGACCAGGCCCGAGGGACCGAGCATGCCGCTGGCCGCGAACCAATCCCAGCAGCGACTTGCCCAGGAGAGATAGTCGCGACGTTTTGATCGCAAAAAAAGCCGGGCGGCGAGAAGGCCGAATAGTTCGCTGGTGATGGCGTTCTTGTAGTCGCGGGCGGCGCGCCACCACATGCCGTCGTCCCACCCGCTCGTCATGTGGTCGAAAATGTCGGCAGCGGCGGACAGGTACGCGGGAGAGCCGGTCAGGTCATGGGCGTCGATCCAGGCCAGCGCCCACCAGCCGCAGTCGTCGAAGTACTCGTTGACGAAGCCGGGATGGCGGCGGGGCGCGCGCTGGAAGGTCCGCTCGATCACCGGGGTATGCGACGAGTCCCCGGTCACCGACAGGTAGCCGATGAGCGCGGTGAGCGCGTTGGCCGAGTTCCACCAGCCAGTGGAGGACCACAAGCCACTGCGCGGGCGGTACCAGCGTTGCAGGGCGGTCGCCGCCGCCGCCGCGGGGGTCACGGCGTCGGGCCGGTCGGGGTGTTCTGCGGATGACCGCCGTTGAAATGCAGCAACGCGAGCGCGCCGGTCGCCAGCGTCAGCCAGCGGGTCAGCGTGTTGCGGGGGAGCAGGGCCAGCGCGACCCAGGCGACTGATGTGTACCAGGGCAGCGACCAGGGTGTCACGATCACCCAGGCGAAGGTCAGGGCGCAGGTCGCGGCCAGCGCGGCGGGGACGTCTGGGGATAGCCGGTTGTACAGGTACCAGGCCAGCAACAGGGTCAGCGGCGGCCACAGGAACCCGAACACGGTGGATACCCCCGCCGTGTGCGCCGGGAACAGATGGTCGAACATGATCTGCACCAGCCGCCACACCGACGGGGAGATCACCAGCTTGGCGTCGTTGAACGTCAGCCAGAGCGCGTGCAGTCCGTAGCTGCCCGCGTACATCCCGATGGTGGTCGCCGCGGCGATCGCGCCAGTACGGACCAGCCGCCACCAGGCCCGCTCGCGGAGCAACGGCACGGCGATGCCGAGCCCGACGAAGATCGCGGTGACCTTGATGCCGCCGGCGATACCCACCAGGATGCCGACCGCGATGTCGTGCCACACCGTCGTGCCCCGCCGGGAGATCAGGATCGCGATGATCCCAGCCAGCGCGATGTAGGCGTCCAGCTGGCCGCCGAAAATCAGCTGCTCGATCAGCAGCGGGTTAGCCACCCACAGTAGGCTGGCGCGGACCGGGTTGTCGGCGGTGCGCAGCAGCACGTAACCCGCGAGCACGAAGGCGACCGCGGTGCAGATCATGATGACCCAGATGGTCGCCCACGGCCGGGCGCCGCCGATCCTGGCCGCGAAAAGCTGGATCCAGGTCGCCAGCGGCCCGTAGACCGAGGGGGTCTTGGTCCAGGTCGTACCGATCAGTGCCGTGTACGGGTTGTGGTCATGGCCGGGCAGGTCATAAGGGAGGTAGACGTACGGGTTCTTGCCGAGCGCGGCGATCCGCCCGTAAGCCGCGTAGCTGGCCGTATCCGAGGAGCCGACCGGCGTGATGTTCACGCAGACGGCGATCACGCCGACGGCGGTCCAGAACACCCGGCGCGGGTTCGGGTTCCAGCCCTTGCTGTTAGCCCACAGCATCCCCGCCAGCCCCAGGCAGCACAGCAGGATCGCCGGGTACATGATCAGGTTGGTCCAGATGTCGCCCAGGCGCGTCGGGGCGCCGAGCCGCTTGGCCAGGTCGGTGAGCGGGAGCAGGACCGGGACGGTCGCCGAGTTCGGGGCGCAGAGGCCGACGAAAGCGATACCTCCGAGTCCAAGCCCGCTGAGCATGATCGCGACCTTGGGTCGCGTGAGCAAGCTGGAGGAGAGGATCTTGATCAGCTTGCCCATCTGGGCTTCGACCTTGCCGCCTGGTATCGGCGGCTCGGCGAGCGGTGGCCGAGGTGGCGCGGCGACCGGGTCGCGCGTCAGGTCGGGCGGCACGCCGTGGCTCCTCTCACCCTCCGGAGGGTACCTGCTCACAGGTTTCAAAGACCATTTCCCGGGATATGAGAAGCCCTCTCGTTAGGACTCGTGTCCAAGGAGCTGGTTAATATGCGTGCTGGAATCGGCCTTTGTCTCGCCGCCGACACCGAAGCGCAGTTCGATGCCAAGTTCCTCACATACGTCGGACTCGGCGACCACCGAGCGCTGCGACCGGTCGCCCCCGTTGGCGAAGATCAGCCGCGATTCCGGGTAGCGCTCCCTGACCAGAGCCAGGCTCTCCCGCACGGTCCCGTCCTGGTCAGCCGCCCCGATCGCGTCGTCAGCCACCCGCAGCGCCCGGACGATCCGCAGCCGGTGTTCCAGCGGCTGGATGACCTTTCCCTTCTTGAGCACCTGCTGAGTGTCGTTGTTCACGATCACCACCAGGTACCCGGTCAGGGCCCGCGCGGCCTCCATCATGTCTAGGTGGCCGACGTGCAGCGGGTTGAAATAGCCGCTGACGATGCTGACCTCGGTTGGCTTTGACATGTCGCCAGCGTAGCGTTAACAACCGGGGTGGCTTGGCACCATATAGGTAACCAGGGAACAAGCCGTCCGGGTCGCGGTCCGCGCGGATACGGCGAAACCGGTCCCAGGCGGAATCACTCATGAATGGCGCGGGGCGGACGGTGAAGTCGCTGTCGCCTAGATAACAGCCGGGGGAGAACGGCTCAATGCGGGCCATCGTGTCGTCGACCCAGGCGCGGCACCGGGCGTCATCCGCGGCCGACGAGCACACCACGTAGCTGGCAAAATACAGGTCGGTCTGCAGCGACTGCGCCATGTCGGGCAGCGGGCGGCCGGGCAGGTGCGCTAGGTCGAACCACAGCGAGAACGACTTGGGCGTCGGCAGGTCGCTGAACGCGGGCGCCAGCGCCGGGATCATCGAGCCGGTCTCGCCCACGAGGTAGGCGTTGTCGACGAAGTACCGGTGGCCTTCCGGATTGGCGCGGATTTGCTCGGTCCGCAGGTCGGCGATCGAGCACGGCAGCGCGATCTTGGTGGCGAGTGCCTTGCCGGCCACCGGGCAGGATTCCAGTGCTTTGAGCGACTCGGGCCCGCCGTCGAAGCTGACCGCGTCCACTACGAGCGCGGGGACGTCGAGCCCGGGCGCCGTGAGCCCCACCGCCACCAGTTCCACCGACGGCGGGACGTCGTGGCGCGCCGTGTGCAGCCAGGCCAGCACCTCCTCGGCGAGGGCCGCCGGGTACACGTAAGTCGTCTGAGTCAGTTCACGGAACCGTGGCCTAGTCCGCAGCCGGAACGAGGTGACCACTCCGAAGAACCCGGGACCCGACCCGCGGGCCGCCCAGAACAGGTCGGCGTGCTCCGTCTCCGAGCACCGCACCAGCTCACCGGACGCGGTGACCACGTCCATCGACTCGATGGACTCCGCCGCCCAGCCCCAGCCCCGGCAGTTCCAGCCCATTCCCCCTTGCAGCAGGAAGCCGCCGAGTCCCACCGTCGGGCAGTGCCCGCCGGCGAAGAACCGGCCGCGCTCAGCCAGGAACGGGTCGAGGTCGACTCCGCCGCGCACCGCCGGGCCGACGGTCGCGATGCCGGTCGCCTCGTCGTAGGACATGCTGGTGAAGCGGGCCAGGTCGATCAGCAGCGCGTTCTCCCGCAGCGACCACGCGGGCCAGGAGTGCCCGCCCGAGCGCACCGCCACTTGCCAGCCTTCCTCACGCGCCAGTCGCACGCCGGCCGCCACATCGGACGCGTCCACGGCGGACAGCACCGCGACGGGGCGCCGTCCAGGACGGCGGTGGTTGAAGACCCGGCCGATCGCGGCCTCGTCGAAGCCCGGGTCGCCGGAGCGGACGAACTCACCGGTGAACTGACTCATCGTGACCTCGCAAAGGAATCTTCGGCATCGTAGGGGAACCAGCAGGCGGCGCCGAACCGCCCGACCAAGCCGGGAAAAACGTCGTGCCACGACAAACCGCATTCCTGGGCCGTCTCGACGGCCGAAATCGCCCAGTCGATGTCCGTCCGGAGCGCCTCGTCGTAGGAAACCGCCGGGGTGTAGCCGAGCTCGTCGCGGGCCTTGCGCATGTCCAGCACGATGTCGCTGGGGATGCCCCACGGATTGAAGCCGAGGCCATCCTCGCGCGGCGGCCCGGGGAAGGTCAGGATCTCGCAGTCGTGCGACATCGCGGCGAAGACCCGGGCACCGATCTGGGCGACGGTCAGCGCCTCGTCGTCGGTCGCGTTGAGCACGCGTTTGCCAGGCGCAGCGGCGCACAGCGCAATGAGCTCGGCGACGTTCGCCACCGCCGAGGTACTGAACCGGCTCCGCCCGTCGTAGGCCAGCACCACATGCGGCCTCCGGTCGAGGGCCGGCTTGATGAACGACCACTGGTGCAGGGAGGCGCTGTAGGGGCCGTGCAGGGTGCCGGGGCGCAAGATGGTCACCGGCAGGTCGTCGGTCTCCAGCAGCAGCCGCTCCATCGCGGCCTTGTTCGCCCCGTACGCCTCGTGCCCCGCCGTGGCCGGACCCGGGTCGGCGAGCGTCGGCCAGTCCTCGGGGACCGGGACGGGAAGCCCGCCGGCCCCGTCCTCGGCACCCTTGTACACGGCACCGGTTGAGATGACGACCAGTGAGCCGACGTCGCCTGCCAGGTTCGCGAGCTGGGTGGCGTGTGCCTGCGTGAAGGCGACCACGTCCAGCACGAGGTCCTTGCCGCGGGCGGCGGCCAGCAGGGCCTGCGTATCGTCGCGGTCCAGCGGGACGGTGGTCACGTCTGGCTCGGCGTCGCTGCCGCTCCGGGAGCCGATCGAGACTGACCAGCCGGCCTTGGCCAGGCGGCGGGCGGCGGCCCGGCCGATCTGACCGTTGCCGCCGATGATCAAAGCGCTAGGCGCCATGCCGGTTGCTCCTTGTGTGCGTTGTTTCACCAGTCCAGCCCCTGCTGCCACGGGCCGGATCCCCAGACGTCCTCGGCGGGCGGCTGGCGGGGCACCTTGGCCCCCGGATCGGGCGCGAAAGTACCGAACATCCCGCGGAAGAACACCAGCGGATCACCTGCCCGCGCGACCAGGTGCTGGACCGCGCCGAGCACGAGGTAATGGTCACCCGCCTCGTGCACCGCCGTGATCCGGCAGTCCAGCCAGGCCAGCGCCCCGTGGATGAACGGGGAGCCGGACGGCCCCGGATCCCACCCGCTGGCGGCGAACTTGTCCCGCGGGCCGCCGCGCCCGAAGGTCAGGCACAGCTCGCGCTGCTGCGCGGCCAGCACGGAGACGGCGAACGCGCCGGTCGCGGCGATCCGCCGCCAGCTGGCCGACGTGACCGAGGGGGACACCGCGATCAGCGGCGGATCGAGCGACACCGCGAAGAATGACTGGCAGGCCAGCCCCGCCGGTCCCTGCCCGTCCACGCCAGCCACGACGACCACGCCGCTGCCGAACCGGCCGAGAGCGTCACGGAAAGTCGCTGGATTCATACGCCGAGGCGGTTGAACGTGACGGGCACGCCGAGCAGTGCCTTGCCGTACAGCTCCCGGTTGAGCATGTGGTTGGCCGCGCCGTGCCGGGCCGCGATGTTGGCGTCCCGCCATATCCGCTGGAACGGGCTGGCCGCGGAGAACGCGGGGGCGCCGACCGCGGTCATGATCTTGTCGATCGCCGCGCACGCGTTCGTGACCGCCCAGCCGGTGTCCGCCCGGACCCGGGCCCTGGTGACGAAGTCCATCACCTGCCCCTGCTCGGCGAACCGGTCGAGGTCATCGGCGCTGCGGTACAGGTGCAGCCGGGCCGTGTCCACCAGCATGGCGGCGTCGCCGATCTCGTTCTGGAACGAGACCGAGTCCTTCTGGTACTGGTACGTGGTGCCGGTGAGCGGGCGCTCGGACGCGCCGCTGACCGCGAGGTCGAGGGCACCTTGGGCCAGGCCGACCGGGGTGATCGCGATCGCGTGGGCCAGCACCGGATGCATCGCCGCCCGGTACAGGGCTTCGTCCTTGAACGGGGTCGGGTAAAGGTTGAAGTCGCTGGACTGCAGCAGGGACACGTCCATGACGCGATGCGCTGGCACGAAGACGTCCTTGGCGACGGCCGTCTCGCTGCCGGTGCCGCGCAGGCCGGTGACCTTCCAAGTGTTCTCGACCGTTACCTCGTCGGCCTTGATCAGTGCCTCGGCCATGGTCGGCGGTCCACCGTCGGCACCGGGGATCAGCAGGAAGACCCCGGCCCAGGTCGCGTAGGGCAGCGAGGACATCGACGGCCAGCTGCCGCTGATCCGGTAGCCGCCCTCGACCGGCGTCACGTCGGTGGTCGGCTTGCTGGTGCCGGCGTGGATCGCGTCCGGGCCGACGCCGAAGATCTCCTCCTGCGCCTGCGCCGACCACAACGAGGCGGTCCATTTCCCGGTGTTCGCGAAGCCGGCCACCCAGCCGGTCGAGCCGCAGCCCTCGGCGATCGCGGAACAGACCTCGGCGACGGTACGGAACGGCAGCTGGTAGCCGCCGAACCGGCGTGGCGTGGTCAGCCGGAACAGTCCGGCCGCGCGCAGCGCGTCAATCACCTCGGGGTTGATCCGGCCGTCCTCTTCGGTCTGCGCCGCGTGCTGGGCCAGCAGCGGCCGCAGCTCGCGGGCGCGGCCGGCCAGGTCTTCACGGGTGGGTACGGCGGTCATGCTTCCTCCCTTGGAAATATCACCTGGACCGGCAGGATGCGGCCGCCGATGGGGATGGCCACCGAGTGGTCCGCGCTCACCGGATGCAACGCCTTGCCGGTCACCTGGAGCTGGTCCAGGTTCTCGACCATGACCATCGACGCCTGCGAGTCGAACTCGCGCCAGGTCACCACGTACAGGTCCGGCGCCACCTTGTAATAGGAGACCGGATGGCAGTCCGCACGGTCATCGGTGTTCTGGGTAGCCACGTTGTGCGAGACGAACCGCTCGCCGCTGACGTAGATGTGCTCGTACAGGTTCCGCGAGCTGTACCGGTAACGGTGCCAGCGCCCCACCAGGTCACGGGTGGGCGCCGGGGCCGGGCCCGACTGGTCGTGCCCGGCGATCCTGGCCGTCGAGAACGTGTGCGACGCGGCCGGGCCGCGTCCGGTGACCGAGGGGTCGCGGCGCTGGTGGACGACGAGCGCCCAGCCGGTCACGTACGACAGCACCACGGTGAGCGCCTCATGCGGCTGACCAGCCACGTCGCGGTCGATGAAGAACGTGTCGGGCGCGACCTCGACGACATCGTCGCGAGAGGTGACCTGGAGCTCCAGGCTGTCTAGGACCACCGTCTGCCCGTCCAGCGCGCTGGTGCCCGGCAGCCGGTAAGCGGCCAGGTCCGGCGGGCTCAACGCGGGATCCCGATCTTCAGCATCAGTAAGCGTCCGCCTCGTCGAAGCTGGCGAAGGGGGCCGGGGGAGCGGGCTCGTTGATGTAGACCCGGTCCGGCGCGTACTGCCAGTGCGTCGTCGGCGGCCGGTCCGGCTGGTGGGAATCCAGCATCCGCGGCGCGTCGACCATGTCGTCCGGCTCCTCGACCCAGCTACGGGCGTACGGGGACAGGAAGATCCCGTACACGTGCAGATGCCAGATTTTCCACTGCCCGTCCTCGAGGACGAAATCGCAGCCGTACTTGCACCAGGCCCAGAACGCCTCGGGGGCGCCTTCCTCGCCGGCCGAGAACGACATCGTCTCGTGGCCCGGCGCGATCCAGGTCGCCTTCGCGGTCTGCCCGTCCTCGGCCACCTCGATCACCGGGGTGGTGAGGGTGTGCATGTGCATCACGCCCTTGAGGTCGCCGTCCACCCACGTGTGGAACCCGGGGTAGAGCCGCTCCAGTGACTCGGCGCCCTCGTAGACGCCCCACATCATCTCGGCGCGGACGCCCGGCGTCTTCATCGCGAACAGGTCCAGGCACTCGCGGTGCATGTTGGCGGTGTGCCAGTACGAGTACCGGCCCATCACGTTCTGGATCTCGTGTACCGCTTCCAGGCGGGAGATCCGGTCTTCTAGGGACACCATCAGTACGACTCCGCTTCGTCGAAGGTCTCATAAGGGTCCGGTGGCGCCGGCTCGTTGACGTACACGGCGTCCGGCGCGTACATCCACCGGGTGGTGGGCGGCTGGTCGGCGGCCAGCTCGGGCGGGGTGGACGGCGGGTCGATTACCCCAGCGTTGTCGGTGGCCGCGGTCCACGGCTGGTCGTACGGCGTGAAGAAGATCCCGTACACGTGCAGATGCCAGATCTTCCACAGCCCGTCCTCGAGCACGAAGTCGGCGCCGTACTTAGCCCACGCCCAGTGCGCGCGGGCCTCCTTCTCGCCGGTTTCAAAGGGTCCCATCGTCTCGTGGCCGGGGGAGATCCACACCGCCCGCGCGGTCTGGGCGTCCTCGGCCACCTCGATCACCGGGGTGGTCAGCGTGTGCATGTGCATGGAGCCGATGTCCGCTTCCGGCCCGAGGTGCCGGTGCCAGCCCTCGTAACAGCGCCGGATACCCTCGGGGCCGGTGTAGATGCCCCACATCATCTCGACGCGCACGCCGGGGGTCCTCAGCGCGAACAGGTCCACGCACTCGCTGTGCATCGCGGCGCTGTGCCAGTACGAGTACCGGCCCATCACGTTCTGCACCTGGTGGACCGCCTCCAGCCGGGCGAGCCGGTCGGTCGGGGTCATGACGTGACCCGCTGGGCGAAGTCAACCGATCTGGCGAAGATCTCGTCGACGCGCGCGGGCGACGCGCCGATCCACATGTGGTCGGCGCCGTCCACCCATTCGGTCTCGACGACCGGGGCGCCCACGGCGTCCAGTGCGGCGGCGAGTGCTCTCGACTGCCCGACCGGGACCGAGGTGTCGGCCGTGCCGTGCATGATGAGGAACGGCGGAGCTTCCGCGTGCACGTAGGAGACCGGGGACGCCCCCTTGGCCAGCGCGGGGTTCTCGCTCACCCGGGCGCCGAGCAGCCTGCCCTCGGGGGAGGACGGCGAGTCGTGCTCACCGGGGCCAGGACCGGGGCTGGTCACCGATGCGAGCGTGACCAGGTCGGCTACGCCGTACCAGTCGACCACCCCGCGGACCGACGAGGAGACCCTGGGCGGCGGTTCAGGATGCCCGCCTAGTGGCGGTCCTGGTGGCGGGGGCTCGCCGACGGTCCCTTCCAGCGCCGGATCGGTGCTGTCACCGGTCAGCCCGGTCAGTGCCGCCAGGTGGCCCCCGGCCGAGGCGCCCCAGACGACGATCCGGGACCCGTCGACGCCGTACTCGTCCGCGTGTCGCCGGATCCAGCGCACGGCCGCCTTGGCGTCATGGAGCTGGGCGGGAAACCGGGCTTCCTCCGACAACCGGTAATCGGCCGAGGCCACCGCGAACCCGGTATCAGCCAGTCGGGTGAAGAAGGTCCGGCCAGGGAACGCGGGCCCGACCAGGGTCCGGTCGCCGAGGGCCCACCCCCCGCCGTGCAGGAAGAGCACGACGGGAGGCCGGGTCACGCCCAAGGGCAGGTACAGGTCGAGCCGCAGTGGGCGGTACCCGAACACGAAGCCGTACTGGATGTCCTCCGTCATCCGGCCAGCGCCCAGTTCTGGCTCGTCACCGGCGAGACTGGGTCCTGATCGACGGTGAGGAAGGACGACGGTACGTTCTGCACCGACGAGGCGGTGGCCTGCATGGACAGCACCAGCGCGATCGGCACGAACCACGCGTTGGAGTCCATCGCGGTGTTCAGCGCCTGGGAGGCGGCGGTCACCGCGGCGGGTGTCGAGGCGGCCGCGACCTGGGCGTACAGCGCGTTCATCTGCGAGCTTGAGGTGCCGAACGCGTTGGCCAGCGCGAAACTGCTGGCGACCAGCGTCTGCCCGGCCATCGAGTAGATGTCCTGCGCCTTGGTCGGCATCACCAGGGTCTCGTACTTCTTGGAGAACAGCTGGCTCTGCAGGGTGGCGAAGGTCCCCTCCGACTCGGTGATGGTCACCTTCACCCCGACCGCTTCCAGATCCGAGGCGACCGCCTGCGCCAGCACGCCATTCTTGTCAAGCGCCGCGACATCCAGCATGGAGATCGAGAACCCGCTCGGGTAGCCGGCGGCGGCAAGCAACTGCTTGGCCTTGGCCGGGTCGTAGGCGAACTCGTTGGCGTCGGCGGCGATGTAGCCGGTCAGGCCCTGGATCGCCCACTGTTCCTGCGGCGAGCCGTAACCGTAGTAGATCGCCTTGACGATCGCCGGCCGGTTGATCGCGTACTGCAGCGCCTGCCGTACCTTGACGTTGGCCAGCGGGCCGCTGACCCGGTTCTCCAGCATCAGCGAGGCCCAGGTGGACGGGCCGTCGCTGATCTTGTCGCCGGAGGACTGGACCGTGGCGACCTCGGACGCCGCGATGTTCTGGGCGAAGTCGATCTGGCCGCTCTGCAGCGCGGCGATCTCCGCCGTCTCGCTGGTGAACGGCTTGATCACGACCTTGTCGAATTTGATCGCTGACTGGTTCCAGTAGTGCGAGTCCGGTGTCGACACGTATGTCGTGCCCGCGACCGTCTGCGAGGGCTGGAGCACGTACTCGCCAGCGCCGTCCGAACTGTTGGCGAGCGAACTCGGGTCCGCGATGCCCTTCGGGCCCAGGATGTTGCCGAAGTCCCAGTCCTGGGTCAGCGACACCACCGCGTCCGGGAACGGCGCTGAGTAGTGGATCAGCACGGTCCACTCGCCGTCGGTGGTGACCGAGCTGACCGGGCCCGCGTACTGCTGGTCCGCGTTCTTGTTGTGCACGTAGTACTCGAGGGAGTTCTGCACCGCGGTGGCGGTCATCAGCGACCCGTCGGAGAAGTGCACTCCGTGCCGCAGGGTGACCTCGAACTCCTTGTTACCAGTGCCGACGTACCCCCAGGTCAGGGCTAGGTCGGGGGTGAATGTCCCGTTGGGCTCCTCGTGGATGAGCGGGTCGTAGTCGTAGTAGGCGAACGCGGCCGGGGCCACCGACGTGGGGTCCATCGTGGTGGCGGCCTCGCCCATGCCGACGGTGAACGTGCCGGAGCGAGTGGTGGCGGATCCGGATCCACCGGACGGGCTGGCAGCAGAACCGCAGCCGGCCAGCGCGATCAGTGCCGCCGCGACCGCCGCGGCGGTGGGCAGGACAGGTCTCATGACGTCTCCTCAAGGGAAGGAAGGTGGTGGCACGCGGCCGCTGCCCCGCCAAGCTGGACGAGCGGCGGCCGTTGCGTACTGCAGATGTCCGTCGCGAGGCGGCACCGGGGCGCGAACGCGCATCCGGTGGTGCTCGCGTGCGGAGTCTCCGGACGGGACACGACCGGCTGGCCGGGCCGGGTGGCAGCCACGAGACTGCGCGTGTAGGGATGCCGGGGCTGCCTGGCCACCACCGAGGCGGGACCTTCCTCAAGCAGTTGCCCGTGGTAGAGGACGACGACGCGGTCCGAGATGAACCGCACGACGTCCAGGTTGTGACCGATGAACAGGTAGCTGAGCGAGAGCTGTTGTTGCAGGTCGCGCAGCAGGTTGAGTATCTGTGCCTGGACGGACAGGTCAAGAGCGCTGGTGGCCTCGTCGCAGACGACCAGCCGCGGCCCGGGCATCAGGGCCCTGGCGATCGCGATCCGTTGCCGCTGACCGCCGGAGAACGCGCCCGGATACCGGGACACCGCCGATTCCGGCAGGCCGGTGCGGACGAGCATGTCGCGGATCCGTTCCGCCGCCCGGTCACTGGGAACCGGTCCCGCGGCGCGCAGCGACTCGGCGAGGATCGCCTTGACCTTCAGCGCCGGGTTGAGCGAGCCATACGGATCCTGGAAGACCGCCTGGATCTGGCTGCCGAGCGCCCGGCGCCGCGCGTTCGGCAGCCGGGTGATGTCCTGGCCGCCGAAGGTGATCGTGCCCGCGGTGACCGGCGTCAGGCCGAGGATCGCCCGGCCGAGCGTGGTCTTGCCCGAACCAGACTCGCCGACCAGGCCGAGAGTCTGGCCTGCCGCGATGTCCAGGCTGACCCCGTCCAGCGCGAGAGTCCGGTGCCCTCTGCCGCGGTGCTCCGCGACCAGGTCCCACTCCTACAAGAGCGAGTCCGCGCTCATGTGCCGCCCCCGACCTGCACGCACCGTGCCAGGTGGTCAGGGCCGGCGGCCAGCAGCGGGATGGGCCCGTCGTGGCAGACGTCCGCCGCGTGCGGGCACCTGCTCTCGAACCGGCAGGTCAGCGGCCAGTCCTCGGGCGCCGGGATGGTGCCGCCGATCACCGGCAGCGAGCGGGCGCCGTCCAGCGCGTGGGCGGGGGAGGCGGCCAGCAGCAGCCGCGTGTAGGGATGCGCCGCGTCTTCGAGCAGCGCGGGCGCTGGCGACTCCTCCACGACCTGCCCCGCGTACATCACCACCACCCGGTCGCAGACGCGCTCCACGACCTGCCAGTCGTGGCTGACGATCAGCACCGCCATGCCAGTCTGCCGCTGCAGCGACCGCAGTAGGCCGAGGATCTCGGCCTGCAGCGTGACGTCGAGGGCCGTGGTCGGCTCGTCGGCGATCAGCAGCCGCGGCCGTCCGGCCAGCGCGCGGGCGATCGCCACCCGCTGCGCCATGCCGCCGGACAGCTCATGCGGGTACATGTTGGCGACCTCGTCGGGGCGGGGGAGACCGACCATGGTGAACAGCTCCCGCACCCGCTCCCGCGCCTGGGCGGCCGACAGCTTTTCGTGGCACCTGGCCGCCTGCGCCACCAGGCGGCCGACCCGGCAGGTGGGGTCGAGCGAGGCCAGCGGCTCCTGCGCGATGAAGGCCACCTCACCGCCGCGGTACCGGCGGGCCCGCTGGCCTGACAGTCGCGTGACGTCCTCGCCGTCGAACCAGATGGTGCCCGCGGCCACCCGTCCGCCGCGCAGCAGGCCGGGCACTGCGCGCGCGACCGAGGTCTTGCCGCATCCGGACTCGCCGACGAGCCCGACGATCTCGCCGGATCGCACGTCCAGGCTGAGCTCGTGGGTGACCGCGACCTCGGTGCCATCACGCGGGTAGCTGACGGTGAGCTCTCTGACGGAAAGGAGGCTGGTCCCCTCGGGGGGAGCGATCTCTACCAGACCCGCCCGGCGCACGGGGGGCCGCGTGCCCCCCGTCCCCCCGTCGTCCCCTGCCCAGGGGGCGGTGGTAATGTCCCGCAGGCTGTCCCCGGCCAGGCCGAGGCACAAGATCGTGATGCCAGTGATCCCGCCCGAAGAGATCAGCAGCCACGGGCTGTGCGCGAGCACCTGCCCGGACTCGGAGATCATGCTTCCCCAGGACGGGTTTGGCGGCGTGGGACCGAACCCGAGGAATGCCAGCGCGGTGGTGAACAGCACAGCGATGGCCGCGATGATCGTCGCCTGGGTGATGACCGTGCCGCGTATCCGTGGCAGCACGTGCCTGACGATGATCCGCACCGGGGGGACACCGGACACGTGGGCCGCGTCCACGTACAGTTCGTTGCGCACGGTCAGCGCGGCCGCCCTGATCACCCGGCTCAGCGGCGGCACCAGCAGCACGCCGAGTCCGATCATGGCGATCTGCAGGTTGCCGTTGAAGATCGCCACGACCAGCAGGACGAGCACGATCACCGGCAGGGCGAGCCCGATGTCGGCCAGGTACATCAGCACCCGGTCGGTCCAGCCGCCGATGAACCCGGCGAGCAAACCCACCGGGACGCCGATGACCAGCGTGATGACGAGCACAAGGCCCGCCTCGGCGAGCGTGGCCCGCCCGCCGTACAGCAGCCGGGTGAGGATGTCCCGGCCGAGCTCGTCGGTGCCGAGCCAGTGCGCACCCGACGGGCCTTGCAACGAGGCCATCAGGTTCTCCGCGTTCGGGCTGGCGGGCGCGATGAGCGGTGCGGCCAGGCAGGCCACGATGATGAGGGTGAGTACGCCGCACGCGATCAGCGCGAGCGGCCGCTTGCGGAGCCCGGCGAGAACAGAGCCGTTCACGCGACCCGTGCCCGCGGGTTCAGCCAGCCGTAGGCCAGGTCGACCAGCAGGTTGACGATGACCACCCCGATCGTGAAGTAGACGGTGATCGCCTCGATGACTGGCAGGTCGTGCCCGTTGGCGGCGGTGACGATCTGGTAGCCGAGGCCCTGCATGGAGAAGACGGTCTCCACCAGCACCGTCCCGCCGAGCATGCCGACGAGGATGGTGCCGAGCAGCGTGACCACCGGTATGGCGGCGTTGCGCAGCGCGTGCCGCCAGATGATCTTCCATTCGGGCACGCCGTCGGCGCGCAGCGCGTCGATATAGTCGCGGTGCAGCGTGTCCCGCATGGAGTCCCGCGTCTGCTTGGCCACCCCGGTCATGCCACCGACGGCTAGCGTCACCACCGGAAGCACCAGCGAGCGCAGCCAGTCGGCGGGGGACTGGGTGAACGACACGAAACCGGTCGCGGGCAGCAGCCGCAGGTGCACACCGAAGATGTCCTGCAAGATCATCCCGAGCCAGAACGACGGGATCGCGAACCCGAGCATCGCGAACGCGTCGGTCAGCCGGCCCGCCTTCCCGCCGCGAATGGCGCTGAATGTTCCCAGGCCGACGCCGAGCACGGCGGTGAGCAGCGCGGCGCCCAGCACGAGCGACAGGGTCACGATGAGCCCGGTGTTCACGATCGACGTGACGGGTTCCTGTGACGTGTAAGAGGTGCCGAGGTTGCCCTGCAGCGCCCGCACCAGCCAGTGCCAGTACTGCACAGGGACTGGCTGGTCGAACCCAAGCTGCTTGTCGAGCGCGGCGACCTGCGCCTTGGTGGCGCTCAGGCCGAGAATATCGGCGGCCGGGTTCCCGGGGGCGATCGCGACGAGAGCAAAACTAAGAAAGGAGACAATGAAAAGCAATGGAATTGCAAGCAGCAATCGCCGCGCGATTAGACGCCCCATGCCACCCCTCCCGACGGCGTCGTCGAAATGTGAAGGCGACGCTAGCAGGAGGGGCCGTCAAGCGGAAATCGGAAGACGAAATACGTGCTATTAACGGCTAACCCACGGCTCAATTCGAACAAGAAGCCGGTACCCAGAGTGACGGCAGATAACAGCGTGTAGCCATGAATATTGTTGTCCGCTGAGCGGGTAGTTATTGTCAGCGTTTCCCATTTTAGATCCGCATTGCTGATCCTGCCGCCTTTAAGCTTGGCCGACTGGATTCCCGGGCCGTCGGCGGCCGGGTTGATGAGATTTGGCTTGATTTGTGATCTTTGATGCCGATCATGTGATGGTGCGCAAAAGTGTGATGACTGGCGGGGTGGTGGTGGTCGCGGCCGCCGGGGTGACGGCCGGGCTGCTGTTGTCGGGCGCGGGGAGCGGCGGGCCGGTGTCCCGGGCCCGGCTGTACGCGAACGTGGATGAATGCCTGCTGACCGGGGCGCAGGGGGTGTCGGCCGCGCCGGATTCCCAGGTATGGCAGACGATGGAGGACGTGTCGCTGGCGACGCGCGCCCGGGTGTCGTACCTGCAGGTGGAAGGGCCGGCGACAGCGGCTAACGCGGCCGGGTTCCTGGGGTCACTGCTGGTGCGTGGGTGCCGGGTGGTGGTGGCGGCGGACGGTCCGGAGCGCGCGGCGGTGCTGGCGGCGGCGCCGCGGTTCCCGTCGGTGCGGTTCGTGGTGGTCGGCGACGGCTCGGCCCACGTGACCGGTGTGCCCGCGTCACTGACCGGGCTGAGGTCGGCGATCACCAGCGGACTCGCGTGATCCGTGTTCGTGCGTGTGCAAAAAAATGAGCCTACCTGGCCTCGGAGTGTTCTAAAAAAGTGACATCTTGTGTCCGGTTGATTTCATATGTCATGATTGCGCCGTTTCGTTAGTTTGAAGTACGGGGGCACGGCATGCGGTTGCGTTGGCCTGGTGCGCATGGCAGGACGGGACGCGGGATCAGGGGTGGTGGACGCAGTCGTGCCGCCGCGGTGCTGATGGCGATGACGCTACCGCTGATGATGTTGGGCGTCGCGGGATCTGGTGCGTCCGCGGAGCTGCGATTGCCGTCGGCGGCGAAGGTTCGTACGACGGTGGACCATCTGGTCGACATGCTGATCGGGCGGCATGCTCCGGTGCCAGCGGTGCCGGAGCAGGAGTCCGGGACGGCGGCGGGCAAGGCGCATTCGGTGCCGGCGGCGGTGACGCGGGCGGTGCAGAACGCGGTGGGCCGGGAGGCGGGCAAGGGGCGCGGTCAGGTGCCGGCGTACGCTCCGCACGGCCTGACGGCGAGGAAGTTCACGAGCGGTCCGGCCGTGCACGGGTTCAGCCCGAAGACGAGCACCCTGGTGCAGTCAGGTACAACCGCGACCTCGAACCTGTACCGCAATGCCGACGGTTCGTACACGCGGAAGGTGTACGCCGGGGCCGATCCGGTGAACTACAAGACCTCGGCGGGTGGGTGGGCGCCGATCAATTCCTCGCTGACGATGGGCTCCGGCGGCCGCTGGCAGTAGAAGGCCAACTCGGTGGCCGCGAGTTTCGCGGCGGCCGGTGATTCCCCGACGCTGGGGTCGCTGGTCAGTGATGGCGGCGCCGAATCGGTGTCGTTCTCGCTGACCAGCGCGGCGCCTGCGCGTGGCGTGGTGTCCGGGTCGTCGGTTACCTATGACGGGATTCTGCCCGGTACGGATGTGACGGAGACGGCGACGGCGACCGGGATCAGTGAATCGCTGACGCTGGGGTCAGCGGATGTGGCGACATCGTGGGTGTTCCCGCTGCGGCTGAAGGGGCTGACGGCGTCGCTGAGCGGGGATTCGGTGGATCTGAAGGATGCGTCGGGGGCTGTGGTGTGGGTGATCCCGCCCGCGGTGGCGCGGTCGGGCCCGGTGAACATGGACTCGGGGCATCCACAGGCGTCGTCGCAGCTGACGTACCAGCTGGTGACCTATGACGGCGGGACCGCGCTGGAGATGACGCTGGCCAGGTCGTGGCTGGACGCGGCGGGCCGCGTGTTCCCGGTGACGGTGGACCCGGTGTTCTCGGCGTACGCGGCGGGATCGACGTACGTCCAGCAGAGTGAGGGGACGGATGAGGAGGCTGATAACGGCGGGTCGGAGTTCTTGCCGTCGGGGTATTACTACGGCAGCAGCACCGATTACCAGAAGGACATCGACTTCCTGGATTTCAAGGCGGAGATCGGGAACGTGCTCACGCATCAGCATGTGACGGCGGCGACGCTGGAGCTGTTCGACGTGTGGGCGTACCAGTGCACTTACAGCGAGGACGTGAACGCCTACCAGGTGACGCAGTCGTGGGCTCCGTCCGGCGAGCTGGAGTACCCGGGCCCGACGTACACGACGCAGGACGCGTCGTGGACCGGGCTGGCGACGTCGGCGGAGTGCGACAACACGTCGGGCGAGCCCGGGATGGGGTCGTGGATCGGGCTGACGTTCAATTCGGCGGGGCTAGCGCTGCTGAACAACTGGACGGTCAACGACGTATCCGATGATTACGGGTGGGCGGTGGCGCCGTCGCTGACCGACGCCCAGATGTGGAAGCAGTTCGACTCGGCGAATGACGGGACCGTGCCTTCGGATCAGGGCGGGGACTGCTCGGGGATCTGCGAGCCGTACCTGGAGATGACCTATACCGCGGACGTGCCGCCGCAGATCGATTCGCAGTACCCGCCGGATAACTACAATTCGGCGACGTTGACCCCGGAACTGCTGGCGTCGGGGCATGACCCGGATGACTGGCCGGACTCGTCGGTGGAGTACGACTTCACCGTGTACAACTCCTCAGGTACGTCGGTCGCGACGTCGGGGCTGATCGCGGACGGGGACTGGACGGTCCCGTCGGGGGACCTGTCGTGGGGCCAGACGTATTACTGGACGGTGCAGGATTACGACGGGCTGGATTATTCGGCGACGGCGA
Organism: Streptosporangiaceae bacterium; assembly: GCA_050012355.1. Classification (GTDB taxonomy): domain Bacteria; phylum Actinomycetota; class Actinomycetes; order Streptosporangiales; family Streptosporangiaceae; genus JBEKHI01. The sequence goes on along the minus strand of JBEKHI010000019.1, from coordinate 13,285 downwards.
CCACGTCGTATTTCTCGACGCCGGTACCACAGCCGCTGATCACGTCCGGTCTGTCGCAGAACGATACCGGGCCTGGGTTCGATGCCGCGTCGGGTGACTGGACGACGTCGGTGACGGACGCGAACGTGACCACGGTCGGGCCGGCGCTAGAGATCACCCGGGATTACAACAGCGAGGACCCGCGGGTGGCCGGAGCGTTCGGGGCGGGCTGGTCGAGCGTGCTGGACATGCGGGTGTCGCCGGGGCAGGCCAGCGCGTCGGGGTCGACGGCGACGGAGGTGGTGACGTACCCGGACGGGTCGCAGGTCGGGTTCGGGCTGACCGCGTCGGGGACGTACGCGGCGCCGCCAGGCCGGTACGCGACGCTGGCGGCGGTGACCGGTGGCGGGTTCACGCTGACCGATAAGAACGACACGGTGTACACGTTCACCCAGGCGCTGCCCTCTGGTGCGTACGGGATTACGTCGATCGCGGACGCGTTCGGGCACACGGAGACCTTTACCTGGAACTCTTCGGATGAGATCACGACGGTGACGTCGGCGTCCGGCCGGGCGCTGACCCTGACCTGGACCTCGACGTCCGCGTCGGGGGCGTTGTACCCGCATGTGGCGTCGGTGGTCACCCCCGACGTGGTAGCCGGGGAGTCGTCGACGGCGCTGACGTGGACGTATTCCTACAGCGGTGATGAGCTGACCGCGGTATGCCCGCCGACCTCCACCACGGCATGCACGGCCTACACGTACACGTCGGGGTCGGATTACCCGGACGCGGTGCTGGACTCCGGCCCGGACTCGTACTGGCGGCTGGACGAGACGTCGGGCACGACAGCCGCGTCGTCGGTGCTGGCGAACGAGGGCACCGACGACGCGACGTATTCCTCCGGGGTGAGCCCGGGTAGCGCCTCCGGGCCGCTGGACGGGTCGTCGGCGACGGCGGCGGCGTTCAACGGGTCGGACGGGTACGTGACGCTGCCGCAGGACCTGGTGTCCGGGGCGCAGTACCAGTCGGTGAGCCTGTGGTTCAAGACGACTAGCGAGAACGACGTGCTGTTCTCCTATTCCAGCGACGCGATCACCGCCGGGACGACGACGAATGCCTATACCCCGACCTTGTATGTGGGGTCGGACGGGAAGCTGCACGGGGAGTTCTGGACCGATACCGGGGTGGTCCCGATCGAGTCCAGTTCGGTGGTGGATAACGACGCCTGGTATCAGGTGACGCTGACGGCGGCGGGCGACACCCAGACGATGTACCTGGACGGCGCGCCGGTGGCCTCGCTGGCCGGGACGATCAACGTCACGGCGGAGGACCACGACTACGTCGGCGCGGGATTCCTCGGCGGCGCCTGGCCGGACGAAGCCGATTACCTGAAGGACGGCAACGACGGCTACGCGACGTACTTCGACGGCGACATCTCCGATGTGGGGTTCTGGGACCGGCCGCTGACCAGCGCGGAGGTGGGCGCGATGTACGCGGCGGGCACCCGTCCCGCGGACCTGCTGACGCAGGTGACCCGGCCGTCCGGCAGCGTGTACACGCGGGTCGCCTACAACGGGCTGACCGGCCGGGCCTCGTCGGTGACCGACTCCAACGGCGGCACTTGGACGATCAACCCGCCCGCCGTGACCGGCTCCAGCCAGGTGTACGCGTCGTCGGTGCTCGGCGCCGAGCCCGCGGACTACTGGCGGCTGGGTGACTCAGGTACCACCGACGCGGTCAACCAGGTGCTGGCCGGCGGCACCGCGGTGTACAACGACGTCACCCAGGGCGTGACGGGCGGTGAGTTCTCTGACACCACGGTGGACTCGTTCGACGGCACCGACTCGTATATCACCTTGCCATCGGGGACCGCGACCGCAGCCGGAGATGAGTCGGTATCGCTGTGGTTCAAGACGACGACGGCGGGCGGGGTGCTGTTCTCCACCTCCACCGATCCGATCACCGACGCGACCACGGCGGACAGCTACACCCCAGAGTTGTACGTCGGCACGGACGGCTACCTGCACGGGGAGTTCTGGGAAGCCACGACCGCGATGAAGTCCGCCACAGCGGTCGATAACGGGAAATGGCACAACGTGGTGCTCACCGCCGGCACTGACAGCGAGGTCATGTACGTCGACGGCGTCCAGGCCGCGACCGTGTCCGGCACGCTGGATGCCACCAGCCAGGACTACGACTACATCGGCACCGGGTTCGTCGGCGGAGCCTGGCCCGATGAGGCGCACAGCAGCACGACGTCGAGCACCGGGTACGCGAACTACTTCACCGGCGATATCGGCGATGTCGCCTATTACCCCAGCGAGCTGACCGCCGCGCAGGTCACCGACCAGTGGAACGCGTCCCAGTCCTCGTCAGGGCTGACCCCAGTGCAGACCGACACGGTGACCGACCCAGGTGGCCACACCCTCACCTACACGTACGACGCGCTCAACGGCGACCGGGTGCTATCCCAGACCGACGGCCGCGGCGATACGACGACCTACGGGTACGACGCGAACGGATTCCAGGACGAGGTGATCAACCCCAACGGGGACGTCACCCAGACCGGTTATGACGTGCGCGGCAACATGGTGTCCGAGACCACCTGCCAGGACCAGACCGCCGACGACTGCTCAACCGGCTATTACACCTACTACCCGAACGACACGTCGACGACGCTGACGCCCGATCCGCGTAACGACATGCTGCTCACCTACCAGGATCCGCGGTCGTCCTCCGACACCGACACCACGTACGAGACCACCTATACCTATGACACATCGGGCGACGTGACGGCGGTGACCACCCCACCGGTCCCCGGGTCGACGGACGGGCAGACCACCAGTTACGCCTACACCAACGGGACGACCGATGTCGGCGGATACGACGACGCGATCCCGCCGAAGGGCTTGCCCTACCAGGAGACGACACCGGGCGGCGCGGTCACCTCCACCTATTATCTGGCGGACGGTGATGTCGCGGAGGTCATCGACCCGGACGGGCTGGAGACCTTCTACGGCTACGACGGGCTGGGCCAGGTGACCACCGAGACGGTGTACTCCGACAGCTACCCCGACGGGCTGACCACGACCTACGCCTATAACGGCGACGGGCAGGTCACCTCGGAGACCGATCCGCCGGTCACCAACCGGGTCACCGGCGCGATTCACACCGCGCAGACCGCTACCACCTACGACGCGGACGGGGACGTGCTGTCGCAGACGGCGGCGGACACTACCGGCGGCGACGCCTCCCGCACCGTGACCGACACCTACAACAGCAACGACCTGCTCGCCTCGCAGACCGACGCGGCCGGCGCGGAGACGACCTACACCTACAACGCCTACGGCGACTTGGCGTCCGAGACCGACCCGGACGGCAACGTCACAGACTACAGCTATGACGCGGACGGCAACCTCACCTCCACTGTGCTGGAGAACTACACCGGTTCCCCGTCCGGGTCCCAGGCGGCGGCGCCGCTGACCGAGTCCTCGCGGGCGTATGACCCGGCGGGCCGCCTGGCGTCGGTGACGGACTCGATGGGCTTCGTGACCTCCTACGGGTACACCGACAACGGGCTGCTGGCGACCGTCACCCGCTACCCCGACATGGCTGATGCGGAGGAGGGGACCGACGGCTACGTCGAGGAGTCCGACACCTACGACGGGGCCGGGAACCTGACCGCGCAGGTCACCGACAACGGCGGCACCACGACGGACGACACGGTGGACGCCGGGGACCAGACCACCGAAGAGGTCCTCGACCCGTCCGGGCTCGACCGCACCACCAGCATCTCCTACACCTATGACCCGGGCGGCAACATGACCTCGGAGTCGGTGGCCGACCCGGGGGCCGGGGGACCGTCGGCGTGGTTCCCGCTCACCCAGACCTCCGGCACGACTGTGCCCGACTCGGTCAGCGGCGGCCCGACCGCGACCGCGCCGTCCGGCACGGACTGGACCGGTTCGGCGGCGTCGTTCTCCGGGACCTCCGGTCAGCAGATCACCACCAGTGGCCCGGTGCTCGACACGACCGGCTCGTTCACCGTCTCGGCGTGGGTAGATCTAGCGTCCGATTCGTCACAGCAGACGGCGGTGTCGCAGACGGCCGGAACCGATTCTGGGTTCTACCTGAAGTACGACAGCGGTGACGAGCACTGGGAGTTCATGCGGCCCGAGACCGACACCACGTCGCCCTCCACTGCGACCGCCACGTCGACGTCCGATGCCTCGACCGGTACCTGGACCCTGCTGACCGGCACCTACAACGCCAACACGAGCAGGATGACGCTCTACGTCAACGGAACGGCCAGTGGTACGACCACGGATTCCACGCCGATCGCGTCCCACGGGCCGCTGACCATCGGCGGGGCCAAGTGGAACAGCGAGGCGGCCGACTTCTTCGATGGGCAGATCGCCGACGTGCAGGTGTACCCCGGTGCCCTGTCGGCATCCCAGATCTCGACCCTGTACGGGGACGGCAAGGGCGGCAGCGATGTCACGACCGGTGAGCTCACCACGGCGTGGACGCTGGATGAGCGGGGCCTACCGACCTCGATGACCGACCCGGACGGCAACACCACCTATTACTCCTATGACGAGGCCGGGCGGCTCGCGGTCACCACCGACCCGTCGGTACCGGTGGAGACCTACACCGCCGCTGGCGGCGACAGCGTGGTGAACGCCGACCCGGAGACCACGACCGGGTATGACACGTTCGGCGACACCACCGAGAGCGAGGACGCGGACGGGAACGTCACCACGTACGGGTACGACGGGGACGGGCGAGAGGTTTCTGAGGCTCTGCCGTCGTATACCCCGCCGGGGTCGTCGTCGGCGATCACCGCTACCTACACCAAGACCTACAACGGGCTCGGTCAGGTCACCTCCGCGACCGATGGAGCGGGGAACACGACATCCTACGGCTACGACCAGCTCGGCGACCTGACCAGCGAGACCGCACCCGATAACGGTGCCACCAGCTACACGTACGACACCAACGGAGACCAGCTGTCGGCTACCAGCCCGACCGGGTCGGAAACAACAGCGACGTATGACTACCTGGGTCGGCAGCTCACCTCCACCCAGGTCGAGCGGTATACCGCCGCGGGCACGACAGCCGACTACACCACCACCGACGCGTACGCGTCGTCGAGCACCGACCCGGGAGGGTCGTGGCTGTCGTCGGAGACATCCCCGGACGGATCGGTCACCCAGTACGGCTACGACGCCGCGGGCGAGGAAACCTCGGTCACCGACGGGGCCGGGAACACCACCAGCTACGGTTACGACGACCTTGGCCGGCAGACGGCGGTGACCAATCCGGACGGGACCGCCACCGACACCGCTTATGACGCGGCCGGCAACGTGACCTCGGTCAGCGACTTGAGCTCCGGCGCCGATGTGCTGCGCACCGAGTCCGCGACCTACGACGGGGACGGCGACGAGCTGTCGGCCACCGACTTCGACGGTGACACCACCAGCTACACCTATGACCCGACCGGGATGCTGACCGCCGAGGTGCAGCCGGTCACGGCGAGTTCCGGGATCACGACGTCGTTCGGGTACGACGCGGCGGGGAACATGACCCGATATACCGACGGTGACGGCAACAACTGGTACTACACCTATAACAGCTGGGGCCAGCAGGAGTCGAAGGTCGAGCCGGCGACCTCGACGTATACGTCGGCGGCCGATTCGACGGACACGTGGGCGTACGACGCGGACGGCCGGCCCGTGACCGAGACGGAGCCTGGCGGTGTCACGGTCACCGACGGCTATAACGACATGAGCGAGCTGACCAGCCAGGCTGGTAGCGGCGCGTCGGCGACGACGGCGGACCGGACGTTCGGTTACGACGAGGACGGGAAATTGACCTCGGCGACGACGTCCAATACGTCGACGACGGACACCTCGAACGCGACCAGCGAGAGCTACACCTACAACGACCGTGATGAACTGCTGACCTCATCCGGGTCGGCCGGGTCCAGCAGCTACGCCTATGACGGCGATGACCGGCTGGCGACGGTGGATGACCCGGCGACGGGCACGACAAGTACTTATACGTATTACGCCGATTCCCAGGTCAAGGAGATCAGTTACGGCTCCGACGCGCAGGACTACGACTACAACGACCTGCATGAGCTGACCTCGGACACGCTGGAAACCTCGTCCGGAGCCACGGTCGCGTCGATCGGCTATGAATATGACCCCGACGGCCAGATCACGTCGATGGACACCACCGGGCTGGCCGGCGCCGCCGACAACGCCTATACCTACGATGAGTCGGGTCGGCTGACGTCGTGGGACAACGGCACCACGACCACCGGTTACGGCTACGACAACGACGGCAACCTGACCACCGACGGGTCGAAGACCTACACCTACGACGCTCGTGACGAGCTGACCAGCGACGGGACCGACACCTATAACTACACCGCCAATGGTGACCTGGCGTCGGAGGTGACCCCGGACGCGACGGAGACGTCGACGTTCGACGCCTACGGCGACCAGGTGACCTCGGGCACTCAGTCCCTCAGCTACGACGCGCTGGGTCGGGTGCTGACCGACGACGGCAGCTCGAGTTCAACGGGGTACACGTTCTCCTACGAGGGCAGCAGCGGCACGCTGGCATCGGACGGGACGTCTACCTACACCTGGGATCCGACCGGTACCAGCCTGGTCGGTGTAGGGGTCTCGGGCGGCACGAGCAGCCAGGGCGTCCTGGCACTGACCGACCAGCACAGTGACGTGCTGGCCGACTTCACCTCCGGCGGGACGTCGGTGTCGGGATCGACGGCGTATGACCCGTGGGGTGATGTGACCGCCACCAACGGCACGGTCAGCGGGCAGGTCGGTTACCAGTCGGAGTGGACCGACCCGGTGACCGGCAAGGTGTCGATGGGCTCCCGCTGGTACACGCCTGGCACCGGGGACTTCACGTCGGCGGACACCGCGCAGGTATCGGCGGTGCCCGACAGCACGGCGGCCAATCCGTTCGCCTATGCCGGAGATGATCCGGTCAGCGCGGCGGACCCGACCGGGCATATGCCGATCATGATCCGTGGTCCGTCCGGCGCGGGGTCGCTGGCTTCGTACAGTCATTACACGGCACCGCCATCGCCGATCCCGCCGGGAACGATTACCACCCCGGCGCGGGCAGAGATCGACTACGACAGGAGCCAGGCGTCGTATTACGCCCAGCAGGCCAGCAGCTGGTCGAAGCCGAAGCAGGCATCGTGCCCGTGGTATGACCTGCTGTGTGACGCCGAGAAGGTGTACCACCAAGCGCTGGATTTGTATCACAAGGCGATGGATTACGCCGCCCACTATGCCGACCTGGTGAAGGCGCTGACGGCGCGGCTGGCCAAGACCGGGGTGCGGGATCTGGACACGGCGGTGTCGGACGCGGCGAAGTGGGGTGCGCACGCCGCGGCTGCGACGTGGCAGGCTGCGGCGTCGGTGACGGCGCGGGTCTATCACACGGTGACCAGGTACGGGTCAGATGTGGTCCATGCGGCTGAGCACGTGGTCTCGACGGCGTGGCATGCCGTGCATCGGGCGGCGACCGCGACGGTGAACTTCGTGAAGCATCACGCGGCTGCGATCGCGTCGATCGTGACATCGGTGGCAGTGTTCGCCGGGTGTGAGGCGACGCTGGGCGCGGTGACGGCAGGTGCGGCCACGGAGGTGTGCGGGGGCCTAGCGGGCGCGGCCGGGTCCGCGGTCGGGTACGTGGTTACCGCCGAGGAACACCATGACTTCTCCTGGTCCGGCCTGGGCGAGGCCGCTTTGGAGGGCGGGATCGCCGGGGTTGCCGGCGGCTTCCTGGGTGAAGCGGTGGGCGGGCTCGTCGGCGTGCTGGGTTCCGGTGCGGCCGACGGCGCCTCGGCCCTGGCCGAAGGCGCGATGGCTGAGGGCGGTGCTGACGGGGCTGCGGATGCGGCGGGTGAGACCTCTGCGGAAGCTGACGGTGCTGCCGACTCTTCAGGTTCGGGTTCATCAGGGTCTGCGGATGATCCGGAGCAGGCGCAGGAAGCCGGCGCTAGCGGTGTGTCGGAGAATGATTCGGTCGGCCCGTCGTGTGGAGGTGAGTCGTTCGCTGCGGGCACCCTGGTGCTGCTGGCCAACGGCAAGACCGAGGCGATCAGCAAGCTCAAGGTCGGCCAGAAGGTCCTGGCGATGAACCCCAAGACGGGCAAGGACCAGGTAGAAACAGTCACTGCGGTGCTGGTACACCACGACACCGACCTGTATGACCTGAAGATCCGCACGGACAAGCGCACCGCGGTCATCGACACCACGTCGAATCACCTGTTCTGGGTCCCCGGCACCGGCGCTGACGGCGGCCGGTGGGTAAAGGCCGGGTCGCTGAAGTACGGCTCGCACCTGCGCACCCCCGGCGGCGCTGACACCGCGACCGTGGCGGGCGGCTGGGTACCGGCCCAGCGGGACGGCTGGATGTGGGACCTGACCGTCCCCGGCAACAACGACCACGACTTCTACATAGGCGCGATCGACACAGACGTTCTCGTCCATAACGCCAATCAGCAATGCCCGGTGAGCGGTTACCGGTCCTTCCCAGCAGCGAAACGGGCACTAGGATCCCCAGGGCAGGGAAATGTGTTCGATCACGTGGTCGAGCAGTCGCAGATCGGTCGTAGCGGCTTCGATCCTGATGAGATCCACAACCCCTTCAACATGGACCCGGTTACCTCGGGTATCAACCAGGCCAAGGCGAATTACTACTCCAGTATCCGGTCCTTCACGAACGGCGTCACTGTCCGTAATTGGCTCACTGGCCAGAGCTTCGCGGACCAGTACAATTTCGGCATGGATATCCTCGCGAGGTTGCAGAGCGGGCGGCCACTTCCATGAACGAGAAGCCGAGCAGGGTGACTCTGCTGACAGATGAGTACAGGGACACCCTCTTCCAGTGGCATTTGGCGCACGGCGATCCTCCGAAAGCTAACAAGCTATTTCGCCGGAAGCATGCCCTGGTGAAGGAGATCCGGGGATCGGCTGAAGGTAGGGCCGCGATCGAGGCCCTACTTGACGATCCAGAGGTGGCGGTTCGGATGTCTGCTGCCGCTGATTCTCTGGCGTGGCGGTCAGCACGCGGCGAGGCTGTGCTGGAAGCGGTTGAACAGGCGGACGGGGAGTATGCGTTCGATGCCAAGTGGACTCTTCGGTCGTACCGAGCCGGAAAGCTGAACTTGGACTGGTGAGCGCAGGGCAACTCGTAAGTAGGACGAGAGCGTAGTGGCAGCGTGTCTTCCCATGTCCTCGGGTGCCTGGTTACGGGGGTGATCGTGACCTTGAACGCATCGCCGCGCTCGATGAGATCGAGTGCCTCGTGGAACGAGCGACCGGCATCTGGCGCGTGATGAGATCGCCGACGTTGACAGCACCTGCGGCGACTAGGTCGAGCACCCGACTGGTCTACGCGGCCTCCGCCGCTGGAGCCGACGATCGTCAGTTCCCGGTGATGTGTACCGAGCGTTGAGGACCCTCGCCGCCACGAGGCCAGATCGCGACGGACCCGTCACAGCCAGGACAAAACTCGCTCAGCACAAGAGCTCGGCAGGCCGTTCCAGGCAAGCGTTCAGCCCCGGGCCCAGGCGGTCAGATCGTGTTCATGGGCGCAATCGCGAGTTCGCTGATCACAGCCTCCATCCATCGGCCAATTCTGCGGGCTCGTTTCCGGCTTGATTCCTGCACAAGGTCCCAGCTCAGGAGCACTTTCTGCGTCAGGCGCGGGGCCCCCGTCTGTGCATCCCCGTGAAAAGCCAGGGCTGACGCTGGGTCGGCAGATGTGGCGACCTAGTGGGCATGCGGTCACCCTGCACCTGAAGGACTGACGGCTTCGCCGCCCGAGATTCGGTGAACCTGGGGCTTCGTCGTAGGCCGGTGGACGGGACTGGCGGGGCGGTGCCCTGCCAGTGGGGAGTGAGAACTGCTGGCGAGGTTGAGTCGGCGTTCCGAAGGTGACCGCTTATGAGTGCGGGCACTCATCGCCTCGGTCATCGAGGTAACTGTGCATGATTGCTGTGCTGCTATACTCAAGATTGCCGATTGAGTCGACGATTTTACGCGGTATGTTGCCACACTATGGAGGACTGGTGCTATGGCGGACCTGATTCCCCGGATGGCGCAGGGGGTTCTTGACGAGCTGGCCGCCGCGTTGCGCGTCGTGATCGTCAACGGCCCGCGTCAGTCGGGGAAGACCACGATGCTGAAACAGTTCCAACGTGCTCATGGCGGCAGTTACCGCACCCTGGATAACCGCCAGGATCAGGAGGCCGCCATCGAAGACCCTGCCGCCTTCGCGGCTGAGGGGGCGCGGCCGAGGCTGATCGATGAGGTGCATCGCGGGGGAGACTGGCTGATCCGGGCCATCAAGATCGCGGTGGACACCGACCCGGAACCTGGCCAGTTCGTTCTATCAGGATCGAGCCGTTTCCTGACTGTGCCCACTCTGTCGGAATCGCTGGCGGGCCGCGCGGTTTTTCTTGACCTATGGCCACTGGCCATGGCTGAGCGCACCGGCGGTACGGCCGACTTCTTGTCGCGGGTCTTCGATGTATCCAGCCGCGACGTGAGCCAAGAGGAATCCCGCTGGACACGAAGAGACTACATCCAGGCCATCTGCGACGGCGGGTACCCGGAAGTCCTGCCGCTCACCTCGGTGCTGGCCAGGCGCGCGTGGTACGACAGCTACTTGACGACGATCATCAGCCGGGACATCAGCGAGTTCGCGGAGATCGGCAAGGCTGCGGCGATTCCCCGGCTGCTCAGCTTGGTGGCCGCGAGGAGCGGGTCGTCGGCTGTGGTGGCTGATCTGGCCCGCTCTGCTGACCTGGACCGGACGACGACTCGTAACTACCTCACCTACCTGGATATAGTCTTCCTCACCGCCGAGGTGGCCCCGTGGTCGACGAACCTGACGAAGCGGCTGTCCAAGACGCCGAAGGTCTTCGTAACAGATTCGGGACTAGCGGCCCATCTGCTCGGTGTTTCCGCTGCGGACCTGAGCCGCGTGGGGCATCCGGCCCTTGGCGGGCTCCTGGAGACGTTCGTGTTCACCGAGCTTCTCAAGCTGCGGACGGTCAGCCAGGTTCCGGTCAGCATCTGGCAGCTGCGGGAGGGGCAGGACCGGGAGATCGACTTCGTCCTTGAGGGACCCGGCGGGGCGGTCGTCGCGATCGAGGTTAAGGCAACCACCTCGCCGGGCTCGGATACCGCGCGGCACCTGCGCTGGTTCAAGGAGCGGATCGGGGACCGGTTCAAGGCCGGGATTGTCTTGCACCTCGGGTCGCGGTCGAGTTCCTTCGGGGACGGCATCGTCGCGATGCCGGTATCGGCGCTGTGGGGCCACGCCGTCTTGTGACGGCATCCGTACGAACTGGTGCGAGCACGCGGGGTCGCTAGTAACCCGTAGGGGCCTGGGTTTCGGTGGCTGCGTGGTCCTAGTGGAGTTCGGCGTCGCGGGCACGGTACGCCTTGGCGGCTGGGCTGGTGTCGCCTCCGAGTTCTTCTAGCTCGGTCATGTTGGTGTGCCGTGCGGCGCGGTATGTGCGTGTGTCCTTGGGGGGGATCGGCGCGTAAGAGGGGGTCTGGGGGCGGAGCCTCCAGGAACGCACACGGGTATTACACCAGTGTGATTTTTGCTGCAATACCCGTGCCGCTTGTGGTGTGGCTCGTCCCGCGTGGGTGTGCGGGTGAGACGTTTATGGTTCCTGGTGGCGGGGCTCCTCCTGCTGGAGTCGCTCCGAGATCGGAGCGTCAGATGTCTACGGCGGCCTCGATCGTGAGCCGACGAGTGGTCGAGCTGTTTTGGGATTTGTTATCAGCCCTTACAGCGCGTGCGATGGGCCATCGCTGGGCCGCCGGGCGCCCCGGAGCGGAGAACACCAGCCTCGGACACACCCTGAATCGCAAAAGTCCCAAACGTCCCGGCGGCGGGAGCGCGGCTTACGTGGTGCCGCGGCGCGCGGACAGCTGAGTGCCCGCGCGCGGCCCCCCACCACGCGACCCAGGAAGAATCTGTCACCAGGAAGAGCGGGCTGCGCAGCAACCGGCTGGCCCCCTTAAGTTCCCGGCATCGTGCCCTAGCGACATCGATGCGCTATTGGCGTCGTTGCGACCAGCATCCGAAAGTCCCGGGCCGGGGAAGACTGGGCTTGACGGCGTGGCGGGAGGCGAACGTCTTGCAGGCCGTCGACCTGCAATCCACGATCTACACGTTACTTGATCGCGATCGGGTTGACCGGCGCGCCGACGCCGCCGGTGATCGGCAGGCCCGCGGCTACAAAGAGGAACTCGTAGACGCCGTCCGTCTCGCAGTCGTCGGCCAGCGTCTCAAGGTCGAACATCTCCCCGATGAAGAGCCCGATGTTGGGTATCGCGATCTGGTGCAGCGGCGACTTGCACGGCGGATCGAACTCCGGTGGCCGGACCTCGACCGCGAACGTGTCGGTCGCGATCGCCGCGATCTGGGTGGCGTGCAGCCAGCCAAGCGTGCTGAACGCTAGCCCGGGCGCGGGACCGGATGAGTACCCGTCCCAGCTCGCCGCGCGCCGGCACCTGGCCAGCTGACCCGTCCTTATCAAAACGATGTCGCCTCGGTCCACCGCGGACCCCTGAGCCTCGATGGTGGCCAGCAGATGGTTCTCGGTGATCGCGAACCCGTCGGGCAGTTCGCCGTCCATGCGGTTGGCGCGGCCCACATCGAGCAGCACGCCGCGGCTGACGAACGCGGCGGCCTGCCGTTGGGCGCCGGTCACCACGTCACCGGCGCCGGTCACCGCCGTCTCGCAGCGCCGCCCGTTCCAGGCGAGCCCCGAGTCGAAGACGTGACCGAGCCCGTCCCAGTGGGTGCCCGCGCGCAGCGGCATGAACACCACGTCGTCGGCGTCGCCGTACCCATGCGGGAAGTCCTGCGTGCCCGCCGCCGCCTCCACCCCGGATTCGAGCATCGTGTGGATCGGGTTGCCGCGGCCCCGGTGGCCGCTTCGCGGGCCGTCCCGGTTGAACTCCACCGCCAGCGAGAACACCCGGCCGGTGCGGACCAGCTCGGCGGCGGCCTGCCGCTTGGCATCGTCGATGTAGTTCAGCGTGCCGAGCGCGTCGTCCGGACCCCAGCGGCCCCAGTTCCGGTACTTGACCCGGGCCTCGGCGAGGGCTTCTTCCACCGCGGTCATGACAGTCCAAACACGTCGATGGCGTTACCGCCGGCGATCGCCGCGCGGTCGGTTTCGGTGAAGCCCGCCGCGTCGAGCCGGGCTACCGGATCGTCGACGCCCATG
>JBEKHI010000018.1:0-41210 GCA_050012355.1 Streptosporangiaceae bacterium | reverse complement strand
CAGCTTTTCGACTCCACCGGCCTCGCCATGAGCGTGACCGGACAGCCGCCCTTCGACTTCGCCGTCCGTCGCTGGTCACCGGAACTTCTCACCGCGGCCAGGCATACCTATGACCTCGTGCCAGATGGCCGCACGTACCTCCACCTGGATACCGCGCATAATGGCATCGGGAGCGGGTCCTGCGGACCGCTGCTACCGCCCGGTGACACCCTTATGGCACGCACCGTCAGTTACACCCTGAGGTTCTCGACATGATGGCTGATCCGGCCGCGCGGGTCCTGCGCTACACCTCGCCGGCCAACGGGTTGCTTAACAGCCTGCCACTGGGTAACGGGGTACTCGGCGCGCTCCTCGACGGTGGCCTGCCCGCCGAGACGATCGCCATCAACCACGACACGCTCTGGTCGGGCACCCCCGGCTACCGGGACAATCCCGCGGCCGCGGAGCACCTGCTCGCGATTCGCCAGGCCGCCCTGGCAGCCGACTACCGCGCCGCCGACAATCTGGCCCGCCAGATGCAAGGTCCGTTCACCGAGGCATACCAGCCGGTCGGCACTGTCCACCTGACGTATCTCACCGACGGCGCCCGCTCCTACGCGCGTGAGCTCAGCCTCGGGCAGGCTCTGCACGATGCCACGAGCACGGGCCGCGATGGCGCCGTGCTCCGGCGGCGGTCGTTCGTCAGCGCCCCGGCGGGCGCGTTCGTGCATCATGTCAGCGGCTCCCGCCCGGGCGGCATCACCGCGACGCTAAGCCTCAGCAGTCCGCACGACGTCAGCACGTCCATGTCAGCCGACACCATCGTCGTCACCGGACGGGCACCATCTCACGTCGAGTTCGAGGCACCGGCGGGAACCGAACCGGTCAGCTACCAGCCCGGCCGGGGGATCGGATTCGCCCTCGCGCTGGCCGTGCGTCCGGTCGGCGGCACACTCCGGCGACAGGACGATTCCCTCATCGTCGAGAACGCCGACGAACTCGTGGTCGCCGTGGTCGCCGGAACCACCTTCCGGAGCTGGGACCAGCCGCCGGACATACCGCTGCCGGACATCCAGTCCGCCACCGGCTGGCACGCGCGGCGGGTCGCGCGGCAATCGGTCGAGGATCTTGTCACCGAGCACGTCAAGGACCACGGCGAGCTATTCAACCGGACAGCCCTGCGCCTCGGCCCGCTCGCTGACGGCAGCCAGCTCGTGACCACGGACGAACGCTTGCGCAGTGCCCGGAACGGTACCGAAGACGCCGACCTCACCGCGCTCTTGTTCGATTACGGCCGCTACCTGCTCATCGCGTCGTCTCGCCCGGGAAGCCAGCCGTCCAACCTGCAGGGAATCTGGAACATCGAGCGCACGCCGCCGTGGAATTCCAATTGGACGACCAACATCAACACCCAGATGAACTACTGGCCCGCGGAGATCACCGGGCTACCGGAATGCCACGAGCCGCTGATCGACCTCATCGAGCAGCTCGCGGTCGCGGGGCGGCACACCGCCCAGAGCTACTACGGCGCCCGCGGCTGGACCGCGCACCACAATGTCGACATCTGGCGCTCCGCCAACCCGGTCAAGGGCGGACCGCAGTGGGCGAACTGGGCGATGGGCGGCGCGTGGCTGTGCCAGCACCTGTGGCAGCACTACGAGTTCAGCGGTGACCGGCGGCTGCTGCGCCGGATCTACCCGGTGCTAGCCGACGCCAGCCTGTTCATCCTCGACATGCTCAGCGAAGATGCGGCCGGCCACCTCGCTGTCAGCCCAGCCACGTCCCCCGAGCACCGCTTTTACGCGCCGGACGGGGAACTCGCCGCGGTCACCGACGGTACCTCCATGGATTACTGGATCGCGGACGAGCTGTTCACCAGCACCCTGACGGCGGCCGCCAACCTCGGCATCAGCGACCCTGTCCTGGCGCGGATCAGGCGCGCCCGCGGCCGGCTTCGGCGGCCAGCGGTGGCGGCCGACGGAACCCTGCTGGAATGGGCGGCTGAGCTGCCAGAAGAGGATCCAGGGCATCGTCACCTATCGCACCTGTACGGCGTTTACCCGGGCTCGCAGGTGCACTCGTCCGCGCGTGACCTGCGTGACGCCGCGTACCAGGCACTGCGGCGCCGCCTCGACCACGGCGGCGGCAGCACCGGCTGGAGCCTGGCCTGGGTGATCGTCCTGCTGGCCCGCTTCGGCGCGGCCGGCCAAGCCCATGAGCAGTTGCAGCGGATGACGCGGCGGTTCCTCGCGGACAACCTGTTCGGCCTGCACCCTGCCCTGGACGGCTCTGCGGGCAGCGGTATCTTCCAGATCGACGCCAATTTCGGGGTGACCGCAGCGATCACCGAGATGCTGCTGGCGAGCCACCGCGACAGCATCGACGTGCTGCCGGCCCTGCCCGCCGCCTGGCCCTCCGGGTCCGTGCGGGGCCTCCGGACACGGCATCGCGTCGACGTCGACATTCGCTGGGATGCCGGTGAGGTGACCGAGCTCACGCTCACCCTCCGCGACGACACGCCCCGCGAAGTCACCATCTCGATGCCGGCCCTGAGCTCACGCCTGGTACACGCGGACACTGGTGCTCCAGCGGCTTGTTACCCGGACACCGGTAACCGCGTCCGAATGATCGATGTCCTCCGGTGTGACCGGCCAAACCGCTTCATCTCCGGCGACCGGGTCGCTGACAACCGCGCCTAGCGGCCTAGGTCGGGTGCTGCTGGTGGTACTGGTGGTGCTCATGGGCGCGGTAAGGCCGTCGGCCTGGGTGTGCCGTTGCCGGGCGGTGTGGCACTGCCCGCATTCTTTGCTCGTCAGCGTCGCACTGCCCAGAATCGGTCCGCTGCCGCGCGCCGGCTGGAGGGAGGGACTTTCCGGTCAGAATCTCGGTAATGCAGCACCCCTCGTAATCGTCGGGCCTGGCGGCGGGAAGAAATGGCGCGTATGTTCGGTTTGTGAACCTCTTGGCCGAGTTCTGGGGCCCACCCGCTTGGCATTTAGTGAAACTGAATCTAGAATCAGAAAACATTGAGGGAGCGGACTCGCGGCCGGATGTGGGTCGACCGCAGTAAGGAGACTCGGCCAGTGAATGCTCTTCGCGATCCGGAGGTGGCGAGTTCGCGAGTCGAGGACCGGGTGCGGGAGCTTGCCGATACCGCGTCCGATCATCTGGCCGTCGTGGGCACGCGCTCACGACTTACCTACCGTGACCTGGATCGCGCGGTCGATCAGGCGGCGACCGACTTCGCGCGACGGGGGGTCCGGCCGGGCACGCGCGTCGCGTGGCTCGGTCGCAACGACATCGCTTACATTGTGACGGCGCTGGCGGTACGCCGGCGCGGAGCATGCCTGGCCGGTCTCAACTGGCGCGATCAACCCGACGATCTTCGACGGGCGTGCGTGCTGGTCGATCCCGTGCTCCTCGTAGCCGACGCGTCCAGCTCGGCCGTGGCGGCGCACCTCGAGGGATCAGTACGCCAGATCATCACCGCGAACAGCGACGACCTGCCGTGGCAAGAGGTGAATCCCGATCCCCGCGATGTCCTTTCCGCGCGAGACGAGGACGACTGCCTGCTCTACTTCACCTCTGGCGCGACCGGTCGGCCGAAAGCCGTCCTGCACTCGTACGTGCGAGTGAACTGCGCATTGAAGAGCACCATGCTGCCCGGTTTTGACGCACAGGCGGTGCTGTTGATCATTCCGCCGGTCTTCCACGTCGCTGGCGCCGTGTGGGCAGCACAGAGCCTGCTCGCCGGAGCGACCATGGTATTCACCGGCGGTGACACCACAATCCTGGAGCTCATCTCGTCCGCCGGCGTCACCCATGCGCTGATGGTCCCCACCCTGATCCAGATGATGCTCGACGAACAGGACAAGTCCGGCCGGGCGACGCCGAGCCTGCAACTTGTCGCCTACGGAACGTCACCCATCACCTCGTCGCTACTGACCCGGGCGATGGCTCGGCTCGGCTGCTCGTTCGCCCAGATGTACGGCAGCACCGAAGCCGGCGGCATCATCACCCGCCTGGCGATCGCCGACCACGTGGCCGACGGACCGGCGAGCGGCCGGCTCCGATCGGCCGGCCGGCCGATGCCGGGTATAGCGGTCAAAGTCGTCGATCCGGCGTCTGGGGTGGATCTCGAGACCGGGGTGATCGGCGAGCTGGTCGTCCGCACGCCCTGGGTGATGCGGGGCTACTGGCACGACAAGGAGGCCACCGACGACGTCATCGACTCCGGCGGGTGGCTCCACACGCATGACGCCGCCTATCTCGACGCGGACGGTTACGTCTACATCAGCGGCCGCCTGGACGACGTCATCATCTCCGGCGGAGAGAACGTGCACCCCGGCGAGGTCGAAGAAGTCCTGGCCACGCTGCCCGGACTGGCCAGCGCCTCCCTGGTCGGTATTCCCGATCGCCACTGGGGCGAGATCGTCGCGGCCGCCGTTGTCGCGGATGGCGATCAACCGCTCACCGAGCAACAGGTCATCGACTACTGTCGCGAGCGACTGGCCGGATACAAGTGCCCGCGCCGCGTCGTGTTCGTCGACGAGCTGCCACGGAACGCGACCGGCAAGATCGTGCGTCGCGGGGTACGCGACCTGCTGATCTCAGCGATCGCGGGCTAGCTGGCCCTGAAGGCGGCGAACGATGGTGGAACCAGGATCCCCGGCGGAGCCGCGCACACGTCGTCGATCGCCCGTACCACCGGTCCGGCCACCGCGTACTGAATGGCCTTCGACTTTTCCGGACGTCCGATCGGGTCGAGCACCCGCAGGCTCATCCGAACCCGCGGGGCGCCCTCGATCTCGACGATCCAGCCGTCCTCGTCGGCCCAGCCGGGCTGGGCTGGACCGACGCGCCAGATCATCCGGATGGTCGCCCGGGGCCGGCTGCCGGCGTCGACCGCACTCCACTGCCAGCGGACCGCGCTGACCGTTCCGGCGGGAAGCGTGCCCGCGGGCACCGTGAGGTCCTCCGCCGTGATCCCGACCGCGTGATTGCTCTCGATCCGCTCGACGGGCAGCGCTAGCGTGCTGGTGAGATAGCCGATGACCTCGCCAAACAGGCTCTCGAAGAACCGCGCCCGGCCCGCCGAAGCGGTCCAGAAGTCCGCCTCGCCGCGTCCGAACCCGGCCAGGTCGAAGATGAAGACAGGCGAGGCCACCGGCGTGCAGTCGTAGGCCTCTTGCATCAGTACGTGATCGACATCGGTGCAGATGGTGGTGGCCGTCACGGCCAGGCGCTCGGCGACGAGCCCCGGGTTGATCCCGGTCCCGAACAGCGTCGCGCCGCCCTCGCGGGCGGCCGGCTGCAGGCTCGACGCCCGGTCCTGATCCCCGGCCCAGGGATACGTGAAACCCACCCGCGTTATGACAGTCTTGCCTGATCGCAGTAGCCGGCCGAGATCCGCGACGTGCTCGTCGGGGGACTCTCCGTTCATGGGAACGTGCAGTACGACGTCGGCATCCAGCGCCAGGATCTCCTCGATCTGGTCGGTCGCGATGACGCCGGTGGGGGGACGGCGCACGATGTCGCCCGCGTCGCGCCCGACCTTGCCCGGGCTGTGGACCTTGAGGCCAACGAGTTCGAGCTCCGGGTGGTCGATGACGTGGCGCAAGCACACCCGGCCGATCGATCCGGTCGCCCACTGCACGACCCGCGTAGTCACGACCGCGCCTCCGTCAGCGTTGCCGTGGGCCGCCGCCCCCGGCGGCCGAGCTGGACGGACGCGCCTCCGTCGACCACGAGAACCTGGCCCGTCATCCACGACGAGCGCTCGTCGATGAGGAAGTCGACGGTGTTCGCGATATCGTCGACCTCGCCCAGGCGTCCGAGCGGGCTGCGCGCGCGAATCGTCGATTCCGCGGCCTCCCAGCCGATCCGGGCACCCTCGGTGCGCACCTGCAGCGCCTGCCCGCCGAGGGATCCGACCATCACCACGATTCCGCCCCGGCCGGCGAACGGGCCCCTGGCGGCGGCCCGCACGAGGCGCAGCGGGTCGGCCACGTTGGTCTGCCAGACGAGGTCGATGTCGCTCTCCGCCGCATCCAGCAGCGACGTCAGCGGCGGGACGTGGGCGGCGTTCGCGACCACCACGTCGAGGCCGCCGAATCGTTCCAGCGCGGCGGCGACAATGAGACCAGCGCTCGCGGGATCAGCCGAGTCGGCGACGAGGGCGCTGGCCGCGGGCCCTATCGCCTCGGCGGCCGACTGCAGCGGGCCCAGGCGACGGCCGGTGATGAGTACGCGATCTCCAAGCTCGGCGCGATGCCGCGCGATCGCCAGCCCGATACCGCCGGACGCGCCGGTGACGGCGACGACCCGGTCGCTTCGTCCCATGAAGACCCCCTCAGGATCTGGGTTACTTGGCGCGAGCCAGGGGCTTCTTCGCCGTCTTTCCCGACGCGGCGTCGGCGGGGAAGTACAGCGATCGGTACCACACCTGGGACAAGGTCTCGATCGCGACCTCGTCGTCTATCGGGCCGAATCCCGGCTCACCGTCGTTCGCCAGCCACGTCCAGCAGAAAAAGTCCAGCATCGACATGATGGCCGACGCGAACGCGTGCTCGTCGATGCCCTGTGCGAAGCCGTCTCGGTGAGCCTTACGGATCCCGCCGATTACGTTCTCGACCCCCTGCCGGCGCAGCTCCTGCCATTTCGCCATGAACCTGGCGTCGGTCATCGACAGCTGGAAGAGGCCGATGAGCGTCGGCACGTACTCCTTGTAGGTGTTCCAGTAGACGGTGACGATCTCCTTGATGTTGTCGTAGGGGTCACCGCGATGGACGTGCTTCGCGCGGCCGAGCACCTGCTCGATGAAATCCGCGGCAAGATCCTCGAGCAGGCTCTCCTTGTTGTCGTAGTAGTTGTAGAACGACCCAGGGGACTTGCCGGCCGCGGCGCTGATGTCCGTGATCTTCGTGTTGAAGTAGCCCTTCTCGGAGAAGACCCGCTTGGCGGCCTCGAGAAATGCTTCCCTGGTCCGCTCGCCACGAGGAGTTGCCGGCATATCTAGTCCTGCCTGTGAGAGATGTCGATTTCGGATGAGATAACGGGCACGCTCAGTCGGTTTCGGTCGGATCGCGACCGAGTGTCTCCAGGGCCCGCCGGATCACGTCCGGTACTGGGGCCGGCCGGTGGTCGTTCCGGTCCACGTACACGTGGACGAAGCGCCCGACCGCGACGGGGTCGTGGTCATCGCCGAACAGGGCCAGGCGATAGGTGACGCTCGTGCGCCCGAGTCGTTCGAGCGCGATGCCGACGTCGACGACGGTAGGGAAGTGGAGCTGCGCGAGATACTGGCACGAGGTCTCGACGACCCAGCCGACGGCGTCGAGTCCGCGGATGTCGGTGCCGGTCGCCTCAACCAGCCAGCCATTGACCGCGGTGTCCATCAGCTCGTAATGGACGGCATTGTTGATATGTGCATAGGTGTCGATGTCCGCCCAGCGCGTCTGGAGCGGGCGAAGCACCAAGAAATCATAACGACGCAGCGTTTTGCCTGCGCGGGTCATGGTTTGCTGACTAGTGGCCGCCACCCGCACAGGATACCGGATTCAGTTTCAGGAAGCTCGCCCGTCGCGACCGGGCGGCTACCGGCGGTCGGTGAAGCTTCCACTGAATATTCCGCCATCGATCCATTCCGGAGCGGCACTGCCGAACTTGGCCGACCGCACGTCCCCCGATCGCGCGTGTCCCTCGAACTGTTCCACCCGGCTCGCGCGACCGCACAGTTCGCCCAGCGCCGCGCTCGCCGCTGGATCCACGACCTCCTGGTAAGTGACGGTTTTCAGGTACTTGCCCACCCACAGGCCGCCGGTGTGTCGCGCGGTGCGCCGGGTCGGCAGGGTGTGGTTCGTCCCGATGACCTTGTCGCCGTAGGAGACGCAGGTGCCTTCGCCGAGGAACAGGGCGCCGTAGTTCCGCATCGCGTCGAGCGCCTCGCGGGGGTGCTCGGTCAGCACCTCGACATGCTCGAAGGCGAACTCGTCGGCCAGCTGGTAAGCCTCGGCCAGCCCGGCGACCACGATGATCTCGCCGTGGTCGCGCCAGGCCGGCTCGGCGAAGTTGCGGGTCGGCAGGCCGGGCAGCAGCGCCTCGACGTGCTGCTGCGCTCGCCGCGCGACCTCGCGTGAGGTGGTGATCAGGACCGCGGGGGAGTCGGGGCCGTGCTCGGCCTGGCTGAGCAGGTCGACCGCGACGACGAACGGATCGGCCTGGGAGTCGGCGATGATGAGGATTTCCGTCGGGCCGGCCAGCAGGTCGATGCCGATCTCGCCGAACAGCTGGCGCTTAGCCTCGGCCACGTACGCGTTGCCCGGGCCGGCGATCAGATCGACCTTGGGGATGGTCTCGGTCCCGACCGCGAGCGCGGCGATGGCCTGCACGCCGCCGAGCAGCAGGATGTCGGTCGCTCCGGCGAGGTGCATGGCCGCGACCGTCGTCACCGGTATTTCTCCCCGGATGGGCGGCGTGCAGGCGATGATTTTCTCGACGCCGGCGACGGTGGCGGTCGTGACCGTCATGTGGGCCGAGGCCACCAGCGGATAGCGGCCGCCGGGGACGTAGGCACCGACCGAGCCGACCGGAATGCTGCGCTGGCCGAGGAAGACGCCCGGCTGGGCTTCGACCTCGAAGTCAGCCAGCGAGTCCCGCTGGTGCTGGGCGAAATCACGGACATTGCCCTGGACGGTGCGGATGTCGTCGAGGACACGGGGGTCGGCGCTGGCGACGATCCGCTCGATCTCTTCCGGTGACAGGCGGAACTCCGGCGGTGACCATCGGTCGAACTTCTCCGAGTAATGCCGGACCGCGGCGTCACCGCGCTCGCGGACGTCGGCGATGACCTCGCTGACGACCTTGGCCACATCCGGATCTCCAGCCACCGTCGACCTCGGTGCGGTGGCCCGCTTCACGTATTCAGGCACAGTTCTCTCCAGTTCTCTCCAGCTCTCTCCATCAGGCTTCGGAATCGTCTTCCGCTCGCGTCGAGCGAGGGGGAGCGGCGACCGCGCCCTTGACCGCGCCGCGGAACGTGCTCATGTGCTCGGCGTTGTGGTGCGCTTCGACAGCGGCCTGATCACGCCAGCGCTCCACCACGACGACCTCGTGACCGCCGTCCAGCGGCGCCCAGAGTGAGTACTCGACGTTGCCGTCTTCCTTAACCGACGCGTCGCGCAGCGCTTTGGCCGCCGCGACGAATCGCTCGTGCTCGGACGGCTTGGTGATGACGTGGACCAGATGAGTGATCAACGGCTGGCTCCTGACCGGGGTGGGCTTGCTCCAATACTGAATCTGAATATAGAGTCAGTTACGTCAGGCGGGCAAGAGATCCACGGCCGAGGAGAACCACGATGGAGTCGTTCGTCCAGTTGCGGAGGGGTACGACGCCGCAACGAATCCACGCCGACGTCGGCGACCTGAAGGACGACGAGATGGGCCGCAACGGCTTCGTCGGACGGCAGGCGCAGTTCTACCGCCGCAACGACCCGACGGCCTTTCACGCCCGGGGCCCCATCCGGGACGTCCACGTGCCGACTTACGACGTCGAGCCGTCCGACCTGACCGATGCGGCGGGCGAGCCGCTGCTGATGTTCAGTAACGCCGACGCCCGGATCTCGGTGTCCCGCCGGTCGCGGCCGATGCCGTTCTATGCGCGGAACATCGACTGCGACGAGGTGTACTTCGCCCATCTCGGCACCGGCCGGTTCTATACCGAGTTCGGTACGATCCCGTACCGCCCAGGCGACTACATCTACCTGCCGAAGTCGACGACGTACCGGCACGTCCCCGACGCCGAGGGAAATCACCTGCTGCTGCTCGAGTCCTACACGGAGCTAAAGGTGCCCTCGTCGAGGGCGCTCGGCCGGCACTGGCCGTTCGACTCGACGATGGTCTTCGTGCCCGAGGCGCAGGTGCTGCCGGGAGACGGCCGCAGTCGCTACGAGGTCCGCCTCGCGCACAGCGGTGATTACTCCTGGATCGAATACGATCACGATCCGTGCGACGCGGAGGGGTGGCGGGGCGACAACTTCCCGTTCCGGGTGAACATCGACGAGTACAACGTGATGACCTCCGACACGGTTCACCTGCCACCGTCGGCGGCGGTCGTGCTGAACACGCCGGATCTGTTCCTGATCAACTTCCTGCCGCGCCCGGCCGAGGGCAAACCGGGCACCGAGCGAACGCCCTGGTACCACCGCAACGTGGACTTCGACGAAGTGGCGTTCTACCACGGCGGGCATACGTTCGGCGTGCAGATGCCGCTGGGCCTGCTGTCCCACGCGCCGCAGGGGATCCATCACGGCGCGCCCGAGCGTGCCCGGCAGCGCGCGCGACGGCTGCACGACGAGCACACCCGCGTCGAGTGGCAGGTCATCAACATCGACTCGCGGCGGCGACTGGTTCCCACCGAGGCGGCCCAGGCGTACGTCCGATTCGACACTGACCCGGAGGTGACCCCGTGACGTCGCCCGGCAGCGGTTACGAGCGCATTCCCTACCTCGTCATGTTCGAGGATAAATCCGAGTTCCGCGATACCTACGGCGGGGTGGGGGAGCAGGTCGCGCTGGAGAGCTACCTGCTGCGTCCGTCCCGCCCGTCGAAGACCGCGATCTTGTTCATGCACCCGATCGGCGGTGGCGCCTACCTGCCGATGACCAACGCGCTAGCCCGCGCCGGTCACCACGTCATCTACGCCAACAGCAGGTATCGCGGCGCCGACTACGCCTTGATCATGGAGAAGGTCGCCCAGGATCTCGGCGCGGCGATCCACGACGCGCGCGAGCGGCTCGGCTACGAGCGGATCGTGCTGGCCGGCTGGAGCGGCGGCGGCTCGCTGTCGGTGTTCTACCAGCAGCAGGCGCGACATCCGACCATCACCTCGTCGCCGGCCGGAGATCCGCCGGACCTGACCCGCGAGCAGCTGCCGCCAGCCGACGCGTTGCTGCTCCTGGCGGCGCACGTCAGCCGGCACGGCACGCTCACCGAGTGGATGGATCCGTCCATCCTGGACGAGAGCGATCCCGCCCGGCGCGATCCTGAGCTCGACATCTACCACCCGCAGAACCCGAATCAGCCGCCGTACAGTCAGGAGTTCCTGGTCCGCTACCGGGCGGCCCAGATCGAGCGGAACCGGCGGATCACCCGATGGGTCCGGGACACGCTGGACGGGCTGAAAGCATCCGGCCGGCCGCTGGACGAGCGCGGCTTCGTCGTGCACGGGACGATGGCCGATCCCCGCTGGCTCGATCCGGCCATCGACCCGAACGATCGCGAACCCGGCACGTGCTACCTGGGTGATCCCCAGGTCGTGAACATGGGCCCGGTCGGCCTGGCCCGGTTCAGCACGCTGCGCAGCTGGCTCTCGCAATGGAGTTACGACGACGCCCGCGCCGATGCCGCCACGTGCGGCCGCGACATCGCGGTGCCGACCCTGGTCATCGGGAACAGTGCCGACAACGCCTGCACGCCGAGCCACACCAGGCGCCTGTACGAGGCCATCGGGCACCCGGATAAGGAACGCTACGAAGTGCGCGGTGCGACGCACTACTACAACGGACCGCAGCAGCGCCCGATGCTCAGCGAAGCGGTAGCCAAGATCACGACCTGGCTGAGCGAGCACGGCCTGTGACCGGATTCCACGGGTGGGCCCGGAAGTATTTCGCGGCGAAGTCCAGGCACGATCTGGACGCCCTGGCCGGCTCCTTCGATCCGGATATCGCTTACGAAGACGCGGTGCTGCGACGCCGGACGGTCGGCGCCGACCGGCTGCGCGCCACGTACGCGGCCATCTTCGCCGGCGTCCCCGACTCCGCGCGATCGAACCTGACCTGGTCGGCCGGCGGCGCGGGCGGGGGAGCGGTTCAGTTCCTGAACGACGCCGCGCTCTTCGGCGCGCCGATGCGCGTCGTGGCGGTAATCGAGCTCGACCGCGGCCGGGTCACCCGCCAGCGCGACTACTGGGACGGCCGGGCCCTTCCCGGCCCGGTGCTGGCCGGCCTGCGAGCGACATATCCCGCGCACATGCCGCCGGCCAGACTCGCGGCCGGGCAGCGCTCGCCTCGGGCTCCGGTACTGGACGCGGCGGCCAGGGCGTACCGAGACGCGATGGAATCGGGGTCAAGCATCGCCGGGCTGCTCGCGGATGATGTCGTCCTGGAGGATCTCGCCCTCGGAGTCCGGGTGGTGACCAGGGACGCCGTCGCCGCCCACCTGGCGCGCTGGTCGGCGGCGCTGCCGTATGGACGCGGAGCCCGGGAGACCAATGTCGTCGGGGGCGCGGGCGGCGGCGCCTGGGAGTGGGCCGCCAGCCCGGCGTTCGCCGAGCCGGTCGGCGCGGGTGTCACCGCGATGCGATTGGCGCCCGGCGGCCGGATCGCCGAGCTGGTCTTCGGCTGGGACACGTCGCGGCTATCGTCGCGGCGCTACCGCGAGTTGCCGGGAACCGGCGATCGCGCATGACCGGCTCGAGCTACGACGTCATCGTCGTCGGCGGCGGAACGTCCGGGTCGGTCGTCGCGGCCCGGCTGTCCGAAGACCCGACGCGGCGGGTCCTGCTGCTGGAAGCGGGCCAGGTCTTCACCAGCGTCGACGAATTCCCGCCTCAGCTGCTTGGCCGGGACGAGAGCGCCTGGGTCGGTCAGGAGCACAACTGGTGGCACGCGGTCTCGCTCACCCGCGAGCGGCCCGAACCGATCCCGGTGACCCGCGGGCGGGTGATCGGCGGCTCGAGCTCGGTGAACGGCGGCATCCACGTGCGCGCGGTGCCGGAGGACTTCTCCGGCTGGGGCGACGGGTGGTGGGATTGGCCGGACGTACTGCGGTGCTACCGCGCCTCGGAGCGAGACCTGGACTTCGGCGCGGATCCCGTGCACGGGGACCGGGGGCCGGTTACCGTGCAGCGGGCTCGGCGCGCGGACTACACGCCGCTGTACGCATCGTTCGACGCCGCCTGCCGCTCGCTCGGCTACCCGGAGTGCGCCGACCTGAACCACCCGGAGGCGGCCGGAGTGGGGCCGCTGCCCCGCAACTTCGAGCGCGGCGTGCGCGCGAACGCCGCCTTCGCCTACGTGTTTCCCGCCCTCGCCCGGCCGAACCTCGACGTCCGCGGGGACAACGTCGTCGATCGCGTTCTGCTCGACCATGGTGTCGTCGGTGGCGTCGACAGCTTCGAGGGCGGCCGGCTCTTCCGCTGGCGCGCGCCGGAGGTCGTGCTGTGCGCGGGGGCGCTGATGACGCCGGCCGTGCTGCTGCGGTCGGGGATCGGGCCGGGGGCTGATCTCGCCGAGTTCGGCCGGCCCGCCATCGTCGAGCTTTCCGGTGTCGGGGCGACGTTGCGCGATCACCCGACCGTTCACGTCCAGGTCCGTCCCCGGTCGGAGTCGATCATCCCGGCCGCGGGCGCGCCCGGTCGGCTGCAAGCGGCGCTGACGTTCACGGCGCCCGGCTCGCCCCATCGCAACGACCTGCAGATCATGCCGTCCTACCGCGGCGACTGGCTGGCCCTCACGGTCATGCTGAGCCGCTCGTTCAGCGTCGGCACGGTACGGCTCGGCTCCGCCGATCCCCGCGACGGCCCGCGGATCCAGCTGAACTACCTGTCGCATCACGACGATCTGGTGCGCCTTCGCGCCGGGGTGGACGAGGCGATACGCATCATGATGGCGCCGCCGCTGGCCGGGATCGCCGCGGACGGCGACCGCGACCTGCGAGCCGTTGGCGGAACCGACTGGATACGGAGCAACGTCTCGACGGCCGCGCACTCAGCCGGCACCTGCCCGATCGGTGATCCCGACGACGGCGGCGTCGTGGATGCCCGCGGCCGCGTCCACGGCACGGACGGGCTTTACATCGCCGACGTCTCGATCGTGCCGGTTGCGCTGCGTAACAACACCAACGCGACAGCGCTCATGATCGGCGAGCGCTTCGCTGAGCTGCACGACGCGGCGTCCGTTTCCGGCGTTCCCGCTCATCCATGATCACGTAACGCTTCCGCAACATGCTGTTGACAAAAGCGCAGGTGATCTGCTCGAATGTGACTCGTTAATGAATATGAATTCATTCTCATTTTCACTCCCTGTCGTCGACTTGACGCCCCCAGACTTCACGCCCACCAAGAGAGGTGAGGGAATGACGCGGAGTACTCCTCATGCCGCTCGACTGCCACGGCTGGCAGCGGCCGCCGTGGCGCTCGTAGCGGCGCTCACGATAATCGCCGCATGTTCGAGTTCATCCTCGAATTCCTCGTCCGGAACGACGCCCGCCACCGGTAGCGCTTCGGCTGCCGGCTCGACCAGCGGTGTTCCGGCGGCCGTCACGGCGCTGCTCGACCAGGGCTACAAGGGCACGTTCAAGCCCCCGCCGACGAGCGGCCCGAAGGCGGCGGCCGGCAAGAGCGTCTGGGTCATCTCCTGCGGCCAGATTTCCGCCGCCTGCGCCGAGATCGCCGACGCCGCGATGCAGGCCGGTAAGGCGCTGGGCTGGAAAATGACGCTGTTCGACGGCAAGCTCGACCCGACGCTGTACACCCAGGGGATCCTCCAGGCGATCGCCGCCCACGCGAGCGGCATCTTCACCGTCGCCGTCGACTGCTCGATTGCCACCGCGCCGCTGAAGCAGGCCAAGGCCGCGGGGATCTACACGGTCGGCGTCTCGAACTTCGACTGCAACGACCCGCTGGCCGACACCGGTCCGCCGCTCTACTCGACGTACGTGAAGTACACCGGCATCAACGGCTACGGCACGACGTACGAGGACTGGAAGGAATACAACGCGGCCTGGATCATCGCGCAGACCGACGGCAAGGCGAAGGTCATCAACAGCTACTCGCCGGGCTACCTCGTCTCCGAGTACCAGAACATGGGCTTCGAGAAGGAACTGAAGCTGTGCTCCGGCTGTTCGATCGTCAGCAACCTCGGCATCACCGCGGCCGAGCAGGCCGGAGCGGGCGCGCAGGAGGCGCTGCAGACCGCGATCACGCAGAACCCGGACGCCAACGCCGTGCAGGTCGGCGTGGCCGGCTGGTTCGGGCGTTTCGCGAACGCGGCCATCAAGTCGAGCGGACAAACCAACCTGGCGGTCTCGGGCGACGAATGCGACGACCCGGCGATCGCCGCCATCAAGGCGGGCGGGCCGGAGGACATGTGCGTCGCCCGTGACTTCGCCTGGGAGTCGTGGGCGGCGATGGACGAGCTCAACCGTCAGTTCGCCTCGCCGGGCAGTGCGCCAGTCGACGAGGGGCTCGGCTTCGAGATCGTGGACAAGACCCACAACCTGCCGTCCGGATCGACGTGGACGGCGCCGTACAACTACCAGGCCGCCTACGAAGCGATCTGGCAGGGCAAGTGAACCAGCCGCAGGGCGAAGCTCTCGAGATCATCGGGGTGTCCAAGAATTACGGACCCACCCGAGCCCTTCGCGACGTGAGCTTCGCCTTGCGGCACGGCCGTATCCACGCGCTGCTCGGTGGCAACGGCTCCGGCAAGTCGACCCTGATCAAGATCCTGGCCGGCGTGGTGCGGGCCGAGCCCGGCGGCCATGTCGTCCGCGCGATCGGGGACCGGCGGACCGAGGTCGCGTTCGCCGGCCTGACGCCGGCGGTCTCGCGCGAGCTGGGCTTCCGGTTCGTCCACCAGGACGTGCCGATCTTTCCCGAGCTGTCCATTGCCGAGAACCTGGCGCTCGGCTCACGGTACGAACGCGGCGTTGCCGGGCGAATCAGCTGGCGCCGGCAGCACGCCCGGGCCCGCCGCGTGCTCACCCAATTCGGCCTCGACGCGTCGCCGCGGGAGCCGGTGTACCGGCTCCCGCCGGCGGCGCGGACGCTGCTGGCAATCGTGCGGGCCCTGCAGGACCAGGCCGATCCCAGTGAATCGGTGCTGGTCCTGGACGAACCGACGGCGACGCTGCCCCGAGGGGACGTGGCCTGGCTGCTGTCGTCGCTGCGTCGGCTGGCCGATCAGGGCCAGACGATCTTGTGGGTCAGTCACCGCCTGGACGAGGTGTGCCAGGCCGCCGATGACATCACGGTGCTGCGCGACGGCCTGCACGTCGGCACCATGCCGCTCGGCGACAAGACCTCGGCGGATCTCGCCGAGCTGATCGTCGGCCGTCCCGTCCCCCGCGCCGGCAGTTCGCGGGTCGAGGAGCAGGCACCGGTGCTGCTCGAGGTCCGCGACCTGGTCGCCGGAGCGGCCAACGGAGTCGACCTGACCGTGCGCCAAGGCGAGATCGTCGGGCTGGTCGGAATCACCGGCTCGGGCCGCAGTTCGGTGCTGCGGGGTATCTACGGCGCGCTGCCGCGCCGGGCCGGAACCGTGCTGATCGAGGGAACCGAGCTCCGCGCTGGCCACGTACCGGCAGCACGCTCGCGCGGCGTTCGGTTCCTGCCGGAGGAACGCCGCCTCATCGGGTTCGCTGGCATGTCGGTGGCGATGAATGCCTCGGCGCCGGACGTCGGCCGGTACTGGCGGGGCTACCTCAGCCGGCGCGCTGAGCGCCGGGCGGGTGAGGACCTCATCGCGCAGTTCGGCGTGCGGGCGCCCTCGGCTGAGGCGGCTCTCAACTCCCTGTCGGGCGGCAACCAGCAGAAGGTACTGGTCGGAGCCGCTATCTCGTCTGAGCCAGCCGTGCTGCTGATCGACGAGCCGACGCAGGGGGTCGACGTCGGCGCGCGGGCCGACATCCACGCGCACATCAAGCGGGCGATCAGCGGCCGAGGCTGCGCGGTGGTCGTCAGCTCCGACCTGGAAGAGGTCGTCGATCTCTGCGATCGCGTACTCATCCTGGCCGGCGGCCAGATAGTGACCGAGCTGGTCGGTGAGCAGATCACCGAGCTCGCCATCGCCAGCCAGCTGGAAAAGGGCTCAAGGTCGGCGCTGCCCGACCTGCCGGACTCCCTCGCGACGATTGGATAACCGCATGGACAGCGCCGTCGACCGACAGGAGCCGCTCGCGCCCGGTAGCGGAGGCTCACCGCCCGGGGAGCAGCAGCGCGGGTGGCAGCTGCCATGGGCACCGGTCGCCGAGAAGTGGGCGCTGCCGATCCTGTTCGTGGTGATGATGGCCATCTTCGCCGGTACGGCGAACGGCTTCTGGAATGGCGAGAATATCCGCGTCGTCATCGGCACCCAGGCACCGCTCGCGATCCTTGCCGTCGCCGCGATGATGCCGCTGGTCGTGGGACAGTTTGACCTGTCGGTCGCCGCGATCGCGGGCACCGCGGGCATCACCCTCGTCACGACGATCGCCCGGTTCCATGTGCCACTCGGGGTCGGCATCCTGATCGCCCTCGTTGTCAGCGGGCTCATCGGGCTGTTCAACGGCATGCTGGTCTCATTCATGAACCTGAACGCGTTCATCGTCACCCTCGGCGTCTCGACGGTGCTCCAGGGCGTCGTTCAGGGCTACACCGGCGGCTCGGTGCTCGCCGGTGTGAACATCAACGCGCTCGAGACGTCACTGTCCGGCAATACCGGCGGCATTCCGAAGGGCGTGTTCTGGTTCGCCCCGGTCGCGCTCGTCGCGTGGTACCTGCTCGAGCAGACCCCCTACGGCCGGCACCTCCGGTCGATCGGCTCCAATGCCGGGGCGGCGCGGCTGCTCGGCATCCCCACCCGGGGACTCACCCTGTCCACGTTCGTGATGTCGGGCGTCCTGGGCGGGCTGGCCGGCGTCGCCCTGGTCGCGCAGAGCGGGTCGGCCGACCCGTCGGTCACGCTGGGCACCGATCTGCTGCCCGCGCTCGCCGCCGGCTTCCTCGGGGCCAGCGCGTTCCTTCCCGGCCTGTTCAACGTCGCGGGAACCGTGCTCGCGATCTTCTTTGTCGCGTTCCTCGTTGACGGCCTCCAGTACCTCGGCGCGCAGCCGTGGACGAGCCCCGTCATCGACGGCGCGGTACTGGTCTGCGCCATCACGGTGAGCTCGTTGCTGCGCCGGGATCGAGCCCGCCAATGACGGACAGCCAGCAGGCTGACCGGGCGGCGATCGCCGAGGTACTCGCCCGTTACTGCCACGCCGTGGACCACCTCGACTGGGACGAACTCGCTTCGGTCTATCACGAGGACGCGACCGATCGGCACGGCGCGTACCAGGGATCGGCCGCCGGCTTCCTTGAGTGGGTGAAGCCGCAGTTCACCGGGCGCTTCACGGGGACGATGCACACGATCAGCAACGTGCTCATCGAGCTGGACGGCACCCGGGCGTTCAGCCAGTGCCAGGTGCGTGCCGATCACCTGATCAAAGCTGAGCTCGGTGGAGGCATCTTTCAGTTCTGGGGCGACTACGTCGATGTCTTCGAGCAGCGAGCGGGCCAGTGGAAAATCCTGCACCGCATCGTCGTCCGTCGTTTCGTCAACGTGGTGCCGCCATCGATGACGAACGGAGCGGACTTCACGCTGGCGCCGGGCGGCGGCTACGTCGAGTACTCGCGGTCGCGCGACGACCCGACGTACTGGGACCTGACCCGGATAGCCACTGCCTGCGTGCCGGGCAGCTCTGATGAGATCTCCGACCAGACGGGAGCGTCGTTATGACCATTCACCGGCCGATCGTCCAGATCGCCTACATCGTTCCCGAGGTGCGCACTGCCGCTCAGCAGTGGGCCGACCGCGTCGGGGCCGGGCCGTTCTTCGTGTTCGACCACTTCGAGCTGACGGCCACTCATCGCGGCGAGCCCGCGATCCTGGACCACTCGCCAGCCTTCGGGCAGTGGGGGGATGTCCAGGTCGAGCTGATCCAGCTCCATGAACTGGAACCGGCCGCGTTCCGCGGGGCGTTCGGCGGCGGGAAGTTCGGCCTGCACCACATGACCTGGTTCCCCGACGACCTGGATGCGGAGGGCGCCCGCCTGGAAGAGCTGGGCTGGCCGTGCGTGCTCGACATGACCGGGCACACGGGCACCCGTGCCCTGTTCCACGACGCGCGGCCCGAGCTCGGCCACTTCATCGAGCTCTATGTGGGCACCCCGCAGATCCGGCGCCACTACGAGTCCGTCGCTTCCGCGGCACGGGGCTGGGACGGCTCCAATCCGGTCAGGGAGTACCGGGAACTGGCGGCGGTGTGAGGAGGATCGCAATGGGGAGAAACGTCCGCCATTGCCCGAAGACTGAACCTGAATATAGAATCAGTTTATGAGTTTGCTCCTGGCGGGCGCTAAGCGTGTGATGTGGAGGCAGCAGGTCTCGTGGCGATGAAAACTCGGTCCGATTACGTGGCATCGCTCGACGACGGCCGCCGGATGTACGCAGACGGTCAGCTGGTGACGAACCTCACCGAGCACGTCACGTTCCGGACGACAGTCGAGCGAATCGGCGACGGCTACGAGCGTTACTACCTGCCCGGTGCCGATGCGGCCGGCCCGTACTACACCATCCCGCGCTCGCGGGACGAGCTGCGTCATCTGATGCACGAGCTGCTCGAATGGGACATGGTTACGGTCACCACGTCGCAGGGCCTGATGGCCTACCTGACCGCTGCCGCGCGGATCCGGCACGCGCTGCCCGAGTACGCCGATCGCATCGAGCGCTACTTCACCTACTGCCGCGACAACGACCTGCGCTGCGTGCAAGCGATCACCGACGCCAAGGGCGATCGGCGGGTCGGCCCGTC
Organism: Streptosporangiaceae bacterium; assembly: GCA_050012355.1. Classification (GTDB taxonomy): domain Bacteria; phylum Actinomycetota; class Actinomycetes; order Streptosporangiales; family Streptosporangiaceae; genus JBEKHI01. Next base: position 21,620 of record JBEKHI010000018.1, on the reverse strand, counting down.
CAAACAGGAGGACCCGGACGTCTACACCCGCATCGTCGAGCGCCGCCCCGACGGGATCGTGATCCGCGGCGCGAAGCTGCACATATCGTCCGCCGCCGTGTGCCACGAGATGCTCGTGATGCCGACCAAGATGATGAAGCCGGGCGAGGGGGACTGGGCCGTCGCCTGCGCGGTGCCGGTGAACGCGCCCGGCGTGCGCATCATCAACACGAACTACGCGCCGCGATTCAACGAGAGCGACTTCCCGCAGAGCAGCCGGTTCAACACGCCAGAGGGGTTCGTCATCTTCGACGACGTGTTCGTGCCGAACGAACGCGTGTTCCTGGCCGGGGAGACCGAGTTCTCGGCCATCTTCGCGCACGCTCTCGGCCTGTGGGAGCGGCTTGGCGGCACGGCCCACCTCGCCGAGTTCGGCGACACGCTGGTCGGGCTCGCGCAGCTGGTCGCCGAGTCGAACGGCACCGCGTCGATCGTCCACATCAAGGAGAAGATCGCCGAGATGGTGATCTACACGACGCTCGTGCGCGCGGGGCTCGAGGCGGCGATCGCCAACGCCGAACCGTCGCCCGAGGGCTGGTACTTCCCCAGCGAGCTGTACACCAACGCGGCCAAGCACTACGGCGCCGCCGAGTACAGCATGATGGTCCGTCACCTGCACGACATCGGCGGCGGATCGATCATCACCGCGCCGTCCACGCTCGACCTCGCCAGCCCCGAGGTGGGAGACGACGTTCGCAAGTACATGCGCACTATGGAGGGCGTCGATGGTGAGTACCGGACGCGGCTGTTCCACGCCATCCGGGATATCAGCGCGGATGCCTACGGCGGGTGGCAGCTGGTGACGATGCTGCAGTCCGGCGGTGGTCTCTACGCGCAACGGATCGTGGCGCGAAAGCACTACGACATGGAACGCGCCAAGGGACTGGCGCTGGCTGCCGCAGGGCTCAAGTGACTGGACCGGCCCCGTCCGCCGCGAAGACGAACGACGCTCCAGACTCCGACGACGCCGTCGCGGCCGTCTTGGGCGATGACCTCGCCCGGATCCGGAAGACCCTATCCGGCCTCCAGGCCCGCTTCGCAGTCGGCAGCGCCGTCGGGCCCGAACACCGGCTCGGGGTGATGGAGGAGTCCGGCCCGGGTGAGCTGGCCGCGCTGGCGCGGGCCAGGGAACTGCAGCGCGCGCTGTTCGACGCCGGGCTCGCGTGGCCACAGGGCCCGGTCGAGCTCGGCGGCGGCGGGCGCTCCAAGGAGTGGTCGCTCGCGCTGGACCGGATGCTCGACGGATACGACCTCCCGTCGCGCGGGCAGCTCCTGGTCGGCCTGCACATCGTCGCGCCCGCGATCGCGGGACATGGCTCGGCCGACATCCAGCGGCGTTACCTGCCCGCGCTATTGCGCGGTGAGATCGTCGGCTGCCAGCTGTTCTCCGAACCGTCGTCCGGGTCGGACCTGGCCTCGGCCCGGACCAGCGCGCGGCGTGATGGCGACGACTGGATCGTCTCCGGGCAGAAGGTATGGACATCGGGCGGCCACTTCGCCGACATCGGAGAACTGCTCGTCCGCACCGACCCAGACGCCGGCAAGCACGCGGGCCTGTCGATGTTCGTCGTCGATATGAAGACGCCCGGCGTGACCGTCCGGCCGCTGCGCCAGATGACCGGTGGCTCGGCCTTCTCCGAGGTGTTCCTCGACGACGTGCGAGTACCGGACGCCGACCGCATCGGCGAACTGGGCGCCGGGTGGTCCGTGGCGAAAACCAGCCTGAGCAGCGAACGCGAGGCGATGATGTCCGGCCTCGGCCCGCTGTCACCGCACATCCTGGCCAGCCTGTACGCCCTGGTGACCAGTGCTGAGCGCCGCGACGACCCGGTCATCGCCCAGCAGGTCGCCCACGTCACCGCCAACGTCCTGGCCAGTCACGCACTGGCCGCCCGCAACCCGGCCGACTGGGGGCGGCTGGGTAACGTGGCCGGCTCGGTCAGCAAGCTGCTGCTGGTCGAGACCATCGACCTGATCGGGCGCCTGCTCGCTGACCTGTGCGGCCCGCGCGTGTTTCTCGACGAAGACGAGACGTTCCGCTGGTCCGAGTTCGTGCTGGGCGCACCGAGCCTGCACATCGCCGGCGGGACGGACGAGATCCAGCGCAACGTGATCGCACAGCGCGGGCTCGGGCTGCCGCGCTGACGAAAGGCACGTGACCTCATGGACCTCGAGATTTCTACCGGTGAGATCCGTCGCGGGATACGCGACTATCTCGCCGACCACGACTGCCTGGCCGACGTCCGTTCCATCGCCGACGCCGGTCAGTCCGCTCCCTTCGACGCCGCGGTGTGGCAAGGGCTGGCCTGCGATCTCGGGACCGCCGCGCTCACCGTGCCCGAGGAGTACGGCGGCCTCGGCCTCGGCCTGCGCGCCGCCACCGGCGCCTTGTTCGAGGCCGGACACGAGCTGTATCCCGGCCCGCTGTGCTCGACCGCGTCAGCGACCGCCGCGCTGGCTGGCGCCAGTGCCCGGCCCGACGTCGCCGACGCCTTGCTGGCTATCGCGACCGAAGGCGCCGTCGCGAGCCTGGCCGTACCGGCCGCGGACGTGCAGGGGGGATGCGGCGTCACGCTCGACGGCGCGCTGCTGCGAGGGACCGCGCGGGCGGTGCCGCACGGGGCAAGCGCGGCGATCCTCGTCGCGGTCGCGGATACGCCCGCGGGCGCGTCGCTGGTGCTCGTCCAGCCGGCCGCCCTGGAGCTGGCGACCCGCCGTCCGCGCGCGGGAATCGACTTCATCACCGCGTATGCGGACCTCGTGCTCGACGGAGTGCCCGGCACCGTCATCTCGGACGACCCGCGCCAGGTATCGCACGTCCTCGACCTGGCCCAGGTGCTCACCGCGGCCGAGCAGGTCGGGACGGCGGCCGGCGCGCTGGACCGCACCCTCGACTACATCAAGATCCGCGAGCAGTTCGACCGCGTGATCGGCGGATACCAGGCCCTGCAGCACCGCTGCGCCGATGTCGCCGTCCACATCGAGGCGGCGGCGGCCCTCGTCGAGCGCGCCGCGGTCGCCGCCGAGAGCGGAGAGGACGACGTGCTGGCCGCCGCCGCGCTGCTCGCCCGGGCGGCGGCGTCGGAGGTATCGCTGTTCGCCGCGGACACGATGGTGCAACTGCACGGCGGCATCGGCTTTACCTGGGAGCACGATGCCCATTTCTTCTTCCGTCACGCCCGGTCGACCGCGGCCTGGTTCGGCACCATCCCGCAGCTCCGGCTCGAGGCGGCGCGCCGGAACTGTCTCGCGCTGATCACCCCCGAGACACGGGAGTGACGCTTGACGAGACGGGATCGCCTAGGATTTTATAGATTATGAATTCATCTTCAGGTTAGGCGGTAGCAGTGGACTATGCGGTAATCGTGGACGCGGTCCGGACCCCGGCCGGCAAGCGCGGGGGATCTCTGTCGGGCTGGCATCCGGCCGAGCTCGCCGCCGAGTTGCTCGTCGCCCTGCGGACGCGCACGGGCATCGATCCGGCCCTCGTCGACGACGTGATCATGGGCTGCGTCACTCAGGTCGGACCGCAGAGCACCAACATCGCGCGGACCGCCGTCCTGGCCGCCGGGTGGCCGGTCAGCGTTCCGGGAACGACGGTCGACCGGCAGTGCGGATCGTCGCAGCAAGCCATCCATTTCGCGGCCCAGTCGATCATGTCCGGGGTCAACGACGTCGTCGTCGCGGCCGGCATCGAGTGCATGAGCACCGTGCCGATGTTCTCCAACGCGCCGGGCGGCGACATCCGCGAGGTCTACGGAGAGGTCGTGCAGGAGCGCTTCGGCGACCGGGAGTCTTACGGGCTGAGCGGGCTGGTCCCGCAAGGCATCTCGGCCGAGCTGATCTGCGATCGCTGGCAGCTGAGCCGCGCCGAGCTAGACGAGTACTCGTTGCGCAGCCATGAGCTCGCCGCGGCCGCCCGTGACTCCGGGCGGTTCGACTCGCAGATCTGGCCCATCCAGGTCCGCCGCCGCGACTCCGGCACTGGCGCCGTCGTGGCCGAAGACGGACGGCTCACCGTCGACGAGTGCATCAGGTCCACCTCGCGCGAGGCCCTGGCCGGCCTGGCGCCGGTGTTCGTGCCCGACGGCCGGATCACCGCCGGCAACTCGTCGCAGATCGTCGACGGCTCCGCGGCCGTGCTCCTCATGAGCGCGACCAGGGCGGCCGAGCTCAAGCTCCGTCCACGAGCGGCGGTCCGGCACATGAGCGTCGCCGCGGCCGATCCGGTCGAGATGCTCTCGGCGCCGATCCCGGCCACGGCCCGGGTGCTGGCCCGGGCGGGCCTGACCATCTCCGACATCGACCGCTACGAGGTCAATGAGGCGTTCGCCCCCGTCGTGCTGGCCTGGCTGCACGACACCAAGGCTGATCGGGACCGGCTCAATGTGAACGGCGGCGGGATCTCGCTCGGGCACCCGCTGGGGGCATCGGGCGCGAAGCTCATGACGACGCTGCTCTGCGAACTCGAGCGGGCCGGCGGCCGCTACGGGCTCCAGACGATGTGCGAGGGCGGCGGCATGGCCAACGCGACGATCATCGAGCGTCTCGACTGATGGTCACGACCAGCCCGTTCGATCTGAGCGGCACGACCGCCGTCGTGACCGGCGCCTCCTCGGGGCTGGGCCTGCACTTCGTGCACGTGCTCAGCGGCGCGGGCGCGACCGTGTTCGCCGCCGCGCGGCGATCTGATCTGCTCGCCAAGCTGGCCGATGAGGTGCCCAATACGACGGCCGTCCGGTGTGACGTCACCTCCGCGGCCGACATAGCCCGGCTGATCGACACCGTGCACCCTGGCGACGCACCCCTCGTCCTGGTTAATAACGCCGGGGGTGCGATGTCACGTCCGGCACTCGAGCTCACGACGGCGTCGTTCGAGGAGTCGCTCTCGGTCAACCTCACGGCGACGTTCGCGCTGTCCGCCGCGTTCGCCCGGCCGATGATCGACGGCGCTGGCGGCAGCATCATCAACGTGGCCTCGATGTACGGACTGGTGGCCGCGTCGCCGATCCCGCACGCCGCGTATGCCGCGGCCAAGGCGGGGGTGGTGGGACTGACCAGGCAGCTCGGCTGCGAGTGGGCCCGCCACGGTGTCCGGGTCAATGCCATCGCGCCGGGATGGTTCGAAAGCGATCTCACCAGTGAGTTCCTGCGGAGCGACTCCGGCGCCCAGTACGTGCGCCGGAACACGCCGATCGGCCGCCCCGGACGGCTGGAGGAGCTCGACGGCGTGCTCCTGCTGCTGGCTAGCGGCCTTAGCAGCTACATAACGGGCCAGACGATCGCCGTCGATGGCGGATGGACCGCGCGATGACCGTACGCGAGCTGTTCGACGACATTCACGACTCGTTCCGGGAAGCGTTCCGGTCGTTCGTCGCTACCGAGATCGTGCCCTTCAACGACGCGTGGGAGCAGGCCGGACGAGTCGATCGCGGCATGTTCGCGCAGGCCGGCGCCCGCGGATTCCTCGGCATGGCCGTGCCCGAGCAGTACGGCGGGCTCGGTCAGCCCGACTTCCGCTTCAACGTGGTCATCAGCGAGGAACTGCAGCGGGCGAACGTCCTGGCCTCCGGCACCTGCATCACCCTGCACAACGACATCGTGCTGCCCTATTTCCTCACCGCGACCAGCGACGAGCAGCGCCGCCGCTGGCTGCCCGGAATGGTGACCGGCGAGCGGATGGGGGCAATCTCCATGTCGGAGCCGGGCGCCGGGTCCGACATAGCCGCCATTCGGACGTCGGCCCGGCTCGACGGTGACCACTACGTCGTCAACGGTTCGAAGACCTTCGTCACCAACGGCCTGAACGCCGACACCGTGGTGCTCGCCGTGAAGACCGACACCTCCCAGCGGCACAAGGGCATCAGCCTGCTCGTTGTCGAGGAGCCCACCCCTGGCTTCGAACGCGGGCGCAAGCTCGACAAGATCGGACAGCGCAGCCAGGACACGGCCGAGCTCTTCTTCAACGACGCCCGGGTCCCGGTCAGCAACCGGCTGGGCGACGAGGGCACTGGTTTCGCGCTCCTGATGGGCAACCTCGTCCAGGAGCGGCTGTCGATGGCGGTGAACGCCATCGCCGGCGCCCGCGAGGTGCTGGGCTGGACGCTCGACTACTGCCGTCAGCGCACCGCCTTCGGCGGCCCCCTGACCGACCAGCAGTTCGTGCGGTTCGAGTTCGCCGAGATGACCACGGCGACCGAGATCGGCCAGGTGTACGTCGACCACCTGGTGAGCCGCCTCGACCGCGGCGACGTTACCGCGGAGGACGCCGCCAAGGCGAAGTACTGGATGACCGAGCTGCAGCAGGACGTCGTCAACCGCTGCCTCCAGCTGCACGGCGGCTATGGATACATGCGCGAGTACCCGGTCGCCCGCGCGTTCCTCGACGCGCGCATCCAGACCATCTACGGCGGCACGACCCAGATCATGAAAGAGATCATCGGGCGCGCGGTGGTGGGGGCACGCCGGTGAGCGATCTCGTCGTCTCGCGCCACGACGCAGTGGTGCGGATCGTGCTGAACCGGCCCGGCAAACTGAACTCGATTACCGACGCGATGTGGGCCCAGCTGGGTGCGGAACTGGCCCGGGTACGGGCCAGCGAAGAGGACCGGGCCGTGCTGCTGTGCGGGGCCGGAGGCGTCTTCTCGGCCGGCAGCGACGTCACCGGGTTCATCGGGCACCACGAGCCGCTGGCTGATCGCATCGAACGCTGTAACCAGGTGCTGCTCGATCTCCATGATCTCCCGGTGCCCACCGTCGCGAAGGTCGACGGCCTGGCCGGCGGATCCGGCGCGAACCTGGCGTTGCTCTGCGATTTCGTCATCGCCTCGGACCGGTCGCGGTTCGCCGAGCTGTTCACGCACATCGGCCTCTCGCTCGACACCGGCTCGAGCTGGCTACTGCCGCGGCTGGTGGGGGAGCGCCGGGCCCGCGAGCTCGCCCTGCTCGGCGACTGGGTCGACGCGGCGACGGCGGTGACCTGGGGCCTGATCAACGCGGCCGTGCCGCAGAGCCAGCTGGACGAGGAGTGCGAGACACTGCTCGCCCGCCTGGTCGCGCTGTCCGCGCAGGCCAGCGCCGGCACCAAACGACTGCTGAACGACAGCTGGCACAGCACGCTGCGCGAGGCCCTGACCGCGGAGACCGTCAACCAGCTGGACGTCATCCAGACGCCAGCGGCGCGGGCGATGATCCAGGCCTTCCTGACGAAAACGGAACGAAAGGCGAGCACATGAAATACTCCAACTCGTCGGCGCTCGTGACGGGTGGTGCGTCCGGGCTCGGCGAGGCGACCGCGCGATTGCTCTCGCGCCGTGGTGTCCACGTCGTTCTGCTGGACCGGGACGAGGAGCGCGGGCCGAAGGTCGCGGCCGAGATCGGCGGCGAGTTCGTGCGCACCGACGTCACCGATCCCGGCCAGGTCATTGCCGCTATCGACGTGGCCGAGGGGCTCGGCCCGCTCCGGATCGCGGTCAACTGCGCCGGCGTGCCCAGCCTGGGCCGGACGATCGGGCGTGACGGCGAATACGCGTCCGCCCACGACCTCGACGTGTTCCGCCGCGTCATCGACATCAACCTGGCCGGCACCTTCAACGTCACCCGGCTGGCCGCCACCGCCATCGGGCGGCACCAGCCGGATGAGGATGGCGCGCGCGGGGCGATCGTCAACACGACCTCCATCGCCGCCTTCGACGGCCAGGTCGGCCAGATCGCCTACACCGCGTCCAAGGCGGGCATCGTGGGGATGACGCTGAACCTGGCCCGTGACCTCTCGGTCGTCGGGATCCGGGTCAACACCATCGCGCCTGGGCTCATCGACACGCCTATCTACGGCTCCGGTCCCGAGGCCGAGGAGTTCAAGACCCACCTGGCCAAGGACGTGGTCTTCCCGAAGCGGCTCGGCCGCGCGCAGGAGTACGCCCGGATGGCGTGGGAGCTCATCGAGAACCCGTACGTCAACGGCGAAGTGGTCCGGCTCGACGGCGCGATCCGGCTGCCGCCGAAATGACCGGCCCGCTCGCGGGCACGCGAGTTCTCGAGATGGGCAGCCTGATCGCCGGGCCCTTCGCCGGGCAGTTGCTCGGCGACTACGGCGCGGAGGTCATCAAGATCGAGCCGGTCGAAGAGGGCGATCCGATGCGCCGGTGGGGTAAGACCATCGACGGGCAGAGCCTGTGGTGGCCGGCCATCGCGCGCAACAAGCGGTCGGTCGCGCTGAACCTGCGCGATCCGGAAGGCCAGGAACTGGTGCGATCACTCGCCGCGCGGTGCGACATCGTGATCGAGAACTTCCGGCCAGGAACGCTGGCGAAGTGGGGCCTGGACTACGCACGTCTGTCGGCGGTCAATCCCGCGATCATCGTCGTGCACGTGTCGGGCTTCGGCCAGACCGGGCCGCGGTCGGCCGAAGCCGGGTTCGGCAGCATCGGCGAGGCGGTCGGCGGCATCCGGTTCACGACGGGTGACCCGGACCATCTCCCTTCGCGTACCGGCATCAGCCTGGGCGATTCGCTGGCCGCGATGTTCGCCGTCATCGGCGCGCTGGCGGCCTTCACGGCGCGGCAGGCCACCGGCCACGGGCAGGAGGTCGACGTCGCGATTTACGAGGCGGTCGCGGCGCTCATGGAGTCCACGATGGCCGACTACGAACGCGGGGGAGTGCTGCGCACGCGGACCGGCAGCATCCTGCCCGGGGTAGCGCCGTCGAACGTGTACACCTGCGCCGATGGCGCTGACATCGTGATCGGGGCCAACGCCGACGCCGTGTTCCGCCGGCTGAGCCAGGCCATGGGCCGCGAAGAACTCGCCGCCGATCCGCGGTTCGCCGATCACGCCTCCCGGGGCGAGAACGCGGTTGAGCTGGACGCGCACATTCAGGCCTGGTGCCAGGAACACGAATCGGCGACCCTGCTGAAGATCCTCGCCCGTAACGGGGTCCCGGCCGGCAAGATCTACACCGCGCCGGACATGATCGCCGACGTCCATTACCTGGCCCGTGACATGGTGCTTCGCCCGGACGGCCCGAACGGCCAGGTCGGGCCGATGGCCGGCATCGTGCCGAAGTTCACCGGCACGCCAGCTCGGGTACGCGGCACCGGCCCCGAGCTCGGCGAGGACACCCGCGCCGTGCTCAAGGACCTGGCCGGCCTGAACGACGGGCAGATCTCGGACCTTCTCCTACGCGGGCTGATCCGGGAGCCAACGTGACCCCGTCACCGCCGGTTGACATCCGCGAGGTCGGAATGCGGGACGGGCTGCAAATAGAAGCGCCGGTGCCGCTGGCGGGCAAGCTGCGACTGCTGGACGCGCTGGCCGCGACGGGGGTGCGGCACATCGAGGTGACCAGCTTCGTCTCCCCGCGGGCGGTGCCCGCGCTGGCCGATGCCGAGCAGGTCGCGTCCGCGTTGCACAGGTGGCCGTCTGTCGAGTTCTCGGCCCTCGTCGCCAGCCTCAACGGAGCACGACGGTCCATCGCCGCGGGGATACCGCGTCTTGAGTACGTCGTATCGATGTCGGACGAGCACAGCCGGGCGAACACCGGACGGACGACGCAGGAGTCGCTCGCGCTGCTGCCAGCGATCGTTGAGCTCGCTCACCAGGCGGCCGGGGTCGTGGAACTGGTCCTCGCGACGGCATGGGACTGCCCGTTCCAGGGACGCACGCCGCCCGAGGTGGTCGTGGCGGCCGCTCGCCGGGGCGTCGACTGCGGCGCCGACACGTTTACTCTCGCCGACACGATCGGCACCGCGACGCCGGGCCGTGTCCTTGACCTGCACCAGCGTGTGTCCGAAGTGACCGGCATCCGGATCGGCATGCACTTCCACAACACGCGGGGAGCGGGCCTGGCCAACGCGGTCGCCGCCGTGAACGCGGGCGTCGTCCAGCTGGACGCCTCGATAGGCGGGCTCGGCGGATGCCCGTTCGCGCCGGGCGCGAGTGGCAACATCGCCACCGAGGAACTCGCCTACCTGCTCGATGACAGCGGTATCCCCACCGGACTCGACATGACCGCGCTGCTCTCGGCGGCCGACGTCGCCGCGTCCCTCGTGGACCACCCACTCCACAGCAACCTCTACCGGGCGGGCGGCCCGCTCGTACCAAGGAGCAGAACGTGACCATTGAACGGGTTCTCTGGGAAGCCTGCGTGCGGGCCCATCCCTACGAGCAGCAACTCGACGCGACGGTCGCGGGTGGCTTTGACGCGCTCTCGATGCCGCCGCACGTCGCGCTGGCCAATGCCGAACGCGGCCTTTCCGCGCGGCAGATGCGCACCATGGCGCAGGACCGCGGCATCCGGCTCTCCCATCTCGACGGCGGCATCGGCTTCATGCCGGTGGCGTTGCCCACCGGCGCGACCCCCCGGCTCATCCGCCGGTTCGGCATCCCCCGCGAGCAGGTGCTCGATCTGGCCTCCGAGCTCGGGGTGCACTGCCTTTGCACGGTCGGGATCTTCGACGAGGGCCGCTACCAGACCGACGAACTGATCGAGGGCTTCCAGCAACTGTGCGACCTGGCCGCGGAGCGGGGGATGGATGTGACCCTGGAGCCGATGGCGTTCTTCGGAATGCAGGACTTCCGGCTGGCGGCAGAGGTTGTGCGCGAGGCCGGGCGCCCGAACGGCGGACTCCTGTTCGACAGCTGGCACTTCACCCGCGTGGGTCCTGACCTGTCCCTGCTGCCCGAACTGCACAAGTCCGGCCCCGTCGACGTTCAGGTCAACGACGGTGCCGCCGAGCCGCTCGGCGCGTCGGTCATGGAGGACTCGACTGACCATCGCATGTTCCCGGGTGAAGGAGCATTCGATACCACCGGGTATCTGCGGGCGATCGGGCCGGAGCACTTCCGCTCGTTCGGCGTCGAGATCTTCTCGGTTGAACTCGACAAGGTGGCCGCGGTCGAGGCGGGGCGCCGAGCCGGGCAAGCGCTGCGCGACGTCGCTCGGTCGGCCGGTATCGCAGGGGACTGACCGCGCCCGCGGTGGCTAGGCCAACAGCGAGGTCAACGAGGCGGCCGGGCGCCCGGCGAGATCATGGACGACGTTCGTCACTGCCGCGAAATGGCCGTCGCGGATCCCGGCACCGAACGACGCGAGTCCACGCGCCAGCGGTTCTGGCAGGTTCGCGGCGATGAGGCCGGCCACGTACTCGTCGTCGGTCACCGGCACCACCTCCACGTGATCCCCGGCCAGTGCGGCGAGGTCGGCAGCGCCGAGCGCCTCAGGCCCGGTGACGTCGTACGCCTGGTTCTCGTGTCCGCTCTGGAGCATCGCGGCAACAGCCACCGCGGCGCAGTCCTCGCGAGTAACGTACGCGGCCCGTCCGTCGCCCTGATTGGCGACGAACCGGCCGGAGGCGGCCGCCTGGCGGATACCCGGCACCTGCATGTGCGCGTACAGGTTGTTGCGCAGTGCGGTCCATTGCATTCCGCTCTCGCGCAACGCGGCTTCGGTGCCGGCGTGATCGGGAACGACGAAGGCGGGGTTGCTGGCGATCGGGTTCGGCACGGACGTGTAGAGGATCCGCTTGACACCCGCCCGGGCCGCCGCCGCGATGGCCGCGCGCTGCTGCTCCAGGCGAACGCCGACGGTGTCGGTGGAGATGAGCAGCAAGGTCTCGATCTCCGCGAAGGCATGATCAAGCGTCTCGGTTCGCGAGAAGTCGCCGAGGCGCACGGTGGTCCCGGGCTGGGGGTTAAGCGAATCAGGGGTCCGGGTGATGAGCACGACCTCACCCGGATCGACTGCTGTCGTGAGCCCGGCCGTGACCAGCCGACCGAGCTGGCCGGATGCTCCGGTGACACCGAACCTCATCTATCGCTCCCTCGCCTGCGACGCTACCTCATAACTGAAAATGAATATAGCATCAGAAAGTCCCGTCAGCCGCGGGACACGTGCGGAAGGGGCGATGAGGCATGACAGCGCAGGAGGTCATCACCGAGCGTCGCGACTCGGTGCTAGTGATCACGATCAATCGCCCGCACGCGAGGAACGCGCTCAACCGGGCCGTCGCCGAGGGCATCCGGGACGCGGTCGACGAGCTTGACGCGGATAAGCAACTGCGGGCCGCGGTTCTCACTGGCGCCGGCGGCACGTTCTCGGCCGGGATGGATCTCAAGGCTTTCCTGACCGGTGAGTCCCCCGACTTCGAAGGTCGCGGCCTCTGCGGCATCACCGAAACCCCGCCACGGAAGCCGTTGCTCGCGGCCGTCGAGGGCTGGGCTCTCGCCGGAGGCTTCGAGCTCGTGCTGGCCTGCGACCTGGTCATCGCCTCGCGGTCGGCTCGCTTCGGGGTGCCTGAGGTCAAGCGGGCGCTGGTGGCCGCGGCCGGGGGCGCGCTGCTGCTGCCGCGGCGCCTGCCATTGCCGCTGGCTCTCGAACTGCTGCTGACCGGAGAGCCGATCGACGCCGACCGGGCCGCCCAGATCGGTCTGGTCAATCGCGTCGTGGCCGAAGGCGAGGCACTGGCGACGGCGGTCGACCTGGCCCTCGCGATCTCGCGAAACGGTCCGCTGGCGGTGGCCGCGTCCAAGGAGATCGCGCGTGCGGGGCAGGACTGGACGGCCGCCGAGGGATGGCGCCGGCAGGCGGCGATCACCACGAGGATCCTCGGCTCCGCCGACGCGCGCGAGGGCGCGACCGCGTTCGCGCAGAAGCGCGACCCAGTATGGCGCGGCGAGTAAGCGGGGTTTTAAGCACCCCGTACGCAACTCCGTCAGGAACTTCACCAGGCGGGCATTCACCTCATCCGGCCGCTCCAGCTGCACCAGGTGCCCGGCGCCGGGGATGAGCACCAGCTCACGCAGGTCCGGCACCAGGGACCGCATTCGCGCCAGCGGATCCCGCCCGCTGAACCCGGCCAGGTCCACGTCCTTCTCCCCGGCCAGGAACCAGGCCGGCACCTCGACCGGCGCCGAGTCCAGGTCCCGCGTCTGCTCCCAGCGCAGATCCAGCGCCCGGTACCAGTTCAGCCCGCCGGTGAAGCCACTCCGGCCGAACTCGCCGGCGTAGACGTCCAGCTCCTGCTCGGTGAGCCACGGCCACGGCAGCGGCGGGGCCAGCGGCAGTGCCTCGATGTACCGATGCCCAGCCGGATGCCGGAAGCAGTCGAAGTACGACCCTTCGCCGCTCAGCGCCCAGAACACCCGGGCCAGGAACTCCCGCGGCGCGGCGTCCAGCTCGGCATCCGCGACGCCGGGCCGCTGGAAGTAATCCAGGTGCAGGAAATGCTCCCGGGCGACGGCGGCGAACGTCTCGGTGGGACGGCGCCGGGGGCGGCCGCCGTAGGGATTGTTCAGCACGATGATGCCGAGCAGGCGATCGGGGTGGCGCACCGCCACCTCCCAGGTCAGCTGGGCGCCGAAGTCCAGCCCGACGAGCACGGCGCGGTCCGCGCCGCAGGCGTCGATCAGGCCGGTGATGTCGCCGCAGACCTGGGCCGAGTCGTAGTCCCGCACGTCGGCGGGGGCATCCGTGCGCCCGTAACCGCGCAGGTCCGGTGCCAGCACGTGCCAGCCTGCCTGCGCCAGGGCCGGGATCTGGTGGCGCCACGAGTACCACAGGTGCGGGAAGCCGTGGCACAAGATCACCGGCGTCCCCTCGCCGGCCTCCGCCACATGCATCCGGATCCCGTTGACGTCGAGCATCCGGTGCCGAGTGCCCGCCACCAGCGGGAAGGCGGCACTGCGATCCTGTCCGGTCATCTCGCCTCGTAACGCCGCGGTCCGCACGACTCACTAGGTATAACACGTTCTATTTTAGCGGTCCAGCGGTGTTCTCGCCGCGGGAACCGCGACGGGCCAGGACCGCGACACACACCCAGCCAGCGAGAATCACCAGCCAGAAGTTCACCAGCCGGTAGGCCAGCACGGCGGCCAGGGCGTGCGAGGACGGCAGCCCCGAGGCGGTCAGCGCCGCGGTGAGCGCCAGCTCCACCAGCCCGAAACCGCCCGGGGTGATCCCGGTGCTGCCGACGGCGGCGCCCGCGCCGTAGACCAGCAGCAGCTCCCGCCACGGGACCGGCTGGCCCATCGCCCGGATCGCGCAGGCCAGCGCGGCGCAGTCCAGCAGCCAGTTCGCCGCGGCGAGCCCGAAGACCCGCAGGTAGCTCTGCCAGGGCATCCGGGTGCTCGACACCTCGTCGAGATAGGCTTCCAGCCCGTCCGCGCCGTTCTCCGGTTTGCCGAACACGCGCCGGCTCAGCTCCGCCAGCCGGGCCAGCACACCCTGCAGCACGGCGCGCACCCGGGAGTACCGCAACGCCAGGAGCACCCCGGCACCGGGGATCAGGTACAGCAGGGCTCCGGCGAGCGCCGCCGCGGTACCCGCGGACCAGCCGCCCGCCGCCGCGCCGATGAGCAGCACGAACGCCAGCGCCGAGGTCGAGAACAGCGCCGACACCCCCAGCGACCAGCTGGTCGTCGCCGAGTCGGCGCCGCTGCGGCGGAACTCGCGGTAGGAGTACACGACCGCCAGCTCGGCGCCGGCGAACGGCACCGACAGCGACAATGCGTTGGCCGCGTACGTCACCACCATGACCTCGCGGAACCGGATCCGCCGGGCGCCGGGCCGGTGGCTATTCGCGCGCAGCAGCAGGGTCCGGCTCAGCCCGAACGCGCTCAGCGACGCGGCCTCGGCGACCAGCGCGAGCAACAGCCACGCCGGGTTCGCGTCGTCGAGGACGTGCAGTGACTTGGCGAGCGTATGCCGCCCGACAATGATGATGCCCGCGAGCACGGCCGCGGCTAGCACCCCGAGTAGCAGCCGCCGTCCCGGGTGCGCGCGCCGCTCGGCGGTGGCCGGGTCGGCTACGTCGGTTTCATCCGAGATTGGCACGTCGTCTCCGGTGATGGCCTCAGCCGGGGGCCGCCGCTGTGCGCGTGGTCCAGCCACGGCCTGAGCCATGTCATCCACGTCCGCAGTCCTCTCTCGCTGCCCGCAGGACGTACCCGGATAACGCGTTTAGGCCGGTCACCTCATCCACATGCCCCGCTCTTCGATTCGTAAGAGTACTCCTGTGCCTGGATCGAGGTATGTGATGCATCGCTCTAAACGGGTCGAAGCACGCATAGTAACCAAGTTTACGGCGTTGTGTTACCACGTCGTGGCAGGCGGATTTCGAGGGCTGCCTGTTCGCATTCACCCGTTCCGCTGAATGTCAGCGTCAGGCGGCGGGCGAGCGGGTTGAGCCTGGGCAGCAGCTTCACGTTGAGTTCCTCGTGATCGGCGTTGCCGCTGCCGCCGCCGAACTCGCTCAGGTACGTGCCGCCACGGTCGTCCTCGGCGTGGACCAGCATGACGGCCCGTTTACGGTTCCGGTCGGCGCTGTAGATCCACCAGCCAGGTTCCGCCCGCAGATATACGCGCCAGGATTCGGGCTCGGATATGACACTGTGGACCCGGACCGCGGTGCCATCGATGACGGGCAAGGCGGCGGAGATGTCAAGGTGATACCGCGCACCGTCGTTATGGTTCACGGTGTTAATCATGTCGGCCCATCGGCGGGGGAGCCCGTCGGCCGGGCCGTGCCCCGTGAGCAGGGCGCAGAGCCGGGCCAGCTGGTCGGCCAGTTCTCCAGCGGCGCCGGACCGCTGGAGCTCCGCTGCCCTGGTGAGCGCGGCGGAACAGTACTGCTCCATGATGTCCTGACCGGCTCCATTGAGCAGCAGGCCGATAAGATGCACGGCCTGCCCCGACAGTTCCCGCTCGGCGGGACTGTCCGGCACCGGTGCCAGTCGGCTCACGGGTGCATCCAGGCGCGCGGACCGCAGCAGGCGGGTCGCCGACCCGTCTTTTCCGCGCAGTTCAAGCCAGTCGCGTTCACGAGCCGGAACAGGATCCACCCGCAGTTGCAGTGATATCAGCTCGCTGCCTGGCCAGCCCGACATCCCCGCGGCTTCGAGGGTATATACCGTTCCCCGGTCGTCGGTGACCGCCACGGCACCGATGATCGCCTCTCTGAGGGTTCTCATGGAGCCGTCATCAGAATGCGGCTGAGTCTCACCGGAAGGCATCAGCGAGGCATGCATGGTGGCGTGATCCTGGCCCGCGATCAGCACGCTGGGGTGCAGCGTTCCCGCCGCGGTCTCGATGGCGGCGGCTCCGCCGAACGACCAGCGGGTTCCGGACCGCGCGGCTCCCGGGTCGTCAGGGGCCAGCTCCGCCCGGCGGCGCTCCGCCTCGGCGCGCAGCGCGGGCCAGCTCGCGAAGCCGTGCTCGCGGGCCACCGCCAGCTGGGCCGCCGACAGCGTTACCCGTTCCGAGACCGCACGGAGCCGGGTCAGGGCAGTCGGCTCGCCATCAGCGGCGGCCCTGAGTAGCTCGCGCGCCTGGCGGCGGAGCTGGTCGAGGTCGGGGCGGCCGGGAAGCTCAGACATGACGTCTCCTCAAAGCCCAGGCTCGCGTGTGGACTCGGTAAGAAGACGGTCTTGCCGGAAAGCATTACCCCGCAATAGAGGTGGACTCAAGTCCTGCCCGCGAACCCGGCGGCGCCCTCTCACGCCGACAGCATCACTATATAACGCCATCCCACTCCACCAGCAACTTGACCGGCTTGCGGAACACCACGCCGCGCACCTGCACGGGCGCGGCCAGCCGCACACCTGGTAGCGCGCGGATCGCGGCCAGCGCCGACTCGGTCTCCAGCCGCGCCAGGTGCGCGCCGACGCAGAAGTGCGGGCCGTGCGCGAACGCCAGGTGCTTGCCAGCGTTCGGCCGTGACGGGAGATAGACGTCGGGGCCGGGGAAGGTCGCCGGGTCGCGGTTCGCTCCGGTGATCGACACGGTCACCTGGTCACCGCGCCGGATCGCCGCCCCGCCCAGTTCGGTGTCCCTGGTGGCGTACCGGTCGACGACCGCCGCCGCCGGCTCAAGCCGCAGTGACTCCTCGACCGAGGGCTCGCCGGACGCCAGCAGGTGCGCGATCGCGTTCGCGATCATCCCCTCGGTGGTCTCGATCCCGCCGAACAGCAACACGGCCGCGTTCGCCACCACCTCGTCGGTGGCCAGATCACCGGCCGCCGCCGTAAGCAGTGCTGACCTCTCCCCGCTGACCGCCGCTACGATGGCGTCCTTAAGTTTCCAAAACGATGGTGTGTCATATCTCCCGCCCTCCGTGCTTCCCGCCAGCCCGGAAACCACCGAGACGATCTCGTCGTACCAGGCCAGGACGACGCTAGCGGGCTGGTCGAGACCGAGGACGTCCGCCATCACCGCCGCCGCCAGCGGGCCAGCCAGCGCCCGCCGCAGCTCCGCCTGACCGTCAGCGCGGAACTCATCCACCAGCCGGGTCACCTCGGCGGCGGCGAAATCCGTGTTCAGCGCGGCCGGCCGCAGGCCGCGGGCGAACGCGTTCCGGTGCCGGGCATGCTCCGCGCCGTCGAGGGACAGCATGCTGGGCCCGGTGACCCGCGCGGTGGTGAACCGCGGGTCGTCCACGGTGAACGTCCCGTAGTCCTTCAGCACCGCGACCGCCAGGTCGTAGCGGGTCACCAGCCACGCGTTCAGCTCAGGAACCCAGCACACCGGCTCGGTCTCTCGCAGCTCCCTGAGCAGGGGATAGGGGTCTTTGTCCAGTTCAGCGAGCATCTATCAACTGTACGGACCGGCCGGCCGTAGGCGGCTAGCGGTAGGCGCGGGCCTGGAGTTCGTAGAGCTCGGCGTACAGGCCGCCGGACCGCATCAGGTCCGCGTGGCTGCCGGCCGCGGCGATCCGGCCCTGGTCCAGGACCACGATCAGGTCGGCCATCCGCACGGTCGAGAAGCGGTGTGACACCAGCAGCGTGATCGCCCCGGCCTCGGCCGCCAGCGTGCGCGCCGTCAGGTACCGCTCGAACAACGCGGCTTCGGTGATGGCGTCCAGGCTCGCGGTGGGCTCGTCCAGGATCAGCAGCAGCGGGACGTCGCGCATCATGCCGCGGGCCAGCGCCAGTCGCTGCCACTGACCGCCGGACAGCTCCTGCCCGCCGCTGAACGAGCGGCCGAGTGGTGTGGCCAGGCCGCCGGCAAGCTCACCAGTTACCGCGTCCGCGTCCGCGCGGTGGATCGCCGCCGCCAGGGCCGCGTCGTCGTCCAGCCGGGGCAGGTCACCGAGCCCGATGGTTTCGCCCGCCAGCAGCTCGAAGCGCACGAAGTCCTGGAAGGTGGCGGCGGTGCGTTCCCGCCAGGCGTCCAGGTCGATGTCGTCCAGTGGCACGTCGTCGATCAGCACCTGACCCGACGTCGGCGGGTACATCCCGGTGAGCAGCTTCACCAGCGTCGTCTTGCCCGCGCCGTTCTCGCCGACGACCGCGACGGCGGATCCGGCGGGCAGGTGCAGGTCGATGCGGTCCAGCACCGGCTCACCGTCCGGCGGGTAGCCGAAGCTGACGTTCCGCAATGTGATGCCGTGGCTGAGCGCGGCGGGCGGCTTCGCGAGGCCGGGCCGTCGCCGCCGCGCGTGGTCATCGGCGGCGTAGTCCTCCAGCCACAGCATCCGCCGCGCGGTGCGGGTGGTGGTCAGCAGCTGGCCGATGGAGTTGGCGGCCTGGCCGACCTGCAGCTGGGCTCGCTGGATCAGCGTCACCGCTAGCACCACCTCGCCGACCGAGGCATCGCCGTGCGCGGCGCGGACCACGACGACGGCGATGCCGGTCACGAACCCGGCCGCGAACACCAGCCAGCCGACCGCGCCAAACCCGCCGCCGAGCAGAGCCGCCCGGGTCGTGCCGGCGTTCACCTCACCGGCCAGGGACCCGTGCCGCTCCCGCAGCGGGGCGGTCGCGCCGAAGACGCGCAGTTCCTTAGCCGGGCCCGCCGAGGTGGCCAG
Source organism: Streptosporangiaceae bacterium (assembly GCA_050012355.1). Classification (GTDB taxonomy): domain Bacteria; phylum Actinomycetota; class Actinomycetes; order Streptosporangiales; family Streptosporangiaceae; genus JBEKHI01. Next base: position 2,781 of record JBEKHI010000018.1, on the reverse strand, counting down.
CTCGAACAGCTCGTTGGCTAGCCGCCGCCGCGGGGCCAGCCGCTCGTCGGTGCGCTGCCGCAGCCAGACGGAGATCCGCTCACCGGCCACCGGCGCGGCGGCGCACAACGGCAGCAGCGCGAGCGGCGGATAGACCACGGCGAGGATGACCACCATCCCGATGGTCCGGACCAGCACCTGCAGCACGATGAGCATCTGCCGGGCGCCGTTGGCGAGCAGCCGGAGGTTCTGCTGGAGCAGCTCGAGCTCGGCCAGGTACTCCGGGCGTTCCAGGTGGTCGATGCCGCTGACCGCGTGCAGCGCCTGCGCGGCCCGCGCGGTCAGGTAGCCGGCTGTCCGGTCGGACAAGGTGGCGCCGGCGCTTCCGGCGAACATTCCCAGTGCCCAGGTCACCGTGTAGAGCACGGCGACGCCGACCACGCCCAGCAGCACCTGCGTCGGCTGCCGGCGCAGCGACGCGTCGATCACCAGTGCCAGGCAGACCGGGTACAGCACGGAGGCGACGGCACCCCCCAGCAACATCGCCGCGGTCCAGGCCAGCCAGCCCGGCGCGGCCCGCCAGCCCCAGCCGGCCACCGAGGTCCAAGTCCGCTGGCGGCTCATTTGGCGGCTCATTCGGCTGGCTCCTCGGTGTAGCGCGCCGCCTGCAGGCGGAACAGTTCGGCGTACCGGTTCCCGGCCGCGACCAGCGAGTCGTGATCGCCCTGTTCGAGTACCCGCCCGTCATCGAGCACGCAGATGTGGTCCGCCCGGCGGACGGTGGAGAACCGGTGCGAGATGATCAGCGAGGTGGTGCCCTCGGTGATGTCCAGGAACCGGTCGAAGAAGTCGGCCTCGCCGCGGGCATCCAGCCAGGCGGTCGGCTCGTCGAGCACCAGGATCCTGGCGCCGTGCCGCACCGCGAACAGTGCCCGGGCCAGCGCGATCCGCTGCCATTGCCCGCCCGACAGATCGGTGCCGCCGTCGTAGCTGCGGGATAGCACCGTGTCCCAGCCAGCGTCGGTCGGCGCTCCCGCCCGCCGGGCGGATTCCCGCAGGCCATCGGTGTCATCCAGGTAAGCGGGGGAGCCCCAGCCGATGTTCTCCCGCAACGTCAGCGGGTAGTGCGCGAAGTCCTGGAAGACGACCGCGACCTGGCGCTGCCACTGCGCGGGGTCCAGCTCGATCAGGTTCGTCCCGTCGACCAGGATGCGCCCGGCCGATGGGTCGTGCAGCCGGGCGAGCAGTTTCACCAGCGTCGTCTTGCCCGCGCCGTTGATGCCGACCAGCGCGGTCGACTCCCCGGCCGGTATGACCAGGTTCAGGTTGTCGAAGACCGGCCGCCCTGATCCCGGGTACGTGAACGTGATGTTCTCGAATTGCACCTCGCGTGCGGGCAGCCCGGCCGCCGGGCGGGTGCCGGAGAGCTCGTCGCGCGGGGCGAGCGCGGCTTCCAGCTGGCCGGCCTTGGGGAGACCCTGCAGCATCCACGCCAATGCCACGTCATCCCAGGAGATGTCGCCGAACGGAGTGGTGGCCGCCAGCATCGGCAGCATGACCGCCAGCGTGCCGAGCGCGATCTCGTGGTGGAACGCGGCATAGCCGAGGTAGCCGCAGGCGGCACCGAACGCCGCGAGCACCGGGATGGCCAGCAGCAGCACCTTGCGGTCCAGTTCGCGCAGCGCGGCCCACGGCGCCGCCATGCCGAGCATGAACTGCGACCGGTAGCGGTCGACCAGCCAGCCGCCGAGCCCGAACACCCGGGACTCCTTAGCCACCGTCGGCAGCGCCGCCAGCCGCTGCAAGTACCACGCCCGGCGCAGTACTTCCAAGCTCCCCGCGTACAGCGCGCCCTGCTTCCTGATCAAGGCGAGCTGCGGGCGGCGGATAGCCAGCCACATGACCAGCATGCCCAGCCCCAGCCACCAGCGCCACGACGCCAGCACCGCGCACGCCATCAAGCCAGCTGCCCGGTTGCTCACCACCAGCGCCAGCGTCATCGGCGCGTCCGCCGACTGCTGGTTCACCAGCTGGCCCTGGGCGAGTGCCAGGTCATCGAGGACCTGCGGGTCCTCAAGATGCCCGATGCCAGGCGGCCCGCTGACGGCCGAGATCAGCCGGTCCTGGGTGCGGTACACCAGCCGCCACTTCACCACCGAGCTGAGCGCCGACTGCACCGGGCCGAGCAACAGCGCCGCGGCATAGGCCACCCCGGTGACCACGAGCGCCGTGATCATGCGATGACCGGCAGCGGAGGCCAGCCCGGATCGCGCGGCGGCTGGGATGGCCCCGACCAGGTGCCCGGCCGCGATCAGCACAAGGTTCGGCAGCACCGAGGCGGCCAGCGCGTACAGCGCGACGCCAAACGTGAGAGGCCGACTGGTCTCCCATAGCAGCCGGACAGCGGCGTCATAGCCTGGGGGAGTCAGTGCCCGGCGCATCCCGCCACCATGCCACGGCCCCGTTACACCAGGCAACCCTAAGATGAGTCTGATAACAGCAAGAAGCGGTGAGGCGCGTCGATCCGGACTCACCGCGCGGGGGAGCAAGGCCCATGCACCAGCGACGGTCGGCGAGGTCTTCACTGACCCCATGGATGGGCCATCGATGGCGTCAGCGCGCCAGCGATGGGCCATCCTTGGGGTGCGTTTCGTCGCAATCGTCTGCTCGGCGCAGAAGCATGGTGTGTTCCGGGCCGTTCTTGGTGAGGGACGCCGCCCGGCGGAACTCGTCCGCGGCCTCACCGTGGCGGCCGAGCCTGGCCAGCAGGTCGCCTCTGACACTCGGAACGTGGTGATAGCC
>JBEKHI010000017.1:0-41260 GCA_050012355.1 Streptosporangiaceae bacterium | reverse complement strand
GTGGTGACCACGCCGCCCGCCCCGCAGACGCTGCAGAGCCAGGTCAGCGGTGACCTCGCCGGGCTGTTCCTCGTGCTCGCGTCCATCAGCCTGCTGATCGGCGCGGTCGGCATCGCGAACACGACGCTGGTCGCCGTGCTCGAGCGCACCGAAGAGATCGGGCTGCGCCGGGCACTGGGCGCCCGGCCACGCCATATCGCCGGCCAGTTCCTGTCCGAGAGCACCGCGCTGGGCACGCTCGGCGGGCTGATCGGGACCAGCGTCGGCGTGCTCACCGTCGTCCTCATCGCCGCCAGCCAGTCCTGGACCGCTGTCATAAACCCGGCCCTGACGTTGCCGGCGCCGCTGATCGGCAGCATCGTCGGACTGCTGGCCGGCCTGTACCCCGCGTTGCGTGCCTCCCGGACAAGTCCGCTCGCGGCGCTCCGCCATGCCTGACGCTCGCTTGCTGAAGGAGCACATCATGAAAATCCGCGGCCTCGCCGGCATCCTCGCCTGCTGCGCTGCGCTGGCCGCCGCCGGCTGTACGACGACGGCCATCAAGGCGCCCGACACGAACGTGACCCCGCCCAGCGTCGGCTCCCCGCCGCCGCCCGCATCTGTTTCGGCGGCCGAGCAAAGCGAGCCGTTCACACCCTATGAGGACCTGGGCGTGACCAACGACGACGGGCTCGCGCCCAACGAGTCGGCGACCACACTCACCACCGCGTGCATGGCGGCGGCCGGGTACGGGTCGGACGCCAGCGACGTCGCGACGCCGTATTTCTTCGGCGGTGGCCTCAGCCGCTCGGTAGCGTACGGGGCCTGGGGGTTCCTCGGGACCGCCCAGGCGGCTCAGAGCGGGTTCTTCGGCACCCAGGGCGTATTGGGCGGGTACATCGCCATCGCCAGTGGCGGTGTCGTCTCAGAGAGCCTCACTCCCACCAGTGACCTTTCGGCCGCCGCGCAGAAGGCAGCGGGAAAGTGCTCGAACATCATCATGAAGTTCAGCGACGCGGAGCAGACCGGCCCGCTTTCTCAGATACAGACGCTGAGCGGGGACATCACCAATGACGTGCAGCACGACGCGGCGGTGAAGAAGGCCACGAAGGCATGGTCCGCGTGCATGGCGACGAACGGCTACAACGTCACCGACCCGGCGACCGCCTTCATCCAGGCGATCCGGTCCATGGCGGGCAGCGGCGGCCTCAAGCTCGGTTCGAGCTCCGCGACCAACTCCCCGCAGTACCGCGCTCAGATCGCGATAGCGGAAACCGACGCGGACTGCACCCAGTCAACGGACCTGGCGGGCATCTACTTCGCCGTCCAAGCCGGCTATGAGCAGCAGTTCGTGAACCTGAACCAGGTACAGCTCTCCGCCGCGGTGTCCGAGTACCGCGCGGCGTACGCGAAGGAGGCAGCGGAGCTGCCCAAGTTGCTGCTCACGGCGCCTTCGAACTCGCCGTTCCGCTTCGTGCAGGTCAAAAAGCGAAGCTGAGCGGGTATAGACGCTCTCAATGGTCTGATAGCTGGTGGCGCTTAGCAGCTACCGAAGGCTGGCTCTACGTTTGGTAGTGCCGAATTATTTAAACTATGGAGGGTATAAGTGTCCATCTCTTCCGGGGAGAAGCCTCCCGTGGAAATTGGTCCGCCTCCGTATAATCACCGGTCGGACTGCAATATCTGCCGAAAGCAGGACAACCTCAAAACGGGGTCGGAGCTTCTGGATGTCCCCCGGCCAGGGGGCTACATCGTCGAGGGCGAGCACTTCCTCGCCGAGCACGCCCCGTTGCAGGAGTCCAGTGCGGGAACGGTCATATTCGAGGCCAGACGGCATCTTCTGGATTTCGGTGACATGACTCCGGACGAGCTTGCCGAGTTCGGTTCGATTCTGCATCGGCTCATTCCGGCGATCAAGGCTGCTACCGGGGTCCAGCGCGTCTATTACCTGGCGGTGATGGAGCGCGCGCCTCATTTCCACCTCTGGCTCGTGCCGAAGAAGGACGAGGGAGAACTTCTAGGAGTGGCCTACCTGGCGCAGCAGCCCCCGCTCACGACCTCGTTCAGCGCGGCAGAAGCGATGTCACGCAAGATCCGGGAGCAGTTCGAGCAGTCCTAACGGCGGGAGTCACGCCGGTCCCTACTCGTTGATGACCAGCGACTTCGATCCGCTCGCCAGCACGGTCGAGATGAGGGCCCGCACCGCGGGCCGCCGGTCGGTTCGCGGGTTGGTGAGCAGGACCAGATCGATCGTGCCCAGTTCGGGTAGCCGCTGCCCGGACCCGAGGGTGGTGAGCTGAGCCGGTACCAGGCTAGCGGCCAGAGCCGAGATGCCGACCCCGGCCGCGACGGCCGCGATCAGCCCGTTGACACCCCGGCAGACGCAGGCGCTGCGGAACGGCAGGCTCGCACGGTTCAGCGCGCGGCGGATCTCGGTACGCGAGATGCTCGGCGCCGCGTAGACGACGAGCGGCAGCGGCCTGGTCAGATCGACCTTCGTCGACGGGGTACCCACCCAGACCAGGCGATCCCGCTTGACAAGCTGGCCGCGCTGCTCGCCGCTGGGGCGCTTGCCGATGAACACGTCGAGCTTGTGGTCCTCCAGGCGCTGATGCAGCAGGCCACTCTGGTCGACCGTCAGGTCGAAGTCGACCAGCGGGTTGTCTCGGCGGAAGTCGCGCAGGATCTGCGGCATCCGGGTCAGGGCGAGGTCATCCGCGATGCCGATGCGCAGGCGTCCGCGGGGCCGGGATCCGGTGAAATACGCGGCCGCCTCTTCGCAGGCGGCCAGGATGTTGCGCGCGAATCCGATCATCGCCTCGCCGTCGGCCGTCAACGACACCGAATGCGTGTCCCGCAGCACGAGCGTCCGGCCGACCTGTTCTTCCAGCCGGCGTATGTGCTGGCTGACGGTGGGCTGCTGGATGCCGAGGCGGGCGGCGGCGCGGGTGAAGCTGCCCGTCTGCTCGACGGCGAGAAACGTCGCGAGGAGCTGCGGATCATAGGCCGTCATAACGTTTAACAATAACAGTTAGATGAGTAATTGCAGTTCTCAATAAGCCCTGAACCGTGAGAGCGTCGAAGGACAACCGACGATCGGGAAGGGCGCCCAGTGATCACCGCCGAGGAGATTCGGCAACCGAGGGGCGCCTTCGCTCCCCTTACCTCGCGCAGCTACCGGATCTATCTCGGCGGCCAGAGCCTGACCAACACCGGCACCTGGATGCAGAGCATCGCCCAGGACTGGCTGGTGTTCAACCTGACGCACAGCTCGGCGGCCGTAGGCGTGACCATGGCGCTGCAGTTCCTGCCGATGCTGGTGTTCGGCTTGCACACCGGGATGGTGGCCGACCGGCTGCCGAAGCGGCGGATCCTGCTGACCACGCAGACACTCAACGCGTTCGCCACCGGGGCGCTGGCCGTCATCACGATCGCCGGCGAGATACGCCCGGTCTACGTGTACGCGTTCGCGCTGACGACCGGATCGATCTTCGCGTTCGACGCGCCCGCCCGGCAGGCGTTCGTCACCGAGGTCGTGCCGCCCGGGCAGCTACGCGCCGCGATAGCGATGAACGCGGCCGTGTTCCAGTCAACCCGGCTGATCGGACCGGCCATCGCGAGCCTGCTCATCGATAGCGCGGGCACCGGGTGGGTATTCGCGGTCAACGCCGTCTGTTATATCGGCCCGACGATCGGCCTGCTGCGGCTGCGGCCGTCCGACCTCACCCCCGCCCCGCCCGCCCGCCGCGAGCCCCAGGCGCTGCGCGCCGCGGCCCGGCACGTGCGCCAGCGCCCGGACGTCGTGTGGACGATTTTCATCGTCGGCGTGCTCGGCACGTTCGGCCTCAACTTCCCCATCGTGCTGACCGCCATGGCGAAGTCAACGTTCCACGGCAGCGCCAGCACCTACGGGCTGTTCAACATCACGCTCGCGATCGGATCGGCGGCCGGCGCGCTGCTGGCCGGGGCCACCACCCATCCGAGGGCTCGCGTCATCATGCTCGCGGCCGCCGGCTTCGGGCTGCTCCAGACGGCCGCGGCGGTCGCGCCGGACATGGCCACCTTCCTCGTGTTGCTCGGCGGCATGGGCTTCGTCAACCTCGCCTTCCAGTCGATGGCGAACGCGTCGGTCCAGCTAGCGGTCGATCCCGGGCTGCGCGGCCGGGTGATGGGGCTGTACATGCTGGTCTTCATCGGCGGCACGCCCATCGGGGCCCCGATCATCGGCGCGCTCACGAACGAACTCGGCGCCCGGACGGGCATGGCCATCTGCGGCATCGTCCCGGCACTGGGCGCCGTCGTCATGGCCGTTGCCCTGGCCCGCCGACCGCGCCCGAAGGCCGCCCTCGACCCCGACGATGTACCCGCCGACGACCGACACGAAGCCCCAGCGATGGGACATCGATAGCGGAATAGCGCCATCGATGGGACATCGATGGCGCGGGGGGCGGAGAGCCGGCAGCCGAAGCGACAATTTACGCATAGTAGTTATCACATCGCACAACGTGGCCGCTTCTGCCAGACTAACCGCCATGAAATCCCGGTCGATCCTCCTAGCGGTCCTCATAACGGCGGCGCTGACCGGATGCGCGAGCCACCCGGACGCACCCGCGCGCATGGTCAGGACCGTAGCGCCGCGCCGGACGGCGCAACCAGTCCAGCCGCTGGACACCTACCTCGCGGAGGGCCAGGACCTGGCGGGCACGGCCGCGCAGCGGCCCGCCTGCGGGCAAGGCTGTCCGCTGAATAGCCTGGGCACCGTCGTTTTGTACAACATGAAATGGCCTACCTGGGACGCCACGAAGGCGACGGGGACTGGCAGCGAGACCATCCAGTCCTGCGGGGCGACCCTGTGCTCCGGAATGCCGCAGTACAGCGCGAAGGTCAGGGTCACCTTCTCCAAGCCGGTCAAGGACTGCCAGGCGGACCAGGCGTACTGGACGCGGGCGGTCTTCAGCTACCCCGATGGCCTCGGCGACGCGCCCGCGCCACCCGACCCCTGGAACTTCACCACCCTCGCGCAGCAAGCACGCCAGACCTGCGCTGGTTAGACTCAGCGGCATGAGCATCCAACCGCCGTCCGCCAAGCGGGTTCCCGCCGAACGTATCCACCACGGCGACACCGTGATCGACGAGTACGCGTGGCTCACCGACTCCGATGACCCAGAGACGATCGCGTACCTGACGGCGGAGAACGCCTACACCGACGAGCAGACCGCGGAGCTGGCCGGGCTGCGGGAGCAGATTTTCGACGAGATCAAGGCCCGCACCCAGGAGACCGACCTGTCGGTCCCGACGAAAAAGGGCGCCTGGTGGCGGTACACCCGCACCGTCGAGGGACAGCAGTACTCCTACTTCTGCCGCAAGGCGGTGGAGCCCGGCGAGACGCGGCCCCCGATGCCCGAGGACGGCAAGCCGCTGGACGGCGAGCAGGTGCTGCTGGACGGCAACGAACTGGCCGAGGGCCACGACTTCTTCTCCCTGGGGACGTACACGATCAGCCCGGACGACCGGCTGCTCGCGTACTCGGTCAACTACACCGGGGACGAGCGGTACACGATCCGGATCAAGGACCTGGCCACCGGTGAGATCCTCCCCGACGAGATACCGAACACGTTCTACGGCGGCGCCTGGTCGCTGACCGGAGACGCGCTGTTCTACGTCACGGTGGACGACGCGTGGCGGCCGTACCGGGTGTGGCGGCACACCGTCGGCACCCCGGAGGAGCAGGACGCGATCGTCTTCGAGGAAAGCGACGAGCGGTACTGGGTCGGTGTCGGGCTCACCCGCAGCGAGAAGTACATCGAGATCCAGTCCGCCAGCAAGATCACCGGTGAGGTGCGCCTGCTGGCGGCGGCCGATCCGCACGGCGAGTTCGCCGTGGTGGCGCCGCGCCGCCAGGGCGTCGAGTACTCCGTCGAGCACGACGGGGACCGGCTGCTCATCCTGCACAACGAGAACGCGGTGAACTTCGAGCTCGCGACCGCTCCGCTGCCGGGGGCCGGCGACACCGCCCAGTGGACCCCGCTGATCGCGCACCAGGCCAGCACCCGGCTGCTCGACGTGAACGCGTTCGAGAACTTCCTCGTGGTGTACTACCGGCGGGACGGCCTCACCGGGCTGCGGGTCATCGCTCCCGGCCGCGATGAGGAGATCTCCTTCCCCGGCCCGGTGTACACGGTCGCCCCGGGGAACAACCCGGACTACCGGGCGACCGCCTACCGGCTCGGCTACCAGTCACTGATCACCCCGGGATCAGTGTTCGACTGTGACCTGGCGACCGGCGAGCTGACCCTGCTCAAGCGGCAGCAGGTGCTCCCCGCGCCGGACGGAACCCGGTACGACCCAGACGATTACCAGCAGTTCCGCGAGTGGGCGGTCGCCGACGACGGCACCAAGATCCCGATCTCGCTCGTCGTCCGCAACGGCACGCCGCGCGACGGTTCGGCGCCGGGTCTGCTGTACGGCTACGGGTCGTACGAGCACTCCACCGACCCGAACTTCTCGATCCCCCGGCTGTCGCTGCTTGACCGCGGGTTCGGGTACGCGATCGCGCACGTGCGCGGCGGCGGCGAGCTGGGCCGGCATTGGTACGAAGAGGGCAAGCTGCTGCACAAGAAGAACACGTTCACCGACTTCGTGGCCTGCGCGCGGCACCTGACTGAGCAGCGCTGGACCAGCGCGGACCGTCTCGTCGCGCGGGGCGGCAGCGCCGGCGGCCTGCTGATGGGCGCGGTCACCAACCTGGCCCCGGAGGCGTTCACCGGCATCGTCGCCCAGGTCCCGTTCGTCGACGCGCTGAACACGATACTTGACCCGTCGCTGCCACTGACCGTCACCGAGTGGGAGGAGTGGGGCGACCCGCTGCACGACGCCGAGGTGTACCAGTACATGAAGTCATACACCCCGTTCGAGAACGTCCGCGACGAGGTGACCTACCCGGCGATCTTCGCGCTCACCAGCCTCAACGACACCCGGGTCGGCTTCCACGAGCCCGCTAAGTGGATCGCTAGGCTGCGCGCCACCGCCAGCGGCGGCCCGTTCCTGCTGAAGACCGAGATGGAGGCCGGGCACGGCGGCCGCAGCGGCCGGTACGACGCCTGGCGCGAGGAGGCCCTGGTCCTGGCCTGGATCGTCGAGCAGGCTACTGGTCGAACAGGGTACTGACCGACTCTCCGTTGTGGATCCGGCGGATCGCCTCGGCGAGGGCCGGCGCGACCGACAGCACCCGCACCTTGTCACCGTCGGGCGGCACCGGCACCGAATTGGTGCAGACGATCTCGGTGACGTCCGGCTCGGCCGCGAGCTTGTCCAGCGCGCCGTCCGCGAAGATCCCGTGCGTGCAGGCGACCGCGATCGACCGCGAGCCTTCCGCCCGCAGCACCTTCAGCAGCTCGAAGATCGTGGAGCCGCGGGAGATCTCGTCGTCCAGCACGATCACGTTCCGTCCGGACACGTCGCCGATCAGCGAGGTGATCGAGACCTCCCGGTCGCTGTGCCGTTCCTTCGCGCCCGCCGCGACCGGCACGCCGAGCCGCCGGGCGAACGCGGCGGCGCTCTTGGCGTAACCGAGATCCGGGGAGACCACGACGGTTTCCGACAGGTCGCGGCCGCGGAAGTGGGCCGCCAGTTCGCGCAGCGCGTGCAGGTGATCGACCGGCATCGAGAAGAAGCCGTGCACCTGCGGCGAGTGCAGGGTGAGGGTGAGCACCCGGTCCACTCCGGCCGTGCTGAGCAGGTCGGCGACCAGCCGCCCGCCGATCGAGATCCGCGGATGGTCCTTCTTATCGGAACGCGCGTACGCGTAGTGCGACATCACCGCTGTCACCCGCGCCGCCGACGCGCCCCGCGCCGCGTCGGCCATCAGCAGCAGCTCGACCAGGTTTTCCTGCACCGGCCGCACCAGCGGCTGGATGATGAACACGTCGCGCTCCCGGCAATTGGACTGAAGCTGAACCTCCAGGCAGTCGTTGGCGAACCTGGTCACCCGCACCGGCAGCTTGGGCGCCGAGAGGAACGCGCAGATCTCCTCGGCGAGCCGGGGGTGCGCGCTGCCGCCGAACACCGCGATCTCCCGCATGGTCAGGCCGCCTTATAAGGCGGCAGGCCCAGCTTGGACCTGATGTCCTGCTGAACCGCGTCCGCCTCGGGACGGGCGTCCACCGTGATCACGTGCTCCCCCTTCCGCCGGAACTCATCGAGTACCGGCTCCGCATTGGCGTGGTACTCACGGATCCGGACCGCCAGCGCCTCGGCCGTGTCGTCGTCACGCGGTGAGCTGTCCGCCGACTCCGATCCCCCGCCGCTGTCACCCTGGGCGGCCTTCCTGCGTTGCTCCACCCGCGCCCATACCTCGCTGTCTGGCAAGTCCAGGTGGATCACCGCGTCGACGTCGTAGTTCGTGAGGAAGAACCGGGCTTGCCCCGCGTTACGGGGAAACCCGTCGATGACAAAACCGTAATTCCAGTCATGTTCCGCCAGCCGCCCGGCGATCATCTCCTGAGTGGTTTCGTCGGGCACCAGTTCCCCCGCCGCCAGCAGCCGCTGGACTTGTTCACCCAGCTTGGTGTGCGTGGCCACGTGCTCGCGGAACATATCTCCCACGCTGATATGCACGATATCGAGGTCTGAGGCGAGCAGCTGGCTCTGGGTACCTTTCCCGCTACCCTGCACGCCCATGATCACGTACTTGCGCATGTCATCACTGTGACATACGGCAGCCGGGGATGGTGCTCCGGGGCAGACGCGATACTCTCGAAGGCATGGATACCCCGGCTGCCCCGGATTCCCCGGATCGCCCGGATGAGAAGAAGAAACGCGTCTGGCCGTTCCTGTTCGCCCCCAAGTGGGTGAGCTGGCATCTGCTGATGGTGGTCGCGTTCTTCGGTATGCTCTGGCTCGGCGACTGGCAGTACCGTCGCGCGATGAGCGGCAACGCTTTGAGCTGGGCTTACACCTTCGAGTGGCCGCTGTTCGCCGTGTTCGCGGTGGTGTTCTGGGCCAAGACGATCCGCGACGAGTTCCGGATCCTGCGAGGCGAGATCCCGCGGGTGCAGAACCGGCTGGCCGCCGAACCGGACCTGCCGCTCACGGTCGCCGCCGTGCAGTCGTATACGTCAGCGTCAACGGAGCTCGAGGTGTACGATCCGGAGCTGGCGGCTTACAATGCGTATCTTTCGCGACTCAACAGTGAGGTCAAGGACCACGGCAAGTGGCATGGCCTGAGGTAACGACGTAGGAGGAACCGGCGACATGCGCGCAGCCGTGCTGCGGTACCGGGTCATGGCATACATCACCGGCGTGGTCCTGATCATCTTGTGCTTCGTCGGGATCCCGTTGCAGATCGCGGGCCACCCGGCGATGGCGAACAACGTCGGTGTCGTGCACGGCATCCTCTACATCATCTACCTGGTGTGCGCCTGGCTGCTGTCCCGCAAGCTGAAGCTGGCCAACGGCCCGACCGTGCTGCTGCTGCTGGCCGGCACGGTCCCCATCATGACCTTCATCGTGGAGCGGTGGATGTCACGCCGCTACATCGAGCCGGCGATGGCCGCCGCCTCGGACGCTCCGGCCAAGCAGTCCGTCGCCGGGTGAACCAGCACTACTTCACCGCCGACCCCACCGCACCGCACCGCCCGGGCAAGGTCCGGGTGGTGACCGGTGACGTCTACCTGGAGCTGGACACCGACTCCGGGGTCTTCTCCCCCAGCAGGCTCGACCCGGGCACCCGGCTGCTGCTGGATTCGGCACCGCCGCCCGCTCCGTCCGGTGACCTGCTTGACCTCGGCTGCGGCTACGGCCCCATCACCTGCGTGCTGGCTTCGCGGTCGCCCGAGGCGACCGTCTGGGGCGTGGACGTGAACCAGCGCGCCCTCGACCTGACCACGCGCAACGCCGCTAAAGCGGGCCTCGATAACGTCCGGGCCGTAGTTGATGACGACCCCGCGCTGCCGGAACAGTTCGCCACGATCTGGTCTAATCCGCCGATCAGGATCGGCAAGGAGGCGCTGCACGAACTGCTGCGCACCTGGCTGGACCGGCTCGCCCCCGGCGGCCAGGCCTGCCTGGTGGTGGCCAGGAACCTCGGCGCCGACTCGTTGCAGCGCTGGCTGGAAGACCAAGGCTGGCCCGCGGCACGACTCGCCGCACGGAGCGGCTACCGTCTTCTCGTGGTCGATTATCCTAAACGGCGCTCGGCTGGTCCCTCGTGACCGCCCCATCCACCGGCGGCCCGCCCAGGCAACTGCGGCCGACCGACGTCAAACGGCTCAATCGCGACTGGCGGCGGCGCGCCGATACCCGGCTGGCACTGCTGCTCGACTCGGTGGGCCAGCCGTTCAACGTCGGGTCGATCGTCAGGTCCGCCGCCGCGTTCGGCGCCGGGCAGCTGTGGCTGTGCGGGAACACCGCCGCGCTCGACCACTCCTCCGCCCGCAAAACCGCGCTTGGCACCGAACGGTTTCTCGACCCCATCCTCGAGCCGGACCCGGTCGCGGCGGTCAAGGCGGCGCGGGCTGATGGCTACCGGGTGGTGGCGATCGAACTGGCCTCCGGCGCGGTGCCGCTGCACGAGGCCCCGCTCGAGGGCGACATCTGCCTGGTGGTCGGAAACGAGGACCACGGCTGCTCCCCCGCGCTGCTGGCCACCGTCGACGCGGTGGCCTACATCCCGCAGCCGAGCCGGGTTGGGTCGCTCAACGTGGCGGTGGCCGCCGCGATCGCGATGGCCGACGTTCGCCGTCGCGATTGGCAGCGTTTACCACCGGGCCCCGCATCGGGGGCATACTCGCCGACGTGTCTGTCATGCCTTTTCTCGATCATCCGCGCCCGGTGGCGTTCGCCCACCGCGGCGGTTCGGCTCACCACCCGGAAAACTCGATGGCCGCCTTCGGGTACGCGGTGTCGCTCGGCTACGCCTACCTGGAGACCGATGCCCGCGCCACCGCGGACGGCACACTGCTGGCCTTCCATGACGCCAGCCTGGACCGGGTGACCGACGGCCAGGGCGAGGTCGCCAAGCTGCCGTACGAGACCGTGGCCAAGGCTAGGATCGCCGGATCCGAGCCGATACCGCTAATCGAGGACCTGCTGGGCAACTGGCCGGACCTGCGGTTCAACATCGACGTCAAGCATCCAGGCTCGGTCGCACCGCTGGCACTGGCGCTGCGCAGGACCAGCGCCTGGGACCGGGTGTGCGTCACCTCGTTCTCCGGCCGCAGGCTGAGGGCGGCTAAAGCCGCTATCGAACGCCCGGTATGCGTGGCGGTGACCCCGGCGGCAATCGTCGCCGCGAGGTACGGCGGACGGCCCGGAGCCGCGCTGGCGGCCCGGCTGGCCCACTCCGGCGCACACTGCGCCCAGGTCCCGGAGCGGATCGCCACCCCCAAGTTCATCGCTACCGCCCAGGAACTCGGAATGCATGTGCATGTTTGGACGCTGAACACAAGGGAAGCCATGGAACACGCGCTGGATAACGGCGCTGATGGCGTAATGACTGACGAGATCGGGCTGCTGCGCGAGGTTCTTACTAAGCGCAACCAATGGAACCCGAGGGTAACCGCCTGAATATGGCGATCTTCTTTGGGCGTGAGGGGATTGGATAAGCCCGGCAAGGGGAATCTTGTCCGGGTATCCAGCGTTGCACTGTAACGACCCGACCACCCGCCTGGGAGGCAGCAAGTATGGCCGAACGCGCACTACGCGGCACCCGGCTAGGTGCGACGAGCTACGAGAACGACCGCAACACCGACCTCGCACCCCGTCAGGAGGTCGCCTTCGACTGCCCCAACGGACACCATTTTAGCGTGCCGTTCGCCGCCGAGGCGGAACTTCCTCCTGCCTGGGATTGCCGAGTTTGCGGCGCGGTGGCCATTCCCACAGCCGGCCAGTCGCCCTCGCCCAAGAAGGTCAAGCCACCGCGCAGCCATTGGGACATGCTCATGGAGCGGCGCACGGTGGAAGACCTGGAAGCGGTGCTCGCGGAACGGCTCGCGGTCATGCGGGAGCGGCGTTCCCGCGAGCAGGCGGTTCTCCAAGCTCAGCAACAGCGACGTAGCGCCTAGTCACAGCATCTCCTAGCCGCTCGGCGTCTCAAGGACGGCGGTCAGCCGGAAGGTTACTTCCGTACGCTGGCCGCCGTCTTGCCGTGCGCCCAAGCGGAAACGCCCCACTGGGCCACCCGGAAGAACGACTCGCGGATCACCGAGCTGCTCATCTTGGACGCGCCCAGCTCACGCTCGACGAACGTGATCGGCACCTCGGTGATGGTCAAGCCCGCCTGCAGCACCCGCAGGGTCAGGTCCACCTGGAAGCTGTAGCCAGCCGACTCGACGTTGCTCAGGTCGATCTTGCGCAGCGTGGAGGCACGGTAGACCCGGTAGCCGCCGGTCGCGTCCTTGATGGACGTGCCGAGCATCAGCCGGACGTAGATGTTGGCGCCCTTGGACAGGATCTCGCGATGCCTGGGCCAGTTCACCACGGTGCCGCCTGGCACGTACCGTGACCCGATCACCGCGTCCGCCGGGCTGCCCGCGTTCCCGGTCGCCGCGCCCTGCAGCAGCCTCGGCAGGTCCTCCGGCCGGTGCGAGCCGTCGGCGTCCATCTCAATGATCAAGTCATAGTCGCGCTCAAGTGCCCAGTTGAAGCCCGCGATGTAGGCCCGGCCAAGCCCGGCCTTCTCCGTCCGGTGCAGGACGTGCACACGCGAATCGGTCTCGGCGAGCTTGTCGGCGAGATCACCGGTGCCATCGGGACTGTTGTCGTCAACGACGAGCATGTCAACCTCGGGCGTCGAGCTCCGGATCCGGTTCGCCATGATCTCGAGATTCTGGCGCTCGTTATACGTCGGCATAATGATGATCGCGCGTTCCGGAGATGGCGCGGCCGGGTCTGACATATGTTCTGCCTCCACCTGCTTCATCTTATGGCTAAGGAAGAGGGCCCGGGCGACGCCTTCGGACCGGATCCGTCCCGATGGAGGCGGGTTCGGTCTCCGTTGTCTACTGGGTGCCCGGGCCCTTTCCAGGCCCAACCCCCCGTCCAGCCGGACAGTCACACCAGCCCGCGGGCAGCCACGCCTGGTATTCGAGCGGCTGGGTGCCCTCGCCCCCGCCCTGACGCGACCGCAAAGTCACGGGCCAGCCGACCCGGCCAGCGAGTCCGTTGCTGGACTGTGCAACGAACTTACCGCTGATCTTCACTTTGTCAACTGAGCACTGGACTTTATCAACTGCGCTGTGGTGCCCCTGGGGAGTGGCGCGTTTCTGGTTGGGTATTGACTGTAGACTACTTAGAGTAGTCATAAGCATTCGGAGAGTAGATGTGATCAGATCATCGCACAGGACGAAAATCCTGGCCGTCGGCGGGCTCGGCGTCGCCGGCGTCGCGGTTTTGACCGCGGGCGTCGTGATCGCCCTGCGCGGCTCCTCGGCCGCCCCGATGACCGCCGGGACGGCGACCATGGCGCTGCGTGCGGCGGGACGGCACGACGCGGCACCACTTGAGGTCGTGTCGATGTCACCGGCCAGCGGCGCCAACGGCATCAGCGGCGACACGCCCATCAAGGTGACCTTTACCTCGGCCCTCAATTCATCGTCGGCGATGCCGCAGATCACGCCCGCGGTGCCCGGCGTCTGGACGATGGACGGCACCTCGGCCGTCTTCACGCCCAGCCAGCCGTTCGCCGGGGACACCCAGGTGACCGTGCGGGTGACCGGGGGAAGCGACGGTCCGCGTTCTGACGCGGGCGGCGAGGTACCGCAGGATTGGTCGAGTTCGTACACGACGCGGTCTTATTCGGTGCTCCGGCTGCAGCAGATCCTGGCGCAGCTCGGGTACCTGCCGATGTCGTGGCAGCCCGCGGCCGGCGCCTCGGTCCCGGGATCCTCGGAGGCGGCGCAGTACGCGGCGGCGTATTCACCGCCGGCCGGGACGTTCCAGTGGAATGGCGGGTACCCGTCACAGCTGCGTTCGTTCTGGCAGCAGGGCAGCGCGAACGAGCTGGATACCGGTGCGATCACCGGTTTCGAGGCTGATCACGGGCTCCAGACCGACGGCATCGCCAGCTCCGCCGTGTGGACCGACTTGCTGAAGGCGGCGGCCGCCGACCAGCGCGACACCCACGGGTACAGCTACGCGATCGCCAGCCAGGTGCTGCCGGAGACGCTGACCATCTGGCACAACGGGCACCGGGTGTTCCAGAGCCTCGCCAACACCGGCATCTCGATCCGGCCGACGCCCGTCTACACGAGCCCGGTGTACTCGAAGCTGCCGTTCCAGGTGATGCAGGGCACCAACCCGGACGGCAGCCACTACGCGGACCCGGTCGAGTGGGTGTCGTACTTCAACGGCGGCTCGGCCGTGCATTACTTCCCGCGACCGGGCTACGGCTACCCGCAGTCTCTCGGCTGCGTCGAGCTCCCGGCCAGCACCGCCGAGCAAGCCTACGGCTACCTGCCCTACGGCACCCTGGTAACCGTCACCCCGTCGTAGACCACCCCGTCGTAGACCGCGCCGTGGCGGCCCCGCCGCCGCGGCCAGCTCCCGCACCTGGCCGCCCCGCGGCCTCGCGCCGCGATGATCATGGTGGGTGCTGCACTACCCAGACTCTTTTCTCGGTAGTGCCACACTCACCATGATCATTTCCGGCTTCCCGGAGTCAGTCGACGATGGCCGACTGGTCGGCGTCACTCGCTCAGGTAGGTGACATCGCCTTCCGTGCGGAACCGGTCGCGAACCAGCGGGTCGTGACCGGTGACTAGCCGGGTACCCGGTCGGCTCGCGAGCTCGGTCACCAGGTCATAGGCGCGGTAGCTGGCCGGCAGGTCAGCCATCACGGCGAACGGCCGGTCCCGCTCGAGTTCCTCGTAGAAGTGCGCCGCGTCCGAGGTGAGCAGGACATCACCCGCCTCGACAAGGAGCTGTCCAGGGGTGTGCCCGGCCGCCTCGATCAGCCGGATGCCCGGCATCCGGTACTCATCGCTGACGAGGGTGAGCCTGCCCTGGTTACGGAGCTCGGCTAGCTGGGCGATCTCGTCGGCCTCGGACCACGCGGCGAACTGGGCACGGCTCGCGATCGGGGATGTCCAGAAGTCGTACTCCGCCTTGCTCATGATGACCTCGGCCCCGGTGAACTGGCGCAGGTTGCCGATGTGGTCGTAGTGCGCGTGGGTGATCACCACCCGGTCGACCGACGCCGGATCCGTGCCAAGCAGCGGGAGCGACTCCCGCGGTGTCGACTCGGCGTCGCGCCCGCGGCGGTGGCCCGCCTCCGGCGTGAACCCGGTGTCGACGACGGTGATCCGGGCGCCGTCGCGGATCACCCAGTAGAAGTAGTCCACCGCGAGCACGGCGTCCGGCTCGCCGTACAGGTGGAAGTTGAGGAAGTTCTCCCCCTTCGTGCTGACCCGGCTCGCGTACCGGATCGCGTATACCTCAGGTTCCGCCCCAGGCGTTGCTGTAGTCATCTTCCCCCACCTCATCCAGCCACTGAGTCGTGCCGAGCGACACCGCCGTGTGAACCATGAACGACGCGGGCGCCGCGCCGTGCCAGTGCACCTCCCCTGGCGGGGCGTATACGGTGTCCCCGGCGGTGAGTTCATGCTGCTGGCCGTCCCTGGTCGCGACCATGCCGCGGCCGTACGCGACGAGCAGCACCTGCCCCTCGTCGTGCGAGTGCCAGTAGGTGCGGCCGCCCGGCTCGAACAGGACGCTGTTGATCCGCGCGTTCCCGGCCGTCAGCACCGGATCCAGCAGCACCCGGCCGGTGAACGTTCCCGTTCCTTGCCTCGATGGCTCCCCATCAGTACGGCCGCGTGCGATCTCCATGAACCGACCATAACCCGCGGGTCTCCGCTGGGACACACCACCAGCGGACCGCCAGCGGACCGCCAGCGGCTGTGCCGATGATTGTGAATCATCGGCAGAGAGGAGGCGACCGCATGAAGAAGGTCAAGATCCGCAAACTCGACAAGATCGAGGCGACCGAGAACCCGACCATCGTCTGGGGCTTTGGCTGACTTAACCGCCCGCTCCCGCCGGATGCATCCGGCGGGAGCGGCACACTAGACGAGGAAATCGGAGCTTATGGAACTTCCCCGGATAAAGGCTGGTCACGAGCCTAAGCTCAACCCGGACGGGACCATCTGGATCGGATTGCAGCTGCACGGGCTGGCGACCGAACTCGACGACGAGAGCGGGGTGCTCTGGTCGGTCTGCGAGCGCATGGACGGCACTCGCTCGCCGGCCAGGCTCATCGCCGAGGTGGCCGGGCTCCACCCGGACGCCGATCCTGATGACATCACCGAGATGGTCGATTTCCTCATCGGTTCTGGCTGGGTGCGTGATATGGCCGCGCCGATACCGGCGGAACTGTCCGCTCGCGAGGCGGAGCGGTACCGGCGCGGCGCCGAGTTCCTCGACACCATCAACCTGCGCCCGGAGACCACGGGTTATCAGTTGCAAGCCCGGCTGAAGGCGAGCAGCGTGACCGTGCTCGGCCTCGGCGGTGTCGGGTCCGCCGCCGCGATGAACCTCGCCGCGTCCGGTATCGGCCAGCTGCACTGCGTCGATCACGACACGGTGGAGCTGTCGAATCTCAACCGGCAATTGCTGTTCACCGAGGAGGACATCGGGCAGCGCAAATCCGACGCCGCGGTGCGCCGTCTGAGGTCGCTCAATAGCGATATCACCGTGACCGGCGAGAACGTGTTCCTCGACGGGCCGGAAACAGTGACCGCCGCCGCCGGGAAGTGCGACGTCATCGTGTTGTGCGCGGACGAGCCGCGCGGTTCCATCCAGACATGGGTCAACACCGCCGCGTACGCGGCGGGCCTGCCGTGGCTGGCCGCGAGCTACGTCGGGCCGAAGTTCTCGATGTCCTGCCACATTCCCGGGCAGACGGCGTGCCGCTGGTGCCTCATCCAGACGGTGCTCGAATCGCGCTCGCGCGGCGAGCCGCGGATTCCGCCGTACGCCCGCGACGCGGTCCAGTCGACGATGGCGGCGTCCGCGCAGATATCAGGGCACTACCTGGCGTTCGAGACCATCCGGCTGCTGCTCGGGATGCCGGTCCAGACGGCGGGGCGTGAGCTGCACCGGTACCTCATCGATTACGACGAGCAGTACTACGTGGACACCAGGCCGCGGCCGGACTGCCCGGTGGGCTGCGGGGAGATGCTCGGCCGGTGACGCCGACGCTCGCGAGCCGCGTCCAGCTGCACGACCTCGGCTACCGGCCCGACCACGACGATTCCTGGATCGTCGGACGCGCCGTGACCGGCGAGTTCGTCGCGCTGCCCGTGGTGGCCGTGGCATTCATGCGGATGCTGGATGAGGGAGCGACGATCGGCGACGCGAAACGGCGCGCCGATCTCGCCCATGACGACGACATGGACGCGCTGGACTTCGTCGGCGACCTGATCGGCCTAGGGTTCGTGGCGGCCGTCGACGACCAGGTCATCGACGAGGCCGCTGCGCGGCCGCCGAGCCTGCCGTGGCTGCGGCCGCGGCACGTCGCCTGGGTGCTGCGCTGGCCGGTGTGGGCCGCCGCGGCCGTGATCATCGCGGCAGGCTTCACGGTCGCGATCTGGCATCACGAACTGCACGGGTACACCGGGTTCTTCGCTGTCCGCGACACCGGCCTCAACCTGCTGCTCGGGCTGGGGCTGTCATTCGCCTTCGTCGGCCTGCATGAGTTCTGGCATCTCATGGTGGCCCGGGCGGCGGGCGTGGACGCGTGGATCGGGTGGGGCACCCGGCTGGTGTTCCTGGTCGCGCAGACCACCGTGCCCGGCTTGTGGGCGGCCGACCGCAGGGTGCGGATCCGGGTGTACCTGGCGGGCATGACCTCGGATCTGCTGCTGTTCTCCTACTGCTCGTTCACCATGACGGCCCTGCCGCCGCGCGGCCTGGCCTACCGCCTCCTCGGTCAGCTCTCGGTACTGCTATTGCTGGCCGTCGCCTCCCAGTTCGCCTTCTACATGCGCACCGACGTCTATTTCGTCATCCAGGATCTCCTCGGCTGCAAGCGCCTGTACGCCGACGCGGTCGACTACCTCCGGTACCTGGCGGCGCGTCGGCGTCACGTCAGCCCACTGCTCGCGCTGCCCGCCAGGGAACGCCGCCCGGTGCGCGGCTACGCGATGCTGGTGCTCGCCGGGAGCGGCGCGACCCTGCTGATCTTCGCCGGTTACGAGCTTCCGATCATGGTGGTTACCCTGGCCCGGGCCTGTGCCGAGCTGGTCCGTGGCGTCGCCGACGGCGCACCCGGCACCGCCGCTGACGGGGCGGTGGTGATCGCCGCGGCGCTCACGCTTCAGGGCTTGTTCGTCCGTACCTTCCTGCGCACCCACCGCTCGCGTCGGCTCGGCTAGCCGGATCCGGCGGCCTCGAAGGCCTGTCCCACCTGGGTGGGCACCGCGCCGGTGCCGAACAGGCCGGTGCTGCCGCTTCCGGTGGAGACGGGGAGCGCGAACCACGCGTAACGCTGCACGTAGGACAGCCCGGCCAGCATCTTGGTGGCGGCGGTGAGGAAGGCCGCCTGCTGTGCCTGCGACGGGTAAACGGGTCCTTGCGCGGCGAAATCGGTGAGCGCGAACTCGGTGAGCCAGATCGGCAGATGGTAGGCGTCGTAGATGGCCTGAAGATAGCTTTCCAGCTGCTGGACGGCGGGGCCGGTGCTGAAGTCGCCCCCGTACCAGTGCACCGTGATGAAGTTGACCCGGTAGCCGCGTGCCTTCGCGCCCTGCATGAACTGGTCGAGCCAGCCGCCTGGGGTCGCCGCGTCGGAGGAGACGGCCGGGCTGCCCAGCGTCATGCCGGTCGCCATCAGCTGCGGCCACAGGTCGAGGGCTTGCTGCACCGACATGTTGGACTGGCTCGTCATGTCCGGCTCGTTGAAGCCGAGCAGGATGTGGCCCTCCTGCTTGACCTGGTCCAGGGTGGCCGTGGTGACGTCGCTCGCTCCCCAGATCATCGGGACGAAGCTCACCCCGGACGGGCCGGAGATCGCTCCGGGAGTCGCTCCCCAGTTGTAGTACCAGGAAGCACCGGAGTCGGTGAGCGCCTGCGTGACACCGGTGAAGTCCCAGGTGCTGACCCCCTTCTCCGCCGTGGTCACGACGGTCGCCGGCGGCGCCGGTCGCTGCTTGGACGGCCGCGGCGACGGTGAAGGAGACGGCGACGGCTTCGCCGTGGTGGGCCGGGGCGCCGCCGACGCCGAGGTCCGCAGGATGCTCAACGCGGCGGGGGAAGCGCGGTGCGCGTGTACCGCGGCCAGCGCACCGCCCGCCGCGCACACACTGATGGCCAGCGACGCCGCGATGATCTTCGGCGGCGTCCAGGCGGCGCTCTTGGACAGCATGCGTGCGTGACGCATGCCCGGCCCGCGCCGAGGCGGCGTTCCGTGACCGTAGCCGCGGCCGAGCACCAGGCCGGCCAGGGAGGCGGGCACCGGGAGCAGCGCCAGCCCGTTGAGCAGTCGCTCGGCCTGGACCATGTACTCGGCGGACGGCGTGCACCGCTGGCAGTCCCGGACATGCCGGGCCAGCCGTTTGCGCCACAGCGGGCTCGGATTGCCGTCCCATCCGTCGGTGACCGCCATCAGCTGGTCGCAGGGCGGGACCTGACTCAGCGCGTGCACGATCGTGCGGGATGTCGCGAGCCTTTCCTTCATCCGCGCCACCCGGACCGCGGCGTGCGCTGGCGGCATCCCGAGCGCCTCGGCGAGTTCGGCGCGGCTGAGGGTCCCGGCCGACTCCTGCCACCACAGGGCCAGCACCGACTGGTCGTCGTCATCGAGCCAGCGGGTCGCCTCCGCGGTCTCGCGCCGCTGGCCGGACAGCCCAAGCTGCTGGATGGTGAGGTCGGCGAAATCGGGGCTGGGGACCTCGGACGCGTCGGCTACCGGCGCCCGCGCGACCCGAGCGCGGTAGGAGTCGCGTATCTGCCGGACGGCGATGGCCACCAGCCATGACCGGAAGGCCCGCGGGTCGCGCAGCTCCCCGATGCCGCGGACGACTCGCAGCATCGTCTCCTGCACCACGTCATCGACATCGGCATGGCCGTTCATCGCTCGCCCGACGACGTTGTACACCAGCGGCAGGTACGTCGAAATCAAGTCATCGAGTGCCTCCCGGTCTCCGCGCTGCGCGGCCAGCACCGTTTCGGGGCCGGGTCCTGCCTCCCAGGGCGTTCGCATCGCACCTCACCTTCGAGGGTCCAGTTTCCCAATCAGAGCGGAGACGCCGTGGCAAGAGCTGAGATAACGGAAAATTCGGCAGTGGATTTTCCGTTATCCGCCGGAGCCACCGGGAGTCTCCTTCACGGAAGCGGACACGTAGGGAGGACAACGGAACATGGACTGGAACCCCGTCCGGTGCGCGCGCTGGCTCGCGCTGGTCTCGGTGCTGGTGGCGACCGCCTGTGGCAGCGCCACTGTTAAGAGCCCGGTGGTCGCGCAGGCACGGCCAGCGGCCGCGGCGGCGATACGGACTCCGGCCGGCTCCCCTACTCCCCGGCCGGTTAGCCCGTCCAGACGGGTGACAGCCACCCCTAGTCCTGCCGCGTCGTCCGCTTCCGCCCTAACGGACGGGGAACGGCTGGTGACGTTCGTCAACCACATGAGCCAGACAATCTGGGTCGCCGCCTCGCCTGACCCCGGATACCCGCTTACCGCCACCGGCTGGGTACTGCCAGCCGGTGGCACCGTGGCGATCACGGTCCCCAACCACTGGAACGGGCGCTTCTGGGGCCGGACGGGCTGCGTGTTCCACGACGGCGTGGGCCACTGCCAGACCGGCGACTGCGATGGCCTGTTCCAGTGCACCGGCTATGGCACGATCCCCGCGACCCTCGCCGAGTACGACCTGGACGCCTGGGACAGCCTCGACTTCTACGACGTCAGCATGGTCGACGGCTCCAACCTGCCGATGTACATCAACACCACGTCGGGCGACACACCGGACAAGATCAGCTCCAGCGGCTGCGTCGCGGCCGGGTGCACCACCGCGGTCGACTGCCCCAGCGTGCTAGACGTCAAGGTCGGGGATACGGTCGTCGGATGCGAGTCCGCCTGCGCCCGGTTCGGCACCGACCAGTACTGCTGTCGCGGCCAGTGGGCGCCTCGTGCCGATTGCGACCCCGCCGAATGGCCAGTGGACTACGCGGCGGTCTTCAAGCGGGCCGAGCCGTACGCCTACTCCTACGTTGACGACGACGCGACCAGCGTCTACACCTGCGAGGGCACCTGCGACTACCGAATCACGTTCGGCCTCACCCCATAGCGGCTGCCGCGCCCAGACGGGTGGTGCTGGAGGTGCTCATGAGTGCGGTAAAGCCGCTGACTCCGAGGGTCCGTTTCTGGGCAGTGCGGCCCTGCTCGCATTCTTTGATGGGCAGCGCCGCACCGGCCAGGAAAGGATCTGGCCCGCGGAGTTCGTCACACGCGCTGGGTGAGCTTCTGCAGGTGCTGTTTGACCTGTGGCCACTCGGCGGCAGTGACGCTGTAACGAGCCGAGTCGCGCGGGGTCAGGTCGGCCGCGAGGCGGTGCGCGCGCAGGATGCCCTCGAACTTCGCGCCGGTCCGCTCGATGGCCGCGCGGGACCGTTCGTTGCGGGCGTCGGCGTGCAGGCAGACCGACTCGACGCCCCATGTCTCGAAGGCGTAGCCGAACATGAGGCGCTTCATCTCCGTGTTCGCGGCGGTGCGGATGGCGTCCTTGCTCAGCCAGGTCCAGCCGATCTCGCACACGTCGGGCACCCGCGGATCGTCCTTCGGCAGGCCGGCGTCCTGCCAGGGCCAGTAGTCGAGATAGTGGAACCTGGTGGAGCCGATGACCGTGTCGTCGGCGTTGCGCACCACGGCGTAGGGAACGGCGGTGCGCTGGTCCCGGGAGCGCAGCGCCACCTCGATGAACTGGCGCACCCGGTCGGGGTCCGCGGGCACGAGGTAGCTCACCCACTTGTACAGGTCGCCGCCACCCTGGGCGGCGGCCAGGATGCCGCTGGAGTGCTGGTAGCCGAGCGGTTCGAGCCGCACGTGGTCGCCGGTCAGCGTCCCGGTGTCCAGCGGGTCGCCGGCGGGCGTCTCGGCCTCTGCGACGATGGCGCGGCTGCTCGGACGCTCCAGGTAGCGGCTGTCCGGGGCGGCGAAGCCTGACTGGCGGTACAGCCCGTGCGCGTCCGAGGTGTGCAGCATCCAGCGGAACTCCGCGCCCGGGCCGTCCTCGATCATGGCCGTCACGATCACCTTGCCAAGGCCGGTCCCCCGGTGTTGCGGCAGCACGTATACGTCGCTCAGGTAGGCGGACATCCCGTCGCCGAACGCGCGGGCGAAACCCACCATCGCTCCGGTCTCGTCATAGGCGCCGATCACTCGCCAGGCCGCGCGGATCTGCTCCTTGATCACCTCGGCGGTGCGCCAGCGCGCCCAGTACGCCTCCGTGGTCAGGAACGCGACGGCGGCGTCCGGATCGACCCGAGCTGGATCGTCGTCGATCTCATACCGTCGTCCAGAGAATGTTATAGTACGTTTTGTGGACACACTAGTACGATATCTCAGTGGCGCACGGGGCGCCAGGGAGATATCGACGGCTGTCGAGGCTGCCGTGCGGACCGGAGATCTGCGGCCAGGCGACCGGTTGCCCGCGGTGCGCGCGCTAGCGGCCGAGCTCGGTGTCAGTCCGGCGACGGCCGCCGCGGCCTACGCCGAGCTGCGGCGGCGCGGCCTGGTCACCGGCTCCGGGCGGGCGGGCACCACGATCCGGCCGGCCCCGCCGGTCAGCACCCGCAGCCTGCTGCGCGCTCCCGCTGGAACGCGGGACCTGATCAGCGGCGCTCCCGACCCGGACCTGCTGCCGATGATGCCCGAGCGGGCCGTCCGGCGGTCACCGCTCTACCCAGCCGAACCGGTGGCGCCCCGGCTGCGGTCGCTCGCCGCGCGGCAGCTGACCGGTGACGGCGTGGACGCCACCAACCTGGCCGTCACCAGTGGCGCACTCGACGCGATCGAGCGGGTGCTATCCGCCTGGCTGATGCCGGGTGACCGGGTCGCGGTCGAGGATCCCGGCCACGCGGTGACCTTCGACCTGCTCGCCGCGATGGGGCTGACCGCGGTCCCGGTCCCGGTCGATAGCTGGGGAATCCAGCCGGAGGGGCTGGCGTCCGCGCTGGGCCGCGGAGCGTCCGCCGTGATCGTCACACCGCGCGCTCAGGCGGCGACCGGCGCCGCCTGGGACCAGGAGCGGGCCCAGCGGCTCCGCGACGTGCTGCGGGAATTCCCGGCGGCGGGCGTGATCGAGGACGATCACGCCGGCCCGGTCGCGGGGGTTCCCCCGCAGTCGGCGACCGGGGGCCAGCGACGATGGGCCCATGTTCGTTCTGTCTCCAAATCTCTTGGTCCTGACCTGAGGGTCGCGGTGCTGGCGGGTGACGAGACGACGGTCTCGCGAATAGCCGGGCGGCAGGCGCTCGGCACCGGCTGGGTCAGTTACCAGCTGCAGGAGATCGTCGCGGACCTGTGGGACTCCCCCGGCCCCGTCCTCGAGGCGGCGCGCGTGTACGCGGCGCGCGGGCTGGCCCTGCGGTCGGCGCTGGCGGACCGCGGTATCACCGCGACCGGACGGTCGGGGTTCACCAGCTGGGTACCGGTACCGGACGAGGACCGGGTCACGTCGGCGCTGGCCTCGTCCGGATGGGCGGTGGCACCTGGCCGCCGGTTTCGCATCGCGGCGGCACCCGGGGTGCGGATCTGCTTCGCCACCCTCCGGCCGGAGGAGGCGACGCGGTTCGCCGCCGACTTCGGCCACGCGATCGCGGACCGGTCCGGCCGCCTGGACTAGGTGCGGTCCTCCGCCGTGGCACGAATCAGAATCGTTAGTAGCCGGACGGCCGACATTGATGGGGCGGTGGCTTGCGGGAACACCGAGTCATCACCGAGGGTCGCAACGCCATGCTCGTGATAACGGTCAATCGCCCAGAGGCGAAAACGCCATCAACCTCCCCGTCGCCCAGGGCATCCGGGACGCCGTCGACGAGTTCGACGCCGACAAAGAACTGCGAGTCGCCGTTTTGACCGGGGCCGGAGGCACATTCTCGGCGGGAATGGATCTCAAAGCGCACTGCTCGTGCGCGGGTCAGGCCATCCCGCCAGCCCGTGATCATGGTGGGTGCTGCACTACCGGGCAAAGAGTGCGGGCAATGCAGCACCCACCATGATCACGTCCGCCGCCAGCCACGCCGGGCGATGTGCATAACCGTACATAGCGGGCGCAGGTGCCGCGAGGGCCGGCGACCGGAGCGCAATAGAAACGGTCATGGATTTTATAGAAGCGGCATATGCGGCATACCGCCAACTTGCCGATCCCGTGGGCACGGAGGGCGCGCGGACCATCGGCCCGGCTGGAGACAGGGAATTAACGTCGACACAGATGTCCGGGGAGAGCGTCAGGTTGTCGCCGATGGCCTGAACCACGCCGAGCCCCGCTACCCGGAGCTTCCATAGCGCCGACCGCAGGCATCCGCTCGCGTGCGTCTCGGTCGAGTCGCCCCACAGCAATCCCGCGACATAGCCACGGCGCAGCGCCCGTTCATGCAGCCCGAGCAACGCCAGCAGCCGCTGGGGGGACGGAGGCAGGTACACCTCATCGTGACCCACGTACAGGCCGAACCCACCGAGCAGCGTCAAGCGCGGTCTCGGGGCAGCAGCGCGGGCGTCTCGCGGCGGTCCCGGGCTCCTAGACTGACACCGTGCCGAACCTAGTGTGTACCGGGGCAGTGCTGCAGTGCTCATTCGGCACTTCGCCCGCGACGTTCAGCGCCGCGGGAACCCAGACGTCGGCGGGCAGCCCGGCGGGCGTGGTGACCGACGCCGCCACCGCGAACGTGCCGCCGTTCGGGATGTGCATGTCACTATCCAACCCGCAGGTTGCCCCGGCTACGGCAGACGC
The DNA here is from genome assembly GCA_050012355.1 of Streptosporangiaceae bacterium. GTDB lineage: Bacteria > Actinomycetota > Actinomycetes > Streptosporangiales > Streptosporangiaceae > JBEKHI01. The sequence continues at coordinate 16,337 of JBEKHI010000017.1, read as the reverse complement.
GGATGGCGTCCTCACCCCCCAGCCGTGCCAGCCCGTCCTGTCGCCATGGACGCCCGGCTCCGCACAGGTCACGATCGGCGAGATCGCTGCCTTGGATGACGCCTCCCAGTGCGGCTGCGCATGGGCCGGTACCGTGACGGTGAGCGCTGCCGGGCAAACCGCCGCGACCCTGCAGTTACCCCGTCAGAGGTAGCCGGCGTCTCATTCGTCCTCGGCCAGCCAGCTCTCCGGCGCGTGCGCCGACAACACCAGCAACGCTGCCTCGTGCAGTGCTTCCCGCTGCGAAGGCGAGAGCACGCCGAGCAGCTCGGACTCGGCCTGACCGTACAGTTCCTCCGCCTCGGCCAGCGCCTGTGATCCGCCGGCGGTGATCGTGAGAATCTGCCGCCGCCGGTCCCGTTCATCCCGGCGCCGCACCACCAGCCCCCTGGCCTGGAGCCCGTCGATGAACGCCACGATGTCGCCGCTGTCGATCCCGAGCCGGACGGCGATGTCCTTCTGGAACGTCGCCCCGAACTCCTCGAGGCAGCACAAGATCGCGTGCTGATGCTGGCTCAGCCCCGTCCCGGCCAGCTTCTCGGCGCACTCCTGCCGGACCAGCGCCGCCAGCTTGATCAGTGCGAAGGTCTCCCGTCGGCGCAGCGAAGCCGGGAGCAGGGTGTCCGAGATCGTCTCAGCGGTAGTCACGCTCACAATCTTACTGGAACAACCATTGACTGGCAATGCCAACGATTGGTATAACCAGCGGTATGGTTCCTGATCCGCGCCGCTGGCGCATGCTGCCGGTGATTCTCTCGGCGACGTTCATCTACTCCTTCGACTTCAACGTGGTCAACGTGGCACTGCCGTCGCTGCGCGTGCACCTCGGTGCCGGGCCGGTCGCCCTCGAATTGATCGTCGGCGGCTACGCGTTCGCCTACGCGGCCGGACTGGTCACCGGCGGGCGGCTCGGCGACCTGTTCGGCTACCGGCGGCTGTTCTTGTGGGGCATGGCCGCCTTCGTCGCCGCCTCGCTGCTGTGCGGCCTGTCCGCGACACCAGCCGAACTGATCGCCGCCAGGGTGGCCCAGGGACTGGCGGCCGCCGTTATGGTCCCTCAAGTACTGGCTCTTATCACCGCGGTCTTCCCGGCCGAAGAACGGTCCGCGGCCCTCGCCTACTTCGGGGTGACCGGCGCCATCAGCGGCGTCGCCGGCCAGGTGCTCGGCGGGCTGATCCTGGACGCCAACGTGTTCGGGCTCGGCTGGCGGGTGCTGTTCTTCATCAACCTGCCGGTGGGCTTGGTGGTGCTGGGGTTCGCGCGGCGGCTGCTGCCGGACCTGCGAAGCGGCCAGCGCCCGTCGCTCGACGTGGGTGGCGTTATCGGGATCTCGGCGGCCCTAGCCGCGGCCTTGGTACCGCTGACCTTGGGTGATAGCGTCGGCTGGCCGTGGTGGACGTGGCTGCTGCTCGCCTTGTCGGTGCCGTTCATGGTCGCGGCGCTGCGCTATGAGCGGGCCCTCGCGGGCCGGGGCGGCAGCCCGCTGGTGGACCTGTCGCTGTTCGGCTCGCCGGTGTTTCGCGCCGGGCTCGGGATCGCGGTCGCGTTCATGGCGTTCTTCACCAGCACCATGTTCGTGCTGAGCTTGCTGCTGCAGGACGGGCTGGGTTTCACGCCGCTGCGGGCCGGCCTGAGCTTCGGGCCGTTCTCCCTCGCCGCGATGATCAGCGCGCTGGCCGGGCGCGGCCTGGTCGGTCGCTGGGGTGCCCCGGCGGTGATCCGGCTCGGTTGCCTGATAAGCGGCGCCGGCGTGCTCGGCCTCGCGCTCGCCCTGCAGACCGGTCACCGTTCGGGTGGTCTCGTCGCGGTGCTGGTTATCGGGCTCGCGGTCGTCGGCGCCGGCAACAGCCTGATCCTCACCGCCTACCTGGGCGCCACCCTCGCCGCCGTCCGGCCGTCGCAAGCCGGCGCCGCCTCGGGCACGGTCAACACGATCCAGCAGTTCGCCGGGTCGGCCGGTCTCGCCTCGATCGGCGCGGTGTTCTTCGCCTCGCTCCCGCGCACCGGGTACGCCGACGCTAGCGCGGTCGTGATGTGGATCGGGCTCGGTCTCATAGCGGCGATGGCCGTCCTTACCCGGTTCCTGCCCAGTAAGGAGCGTCCCCGCCAGCCGGCTCGTCCGCTACTTGACGCCCGGGTAGAGCGCGCTGAGCGGCTCCGATAGCTGACGCTTGACCCAGCGGCTGGTGTCGTCGGCGAGGACCTCGCTCTCGCCGGCCTCCAGCCCGTCGTAGATCGCGGCGACGATGTCGCGCGGGTCCGCCTTGTCCACGTCCTTGCCCGCGATCATCGGGGTGTCGGTGTAGCCGAGATGCGCGCCGACGACCTGGGTTCCCTGGCCGGCGAGCTCGAGCCGCAGCGTGTTGGTGACCGACCATAGCGCCGCCTTGGTCCCGGAGTACGCCCCCGGGCTGGCGAGCCAGCTCAGCGCCGAGTGGATGTCGACGAGGGCGCCGCCGCCGGTCTTGGCCAAGACCGGCGCGAAGGCCCGCGCCACCGCGCTCGGGCCGAAGACATTCGCCTCGTAGATCGCGCGGATCTGATCGAACGGCATGGTCAGCAGGCTCTCCCCGCCAGCGGTGCCCGCGTGGTTGATCACGACGGTGGTGTCCGCGGCGGCCGACGCGGCGTCGGCTATCGACGCGGGATCGGTGACGTCCAGCCGGAGCGGCACCACCCGGCTGTCCTGCCACTCGCGCGGATTCCGGGCGGTGGCGTAGACCCGGGCGGCACCACGCTTCAGCGCCTGGCCGACGAACTCGGTTCCCAGTCCCCCGTTCGCCCCGGTCACCAGGACGACCGAACCAATGAGCTGTGTCATGTGCATGCCCCTCCATCAGTCTGTTGGAATTTCCAACAGACACCAGGCTAGCGGTAGTCTGTAGGAAAACGCAACTGACACGCTGGAGGGGTTACCGCGATGAGCGAACCGATCGTCTTGGCTGACCAGCCGCTCGGCGTGCGGCCGTGCTCGATCGCTTCCGCCCTGGAGATCCTGGGCGAGCGCTGGACCCTGCTCGCGGTCCGCGAGATGGGCAGCGGCGTGCACCGGTTCGCGCGGATCGCCGCCTACACGGGTGCTTCCCGCGACATGCTCGCGGACCGGCTGCGCAAGCTCGAGAACGCCGGGATCGTCGAACGGCGGCTCTACAGCGAGCACCCGCCGCGCTATGAGTATCACCTCACCCAGGCGGGCCTCGAGCTCTTCCCGGTGATGACCGCCCTCCGCGAATGGGGCGACAAGTGGGCGGTGGAGACACCGGCCACCCGCGTTCTGCATGACTGCGGGCAGCTGCTGGCCGTGGACCGCACCTGCCGGCACTGCGGCGAGCCGGTAACCCCGGACAGCCTGCAGACCGTCACGGGATTACAGCCCGGCCGCGGTCAGCGCCGGTTCTAAGCAGTCGGCGTCCAACGACGCCCAAGCCCCCGTCGGCCCGCACCCCGCTTCTTGCTGTTATCAGCGGCGCAGCGGTTTCGCGGGAACGACCCCCTTCCTATTTATCCTATCGGCAATGGAGGAAATTGCCTAGTCTTAAGGCATGACTGTGGGTTGTGTCCGGCTGGACGGCTTTCCGGCGATCTGGACGTCTCATGTCTGACGTCCTGGTCCGGCTGGCTGACCCAGGCGAATACGAGGCGATCGGTGAGCTGAGCGAGGCCGCCTACGGCCACGACTACGACATCTCCGATCATTACCGCGAGAACCTGCGCGCGGTCGCGGCGCGGGCCGCTGAGCACCAGGTCTGGGTGGCCGTCGACCGGCACACCGGTCAGCTTCTCGGCACGGTAGCTACGCCCAGGCCGGGCGGACACATCAGCGTGCTCAGCCGGGACGGGGAGCTGGACTTCCGGATGCTCGCCGTCGCCCCGGCCGCCCGCCGGCGCGGCATCGGGCGGCTGCTTGTCGAGCACGTGATCGCGCTGGCGGCCGAGCGCGGCGCCACTCGGGTCGTGATGAACAGCGCCCCGGATATGACCGGTGCGCACCAGCTCTACTACGTGCTGGGCTTCGCCCGGCTGACCGAGCGTGAGACACGCACGGTCCCGGGCCATGGTCAGCCGTTGCTGGCTTTTGGGTATGAGGTGGGCGATGGCACTCGTCTTTGAATCCATCGCCGACGCGATCGGCGGCACCCCGCTCTTCCGGCTGCGCGGGCTCGGGAACGGTATCGCGGCCCCGGTTTATGCCAAGGCCGAGTTCTTCAGCGTGGGCGGGAGCGTCAAGGACCGGGCCGCGCTGGCGATGGTCGATGCAGCCGAACGGGATGGGCTGCTGCGCCCCGGCGGCACCATCGTCGAGGCCACCTCGGGCAACACCGGTATCGGCCTGGCAATCATCGGCCGGCACCGCGGCTACCGGGTGAAGGTCGTCGTGTCCGACCGCTCGGCCCCGGAGAAGTCCGACATTCTCCGCGCCTATGGCGCGGAGGTGATCATCGGGAGCAGCACGCTGCCCCGGCAGCACCCCGATCACCTGTTCAACGTCGCCCGGCGCCTCGCCGACGACACGCCCGGCGGGTGGCTTGCCAACCAGTACGACAATCCGGCCAACCCGCTGGCGCATGTCCGCACGACCGGGCCGGAGATCTGGCAGCAGACCGAGGGGCGGATCACCCACTTCGTCGCGGGCGTCGGTACCGGCGGCACGATCAGCGGTGCCGGCCAGTACCTCAAGGAAGTCTCTGGCAACACGGTGCGGATCATCGGGGCCGACCCGGAGAACTCCACGTACTCTGGCGGCGACGGCAGCCCGTACTACGTGGAGAGCATCGGCCACTTCCTCCACCCGGAGACGGAAGAGGACCACTGGCCGGAGTCATTCCACGCCGATGTCGTAGACCAGTTCGAGCGGATAAGCGACCGGGACTCACTGCACACCGTTCGGCGGCTGGCTCGCGAAGACGGGCTGCTGGCGGGCCCGTCTTCGGGGACCGCACTGGCGGCGGCGCTGCGGGTCGCCCGCGAGCTCGGTCCGTCGGACCTAGTCGTCGTGCTGCTGCCGGACTCGGGGCGGTCCTACCTGTCCAAGGTATTCAGCGACGTCTGGATGCGCCGCTGGGGTTTCCTGGAGGAACCGCTGGATGGCGCGCGCACCGTGGCCGACGTGCTCGCTGAAGGCGGGGGACTCGTCACGGTTGACAGCACCGCGACCGTCGCCCACGCCCTGGCGGTAACCAGGGACGGCACGGCTCTGGTCGTGCTGCCGAGGATCAGCCGGCCGCACGGTCTTACCGCGACCGAGGTCATCGGTTCGTTCCGGCCCGAACGGCTCGCCGCCGACCTGGCCGCCGGCCGGATTCAGGGCGACGACCCGATCACCGCGCACGCGCAGGTGCCGCCGCCGACGGTCGGAGCCGGGCAGTCCGTGCGCGACGCACTGGAGGCGCTCGGCCCGGGGCACACCGGGCCGGACACGGCCCTGGTACTGCGCGACGGGCGGGCACACGCGATCCTCACGCGGGCCGAGTTGCTCAGCGCGGCGCAAGCCTAAGACCCGCGGTTTCTAGCGGCCGTCAGGCCGACGCCCTAACTCGCTCTGGACAGACCCCTCATTCAGGAAATATTCTTTCAATACGGGTCGCATACAGTACGATCTTTCGCAAGACAGGAATGTGACGCACATGTTACAGCCGGAGGTGGTCATGACCGAACAGCCATACGTGTATCAGAGGCGTGAGCTGACCGAGCCTGACTGGCGCCGGTTCCCGGGGTGGGCAGAGGTCACCCCAACCGAGTGGGAGTCCGCTCAGTGGCAGCGGGCGCACTGCGTGAAGAACGCGCGCCAGCTCCGCAGCGTCATCGGACCCGGCCTGGACGATGAGTTCCTCACCGACCTGCAGCGCGACCAGGCCGAGCAGGCCACGATGTCGATGCTGCTCCCCCCGCAGATGCTGAACACGATGGTCCCAGACAAAAGCCCCGACAAAGCGGGCTTCACGGACGCGTTCTACCAGGACCCGGTGCGCCGGTACATGCTCCCGGTCGCCAGCGACCGGCACGACGACTGGCCCTCGCACCCCTACGCGCAGCGCGACTCGCTGCACGAGGCGGAGATGTGGGCGGTCGAAGGCCTCACCCACCGCTACCCCACCAAGGTGCTCGCCGAACTGCTGCAGACCTGCCCGCAGTACTGCGGGCACTGCACCCGGATGGACCTGGTCGGCAACTCGACCACCGGATATCCCAAGCTCAAGTTCGCCGCCAGCCGGGACGACCGGCTCGGAGCGATGCTGGATTACCTGCGCGCGACTCCGGGCGTGCGCGACGTCGTGGTCTCCGGCGGGGACGTGGCGAACCTGCCATGGCCCCGGCTCGAGGCGTTCGTCGCGGCGCTGCTCGACATCGACAACATCCGCGACATCCGGCTGGCCAGCAAGGCGCTGATGGGACTCCCCCAGCACTGGCTGTCGGATGAGGTGCGGGCCGGCATGGAACGGCTGGCGAGCACCGCCCGCGCCCGCGGCGTGAACATCGCGATCCACACCCACGTCAACGCGGCGCAGTCGGTCACGCCGCTGGTGGCCAAGGCGGTGCGAGCCATGCTGGACACCGGCATCCGCGACGTGCGCAACCAGGGTGTCCTGCTCCGCGGCGTCAACGACAGCCTCCCGGCGCTGCTCGACCTGTGCTTCGCGTTGCTGGACGAGGCGCAGATCATGCCCTACTACTTCTACATGTGCGACATGATCCCCGGCAGCGAGCACTGGCGGCTATCGATCGCCGAGGCCCAGGCTCTGCAACATGACCTGATGGGCTACCTGCCCGGTTTCGCGACCCCGCGCGTGGTGTGCGACGTGCCGTACGTCGGCAAGCGCTGGGTGCACCAGGTGTCCAGGTACGACGCCGCGCTCGGCATCTCGTACTGGACGAAGAACTACCGAACCGGGATCGAGGCCAGCGACCAGCTCGCCCTGAGCAGGGAGTACGCGTACTACGACCCGATCTACACGCTGCCCGCCGAGGGCAGGCGCTGGTGGGCCGCCGAGGCGGCGCCCGCGCCCGCCTGACGCGCCCCTTGGCGTGGCGTTCCACCCGCCACGCCAGGGGCAGACGGTACCTTCGTGCGTGTGCCCGTGACCGTCCCGCCCCGCCGGAACCGCAGCGCCATCGCCGCGGTCGCCGCGGCCCTGCTCCTCGTCGTCGTGCTGATCGTGGTCATAGTCAACAGATCGTCGGCCCCGGCCCAGCTCTGCGGGAACCAGCACCGGTCCGTAGCGGGTGGAACATTTGTCCTTCAAAACGATGAGTGGAATTCAGCCGCCACCGAGTGCATCTCCTATGACGCGGCCGCCCCGTCGTTCAGCGTCGCCACGACGAAGATCAGCATGCCGGCCGACGGCTCCCCCGGCGGCTACCCGTCGATGTCCCACGGCTGCTTCTACGGAGCCTGCACCCGGCGCAGCGGCCTGCCGCGCCTGGTGAGCGACCTGAACGACGGAACGGTGACCTCGGACTGGACGACCACCCAGCCGGCTGGCGGCCGGTACGACGTCGCGTACGACATCTGGTTCAACACCACAGCCTGGACCTCGGGAGCGCCGGACGGCGCGGAGATGATGATCTGGCTCGCGGACGACGGTTCGGTGCGGCCACTCGGGACCCCGCAAGGCATCACCAGCATCGGCGGCCGGAGCTACCAGGTCTGGTTCGGCTACGGGTCGGGCAACTCGGCGCCCACCGTGTCGTACCAGGCCACCAGCCCGGTGAGCCAGGTAGCTGGGCTCGACATCGCCGCGTTCGCGCAGGACGCGCTGCAGCGCGGTTATCTGCAGCCGAACTGGTATCTCATCGACGTGCAGGCCGGATTCGAGCTATGGCAGGGTGGGCAAGGACTAGCCACGAACGCGTTCTCGGTAGACGTGAGGTGACCATGGCCGCCTGGACCACCGCCGACGTCCCCAGCCAGGCGGGCCGGATCGCCGTCATCACCGGCGGGAACACCGGCCTCGGTTTCGAAACCGCTCGGGTGCTCGCTGGCCAGGGAGCGCGGGTCGTGCTGGCCAGCCGGGACCCGGCCAAGGCGGCGCGGGCGGTGAGCCAGCTAGGCGGAGACGCCAGTCACGTCCGGCTTGACCTGGCCTCACTCGCCTCGGTACGTGAGGCGGCCGCCGAATTGCACGCGACGCTCGATCGCGTCGACCTGCTGGTGAACAACGCGGGCGTGATGATGACACCGGCGTCCACCACCGAGGACGGTTTCGAGCTGCAGTACGGCACGAACTATCTGGGGCACTTCGCGCTGACCGGCTTGCTGCTCGACCTGATGCTCAGTGTGCCCGGCTCCCGCGTGGTAACCCTCACCAGCGTGGTCGGCCTGCGCGGTCAATACCCGCCCTCGTCCAGGTACACCCCGACGGGTGCCTACGCCGACTCCAAGCTCGCCGACCTGATGTTCGCGCTCGAGCTTCAGCGCAGGCTGACCGCCGCGGGGAAGGAAACCAGTTCGCTGGCGGCCCATCCGGGGTACGCCAGCACCGGCTTGACGAGGCATCTGCCGACAGCGATCCGGATCGCCGCTGATCTCAGCGCCCCGTTGGTTGCGCAACGCGCGACGATGGGCGCGCTGCCCATCCTGCGCGCCGCCACCGACCCCGATGCCCGGGGCGGTGAACTCTACGGGCCGCGCTGGACATTCAGGGGCTATCCGGTGCGGGTCACCGTGCCAGCTAAGGCACGCGACACCGAGCTGGCGGCCCGGCTGTGGTCCGACTCGCAGGAGAGCACGGGCGTCCAGTACTCCCCCGCTATCTGACCAGGGCGAAGATGAGTACCGCGATCGCCGCGCCCACCGGAGCGGCCGCGACCACCTGAGCCGGGGTATGCGCGCCGAGCCGCACCCGCGACCAGCCGACCAGCACCACCACCGCCCACCCGGCGATGGCCACCGCGCCGAACACGATCGTCAGCACGGCCGCGATGCTGGCGGCTACCCCGGTGTGCAGGCTGACCTTCCAGACCAGCGTCACCGGAACGGTGATGACAAGTCCGCCGAGCATGACCGCCTCCACCGCGACCAGGTCCGGAGGCGCGCCGGTGACGGCGAGCACCACGATCCCGGCGGCCACCATCACCGCGGCCGCTGTCAGCGGCGCCGCGCGCTGCTCGCGCAGGGCAAGGTGGTGGTCGGTGAACCGGCCGCGCAGGACGCCGACGACGATAACGGCTGACGGCCCGATGCTTGCGAAACCGGCACCGGCTAGGCCCCACGCCAGTCCGCGGCTCCCGGCGTCATGCCAGCCCACCGCGAGGAACAGCGCGGTGATCAGAACCGGGGGCGAGAAGACCTCCGTCACCGCCCGGGCTAGCCGAGACGACCCGCTCTCCGCGGCAGCGCGGGAAAGCCTCGCGATCATGAGGCCAGTCTCAGCGGCCGGGATCCGTTGCGCAACTGCTTTGACTCCCGGGGCTGCGGGGTGGTGGCGGGCCCGGATCCGCTGCCGCGCCCACGGCGTGCACTGCTGATGTTCATAGTGCTAATGGTTCAGATGTTTCTGGTGTGATCTCCTGACTGGTGCCCCATTGCTGGTGGGTGCGGCACTGCCCCGAATCTTTGCTGGTCAGCGTCGCACCGCCCAGAATCGGTCCGCTGCCGCGCACGGTTCGCGGAAAGTGCCCGCGCCCGGTGGTTCGTGCTGAGACGATTGGGTTCATCCGGAACGGGGGGTTCTCAGGTTGCGGCGGGGCCGCGCTGCCTGCCGTCCGGTGAGTCCTGGGATATATACGCCGCCGACCTCAAGAGGGCACATGACTGTCACGGCCGACGACCTTGACGCGGCGATATCCGGCGTCGTGTCCGCCCTGCGTCCCGGTGCCAGCCGGGACTGGTCGGTGCGGGCGGGTGATGTGGATTGGGACTGCTGGCATACGGCTGAGCACATCGGCGATTGCCTGCTGTCGTATGCTGCCCAGCTCGCCATCCGGCCTACCGAACGGTACGTGCGGTTCTTGGCCAGCGCCGATAAGGACGCGACCGCGGCTGAAGTACTGGAGTTCGCCGAGGCGGGCGGCCGGATCCTGGTCGCCGCGGTGCGGGTGGCTCCGGCGGGCACCCGCGCCTACCATCCCACCGGGCTCGCGGACCCGGAAGGATTCGCCGCGATGGGATGCGTCGAGGCACTCCTGCACGGTCATGACATCGCCCAAGGCCTCGGCCTTCCCCTCGAACCAGACCGTGACACGTGCCGCGCCTTGCTCACCCGGTTGTTCCCGCACCTGCCCGAGGACCTGGCCAGCACGGATTCGTGGGAAGCCCTGCAATGGGCAACTGGCCGCACCGACCTGCCCGGTCACCCGCGGCTCGGGCACTGGCGCTGGCACGGCGCCCCGCTTGACGCTCGACTCTAGAGCGTGAGAGCCCGGTCCGGACTCGCGGCTGCGCCAGATCACCCGCCACGGAAAGCCAGGCGGCGGGGCCGCGCCGCATGCTACTACCATTGAGGTATGGCGCAGCGCAGCGAGCAGATCAGTCTCGCACTGAACATCTACCTCACCGCGCACAGCACTCCCCCTGATCCGTTGCTGCGGGAACTCGCCGCCGAGACGGCCGAACGGTATCCCAACGAGACCGGCCTGCAGGTACCCCCTGAGGAAGGGACGTTGCTGGAGTTGCTCTCGAGAATTACGCACCCTCGTTATGGCGTGGAATTGGGTACTTTTACCGGCTACTCGTCGGTCTGTATCGCACGGGGCCTGGCTGACGACGGACATCTGTTGTGTTGCGATGTCAACGCCGAGTCCACCGCTATCGCCCGTGGCTACTGGGAGAAGGCCGGGCTGGCGGACCGAATCGAGCTGCGGATCGGGCCGGCGCTGGACACGCTGCGCTCGCTGCCGCCGGACCCGCCGTTCGACCTGGTGTTCATCGACGCTGACAAGATCTCCTACCCCGAGTACTGGACCGAGGTGGTGCCGCGCACCCGGCCCGGCGGGCTGATCCTGGTGGACAACACGTTCTCGCACGGCCGGGTGCTCGACGCGGGCAACGACAATCGCAACGTGCTCGCCGTCCGGCAGATGAACGACATAGCCGCCGCCGACGACAGGGTAGATCTCGTCATGGTGCCGATCGGCGATGGCCTGACGGTCGCCGTGAAGAAGTAGCTACGCCTTCTTGGCCACGCCGCTCCACAGGTAGGCCGGCGACTTCGCCTCGAGTTCGCTATCCGGCCGCCACTCGGAGACCAGCGTGATGCCGGGGTCCACTAGCTCAAGTCCGTCGAAGTACTGGCTGACCACCCCGCGGTCACGGAACGTTGGTGGCTTCATGAACTGGCCAACCCGCCCGCTCGTCTCGGCCCGCACCTCGGCGTTGACATCCCTCGCCATGTGGGACAACACCAGGTAACTCCCGGTCGGCACCGCGTCCATCAGCTCGGTGACGACGCGGCCCGGGTCGGCCTCGTCCGGGAGCCAATGCAGGATCGCTATCAGCATCACCGCTATCGGCTGACTGAAGTCCAGTGTCTTGGCGGCCTCGGCCAGGATCGGGGCGGGGTCGCGCAGGTCGGCGTCGAGGTACGCGCACTTGCCTTCCGGGGTACTGCTCAGCAGGGCCTTCGCGTGCGACAGCACCACCGGGTCGTTGTCAACGTAGACAATCCGGCTCTCTGGCGCGAGAGCCTGGGCGACCTCATGCGTGTTGTTGGCGGCCGGGATGCCGGTGCCGATGTCGAGAAACTGGCTATGTTCGGAACCTTCGAGTTGAACCTGGGATCGGGTGCCGCGTCAGCCACTTGCCGCCGTCCGTTTTGTTCGATATGGCGATGACACCTCGCGTGAAACTATAACGTCCGGCCTGCCGGGTTGTCTGGCGGTCCGACCGGTCGACGGGTCGCCGATGATCTTGGACATGACCGCGAATTCGCTGGGTAGATCCGTTGGCCAAGGAGCCACAGAAGGGAGCCGATGATGATTCCGGACGACGTGACCCAGGACCCGGTACTGCAGGAAGCCACCCGTGAGCTCGAGACGGCTATTCACGACGCACGGGTGGCGTTCGACTGCATCAGTCTCGGTGAGATCGACCGTGCGCACACCAGCGCGCTGACCGCTCGGGCCGCGATCGACGCCGCGGTCACCGCTGTGCAGGCCGCGCTGGATCAGACAGGCAACGGAGCCGGGAACTGACCAAGGTGACCGACCGCGCATCGGTGAGCCGCTGGCTGGCCGGCTACGAGGCCGCCTGGCGGGCACCGGGTACTGGCGACCTCGCTCGGCTGTTCACCGGCGACGCCACCTATCGGCAGTCCCCCTACGAACAGCCCGTCATCGGCCTGGACGCGATCAAGCGGATGTGGGACGAAGAACGAGAGGGCCCCGACGAGGTCTTCACCCTGACCACTGACATCCTCGCCGTCGATGGCCTGACGGCGGTGGTCCGGGCCGAGGTCCGCTACGGAAATCCGGCCAGCCAGGAGTACCGCGATCTGTGGATTATCCGGCTCGCCGACGACGGCCAGTGCACCTGGTTCGAGGAATGGCCCTACTGGCCGGGGCGTCCGTACACGCCGCCGGTGTTACCGGCCTGCCGGTTCCCGCTGGCCAGCGGTCTGCCGCTAAGGTGGGCCAGAATCTCAGCGATCTATTCGGGAACCGTTCACGATGCTTATCTTCGTTCCGCCGTCGGAGACCAAGGCTTTCCCGGCTGACTCAGCCCCGGTCGAGCTCAGTTCTCTCGCGCTGCCCGAGCTCGCGCCGACCCGGGCCAAGCTGCTTAAGGCACTCGTCCGGGTGGCCCGCGGGAAGCGGGCGACCGCGCTGCAGACGCTGGGCCTCAGCGAGGGCCAGGCGGGTGAACTGGCTCACAACCGGGAACTCGGCTCGGCGCCCGCCGGCGAGGCAGCCGAGGTGTACATCGGCGTACTGTACGACGCGCTCGACTTGCCCACGCTACGCCGACAAGGAGTCGCGACCGACCAGGTGCTGATCTTCTCCGGCCTGTGGGGAGTACTACGGCCCGGTGACCGGATCCCGCATTACCGCTGCTCCGCGGGGGTGAAGCTGGCTGCCACGGGCTCGGTGTCGACGGCCTGGCGCAAGGCGCTGCGCGACCCCTTGGCCGCACACGTCGGCGATCAGCTGGTAGTGGACCTGCGATCGGGTGCGTACGCCGGCCTCTGGACGCCCGGCCCGAACGCGGTCACCGTGCGGGTGCTGCACGAGCGTGAGGTCGGCGGCGTGGTCAAGCGGGCCGTGGTCTCGCACTTCAACAAGGCGACCAAGGGACGGCTCACCCGGGCGCTACTGGAATCGGGGCAGCAACCAGGTAAGCCGGACGAGTTCGCCGACGTGTTGCGCGGTCTCGGCTACACGGTCGAACCGGGGCCCGAGGCCAAGGGACCGGGCGCCCCGACGGCGCTGGATATCGTGGTGCGCGAACTCTAGGCTCGCGGTTTCCTGGCCCGCACGATGAGGAAATACGGCGCGATCCGGGTGTCGGCGACCTCCGGGTGGCAGGCGGCGGTTCCCTCGTCGGCGCGTGGCTCCGCGATCGCCTCGATGACCAGGCTCGCATGTCGCATGGCGATGAGTTCTCGTCCGGTCGCATGTCCTAACCGTTGTTCCTGCTTCCATGGCAGCAGTTATCTGAGACCCGAGGACAAGGACACTACGATGGCGGAACTCCTCATCGACTTCATTACTTCGCTTGATGGCTACGCGGCTGCCGACGGCTGGCCGGGCTGGTGGGGGCTCGAAGGGCCCGAGTACCTTGCGTGGCTGGGAGAGCAGCCAGAAGCGGACTACACGGTCCTGATGGGTGCGACCACGTACCGTGTCATGTCGGGATACGCCGCCGAGGGCGAGCCAGGCACCGACACCCTGGCGGCCCTGTCGAAGGTCGTCTTCTCGACCACGCTGAGCGAGTCCCTTTCCTGGGCGAACACGCGGCTCGTGACCCGAGACCCCGTTGAGGCCGTGCGGGAGATGAAGGACAAGGCCTCCAAGTCGATGCGCACCATAGGCAGCCTCACCCTGTGCCGTTCTCTCCTCAAGGCCGGTCTTGCGGACCGCTTCCGCGTGGTTGTCTTTCCCGTTATCACCGGGAGCAGCGGGCGGGAACGGATCTACGACGGCTATCCCGATGTCGCACTGGACATGATCAGCAGTCGCACCTTCGACGGTCGCATCCAGCTGCTCGAGTACGTTCCGACGATTCTGGCCGGGCCCCCGGGCACCGGCAGCGTCAACGCCTGACGGGCACCACCTCGCGCAGCGGAGCCTTATGATCCCCGGTATGGGGTATGCGATTGACTACGCTCTGCCCGGGCCGTTGTCTGAGCTGGCCAGTGTCAGCGCGCCGGCGCTTGAGGGCATCTATGACCTCGACGAGCTCCGGGTTCCTCCTGGGCTTATCAAGTGACGCCCAGCGGGCGCTCACGGCAGAGGGGCTAGGAGAGGTTGCAGGCGTCAGAGAGCCCGCGTGCGGTGGCTGCGGCCACCTCGATCGCTTCATCACTTGGCCTGGCAGTCGATGACGCGATCGTTCTTCAGGACTCGAACAAGCTCACTCTGCGTCTGCTGCCTTGTGACGTGCTTGCCCGGGTGGCCCCGGTCGAGCATCAGGTCGCACAGTTCGAAATCGACGTTGCTCAGCGGCTCGCCGGATCCGGGAGCCCGGTGGCCGCTCTCGAGCCTCGAGTGGAGCCACGGGTCTACGAGCGTGATGGTTTCGCGGTCACGCTGTGGACCTACTACGAACCTACGTCACCCCAAGCGGTCTCACCGGCGGACTACGCCAGTGCGCTCGAGCGGCTGCATGCGGGCATGCGCACGCTCGATCTCCCCGCGCCGCGCTTCACGGATCGGGTCGAGCAGGCTCAGCGGCTCGTGGCGAGCCGCGACCGCACTCCGGCGCTCGCCGACGCGGACCGGGAGCTCCTTGGCGGCACGCTGCGAAGCCTGAAACGAGTGATCGGCGACCGCGGCGTCGCCGAGCAACTGCTGCACGGCGAGCCGCACCCGGGCAACGTGCTCACCACCAAGAGCGGGCTGCTGTTCATAGACCTCGAGATGCGCGAATGCCGGATCCTCGTGCTGGCGATGATCACAACGTGGCGCTGGGATCGAGGCGACCAGTTCCCGAACGGACGCCAGCTGGGGACAGAATGGCTCAGCCAGATCCGGGCGTGGGCGTGGCCGACGCGCTAATCCGGCTCGTGGGCCGCGATCCCCGGTTGTGGCGTGGTCAGAACGCGGCGAACTGGGGCCATGGCTGGGGGCGGTGCGGGACGGTTGCTTCGGTGGCGGTGGGCAGTTCGAGGATGAGGCTTCCGTGTTCCTCGTACAGGCGGACCTGGTTGGGCCAGATGCTGACGCTGGGGTGGATCTGGCAGGGCCGACCGTTGTAGAAGCCACCGCGGCCGTAGGTGATGCGGATGTCCAGGATGCCGGGCCGCCGCCGGGACAGGCAGGCGCCGAGCGGGACACCCAGGGACGTGGGGCTGGTGACTGTGTGAGCGTTGCCCGCGACCGCGAGCGTGCCGGATGCCGCCGTCGCGCTGGCCAGGATCCGGCCGGCCATGGCCTCGTCGCGCTGCGACCAGCTCCCGCCAGCATCGGTTGTCCCGTCGAACAGCGATAGGTCAAGCTCCTTGGCCTTAGCGCGTTCGCGCAGGACTGCCAGGTGACCGGCGGTGATCCGTCCGTCCCCCAGCCACAGCGATGGGTGATCGTCGAGCATGCCTCCGGCGGCGAACACGCTGATTACCCCGGCAAGGTCCTCGGGCCACTCCAGCGCCAGGCCGCTCAGCCCGAAGGCCTGCATGAGCGCGTGGATGATCAGCGGGTTTTCCCTGACGCCGTGAACTTCACCGAGCAGCAGCAGGCCTGATTGATCGAGTGACCGGCGGGCCGCTTCCCCGGCCGACGGCTCGATCATCAGCTCCAGGTCCCCGATGTCAAACCCGGCAGCCGCACGCTGTAGCGCTTCCAGTGAAGCTATGCGTGGCATACCTCAGGATTTCACGGATTTCCCAGGACTCCGGCCGTCCTGACCTGTACCGGAGCCGGTGGCGAAATGCTGGTGAGCTCCAACGCCGGCTCGGCTTGCGGTTCGGGCAGCGATACAGCGCTCGAAATTGGCGCGGGCTGGGGGGCGCGTGGCTCGCGGACACCTGCTCCCCCGCCCCGGCCGCGGTAGATGAGCAGGCCGTTGACGGGATCTGGCACACCGTCCAGCGCCGCCCGCACGGCCGGCAGGCCGCGGAACGTCTCCCACCGTTCCTCGTCCTGGAAGCAGACCTCGAACGCCACGCCCCAGCGGTCCGCATGCCACGACCCGTCGACGGCGCCGTTC
>JBEKHI010000016.1:0-42176 GCA_050012355.1 Streptosporangiaceae bacterium | reverse complement strand
CTGATCAGGCTGCAGGCGCTGAGCGGGCTCGGCGATTTCGCCGAGGCTGATGAACAGTCCGCTGTCCTGGACCAGCTCGGCGAGGTCCACGAAAGACCTCTGGTTACCGTGTTCACCCGGTGGTACCGGGCGATGCGAACCGCGGATACCGCCGATGCCGAGGCGAGCTACCAGCAAGCCGCCACCCTGCTCGATCATTCCGGCATGCCGGGAGTCGCCCGCGGGCTGCTCCCCCTGGCGCTGCTATGCCTGCGCGTCTGGCGGCGCGAACCCGCCGATTTCCCCGGTGACACCGACTGGGGCCCCTACACCGCCTGGGCCCGCCCCTGGCTGCTGCGCACCGCCGGCCACACCGCCGAGGCGCGACAAGCACTCCGTCGCTGCCCGGAACCGCCACCCGGGTTGCTGGCGGAGGCACTCTGGTGCCTCACCGCCCGAGCCGCCATCGCCCTCGACGACCAGGCCCTCGCCGCTAAGGCATGCGACGCACTACTGCCAGCGGCAGCCGAGATCGCCGGCGCGGGCAGCGCCATGCTCACCGCGGGCCCGGTCAGCGACTACCTGGCCGAACTGCGGGCGGGAAGCCGGAGCGCCGGGTCGTCGGACAAGACGCAGTTCGACGCTGGGATCATGAGGTAGCGGCTCCCCCGAGGTACAACGCGCCGATCTCGGGGTGCTCGAGTACCTCCTTGCCAGTACCCGACAGCCGCACCTGGCCGGTCTCGAGTACGACGCCGTGGCTAGATAGCTTGAGACCGGCCCGCGCGTTCTGCTCGACGAGCAGGATCGTGGTGCCGTCGGCGTTCATCGACCGGATCGCGGCAAACACCGAGGCGAGTGTCTTTGGTGCCAGGCCCATCGACGGCTCGTCGAGCAAGATCATCCGGGGCCGGAGCATGAGCGCGCGCGCGAACTCCACCAGCCGTTGCTGCCCGCCGGACAGCGACCCGGCCTTCATGGCCGCCCACTCCGCGACCTGCGGGAACATCGCAAAGACCGCGTCCATCCGCTCGCCGATCTTGTGCTTTTCTGGCAACAGGTAGCCGCCGAGGTCGAGGTTCTCCCGCACGGTCATGTCGCGGAACAAGCTATGGTTTTGCGGCACCTGTACCACGCCGGCCATGAGCACCTGCCGCGGGGTGTGCCCGGTGATCCGCTCGCCAAACAGCGTGACCTCTCCCCGGCGTGGCTTGAGCAGACCGCTGATCACGGACAGCAGGGTCGACTTGCCCGCGCCGTTCGGCCCGACGACACAGGTGATCCCGCCGCTCGGGACCTCGAAGCTGACGCCGCGCAGCACATCGCCGCCGCCGTACCCGGCGACCACGTCATCGACATGCAGGGCGCTACTCACTGGCCTCCTCCGGATCGGCCCCCAGGTAGGCGTCAAGCACCCTGCGGTCGGTGCGAATGATGTCGGGCGGGCCGGATGCCACCACCGTCCCCGAGTCCAGTACGGTGACCGTTTCGCATAGGCCCATGACGAACTCCATGTTGTGCTCGACGATGAGGAACGTCGTGCCGCTCGCGTTCAGCTCCCTGATCCGGTCGGCGATCTGGTTGATCAGCGACGGGTTCACCCCGCCGGCCGGCTCATCGAGCAAAATCACCGAAGGCTCCGCGATCAGGATGTAGGCCAGCTCGAGCAGCTTGCGCTGGCCGTAAGACAGGCTGCCGGCCAGCGCGTCCTTATGACCGGCGATGCCCACGAAGTCGAGCAGTTCGAGGGCCTTGCGCCGCTCGCCGGACCGCCGCACCGACGCCACCAGCATGTTCTCGAACACGGTGAGCCTCGGGAAGATCCTCGTCAGCTGAAAGGTACGGCCGACCCCGAGGCGGAACACCGCACCCGGGTCCTTGCCGGTGATCGGCGCGCCGTTCAGGTACACCTGGCCGGCGTCGGGCCGCTCGTAGCCGGTGATCACGTTGAACAAGGTCGTCTTGCCTGAGCCGTTCGGGCCGATGAGGGCCGCGATGGTGCCCTTCGCCACGGCCAGCCCGCAGTCGTCCAGCGCTTGCACGCCGCCGAACCGCTTGGTGATCCCCTCGGTCTTGAGTATCACGAGGAGCCCCCCACGCTCACCGCGGGCATGGCATCGGGTGCGGACGCGGCACGGCGGCTCGCCCGCAGCTTGCTGATCCGCTCCGCGGCGGTCGGGATGATGCCGCGTGGTAGCAGCAGGATGACGAGCAGGAACAGGCCGCCCTCGGCGATCAACGACAGGCTGCTCGCGGTGAACTCCAGGGTGAGCCACTGCTGTAGCGGCTCCACGATCAGCGCGCCGAGCACGGGGCCTGACACGGTACCGAACCCGCCAAGGAATGACATAAGCGCCACCGCCAGGTCGAAGGTCGGGTCGAACCCATACTGCGGCAGCACCTGGCCGATGAAGAACATCCACAGTCCGCCGATCATCCCGATCGGTATCGCGGACAGCACGAACGAGGTGAGCTTGATCCTGGTCACCGGCACACCGAGGCCACGGGCGCGGTCCTCGTCATCGCGGATCGCCAGCAGCCGCAGCCCGAACCGGGACCGGCGGATCAGCCAGCTCATCACGACCACGCATATCGCGATGGCGAATGCGATGTAGTAGAACGGGTCGTTGAAGGTGGCCGCTGGCAGCGAGATCGCCGGGGCGAGTATCCCCGCCGAACCGCCGGTGAACGAGAAGTTGAAGGCCATCAGCTGGAAGATGAAGAACACCGCGATCGTGACCACCACGAACGTATGCCGCCGGACCCGGAGCATGATCAGCCCGAGCGGCACCGCGATCGCGCCGGCCAGCAGCCCGCACAGCGGCAGCAGCGCGAACACCGGGTACCCGGTGACGTGCCAGTGCTCAGCGAGCAGTCCGAGCAAGTACGCGCCGGACCCGAAGAACACCGCGTGCCCGAGCGACACGTACCCGGAGAACCCGGAGAAGGAGTTCCACGCCGACGCCGCTCCGACGTAGAGCATCGTGAGCACGCCGATTTCGGTGATCGACGGGTTGGTGAATACCAAGGGAAAGATGACGAGCATGATGACCATAACGACGAGACCAGATCCCTTGGCCGCCCGGATCATTGCGCCCGCACCGCCCGCTGGCCGAGCAGCCCGGTGGGGCGCCAGACCAAGACGATGACTAGCGCCGCGTAGAAGACCACGGTCGCCCAGTTCGGGTTCCAGATCGCCACGAGCGCCTCCACGGTGGTCATGAACACGGCGGCGCCGAGTGCGCCCGCCACGCTGCCGAGGCCACCGAGGATGATGATCGCTAGCAGCCTTGAGATCAGGTCATACCCGCTGTTGGCGTTGAACGCGTTCGTCGCGCCGAACACCATCCCGCCAAGCGCGGTGACCGCAACGCCGATCCCGAAGCAGAGCGCCGCCACCCGGTCCACATCGATGCCAACCAGCCGGGCCGCCGTGCGGTTCTGCATGGTGGCCCGCACGCTGCGGCCGAACCTGGTCCGGTACATGCCAAGGTAAAGCGCGCCGAGTGCGACCACCGCGAGGGCGAACGCCAGTAGGTAGATGACCGGCAAGTAGTAGCCGCCGACCTGCACCGTCGTGGTGAGGTACCAGGCGTGCAGCTGCACGTAGTTCACGCCGAACAACTGGTACAGGATGCCCTCGATGATGATCGCGACCGCGTAGCTGGCCAGCAGCGACATCGCGGTCCGCTCGTGTCCGCGCAGCGGCCGGATGAACAGCCAGTAGATCGCGACCCCGATCGCGAACATCGCGGGCACCGTGATCAGCAGGCCGACGAACAAGTCGATGCCGAGGTGCACCGACAGCACGTAGCTGAGGTACGCGCCGAGGACGACCAGGATCCCCTGTGCGATGTTGATGATGTCGAGCACGCCGAAGATCAGGGTGAGTCCGGCCGCCATCAACGCGTACACCCCGCCGCCGAGGATGCCGTCCAGGATGGCGCCGGTGATCTGGGCGCTCACGAGCCCCAGTTAGCCTTCGGGTACTGGATCGAAACCGAGCCGCTGGCCCCGACCGGCAGCACCTGGACGAACTTGCCGTTCTGCCACTGGAAGACGTAGGCGGCGGGCTTGAGGTTCTCACCGAGCGAGTTGAACTGCACCGGGCCCTGCGCGCTGGTCAGCGTGACGCCGCTGTGCAGGTAGTTGATGATCGCGGTTTGGTTCAGCGACTTGACGGCGGTCACCGCCTGCGCCATCACCATGCCGACCGAGTACGCCTCGGCGACATCGGAGTTCACCTGGTCCGCCGGTCCGCCGTACTTGGTGACGTACTCGTTGACCACCTTCTGGCTGGCCGGTATGTCCTCACCGGGGTACCAGGGGTTCGGCACCATGACGCCGTTGGTGTCGCTGGCTCCGACCGCCTGCACGAAGGCGGCGCCCTGGTCGGGCCCGGAGGTGGCGATGAAGAACTTGGGTTCGTAGTGCTGCTGGGCGAAGGCGTGGATGAACGCCGATACCGTCGGGACGTCGACGGACCCGAGGATGACCGCGTCCGCCTTGGCCCCGGCGACCTGATCGGCGATCGGCAGGTAGTCGGTCACCTCGGCCGGGAACGACTTGTTGTAGGCGGTGGGGATGCCGGCCGCGGACAGGTCCTGCTGCGCCTGCGTCACCTGCGGCTGGGTGAAGGGGTCGGTGCTGGTGACGTAGGAGATGGACTTCGGCCGCTGACTCGCGGGCAGCGACTTGACCCAGTTGATCAACGGCACTAGGTCGCCGATCACCGGCAGCGACACGTCGAACAGGTCGTGATAGCCGAGTTGGAATACCGAGGGTGCCCCGCCGGCACCCTCGACGAACGCGTACCCATACCGGTTCGCCACCCCGGCCGCGGGCTTGGTCAGCAGCGAGGAGAACGGGCCGAACAGCAGGTCGGCATGGTTGATGTTGATCAGCTTCTGGTAGTCGGTGACCACCTGGGTCGGATCGCTGTTGTCATTGAGGATGTCGAGCTTCACCTGACGGCCGAGCAGGCCGCCGGCCTTGTTGACGTCGTTCGCCCACAGCGTGTAACCGCGTTCGTAGGCGATTCCGTCGGCGGAGTCGTCCCCGGACAGGGACAGCGCCGCACCGATCACGATAGGAGATTTGGAGGTCGCGTTGCCGCTGCCTGAACCACTGCAGCCGACCACCGTCGCGGCGACGAGCGCCGCCGAGAAGACAAGCGGGAAAACCCGCGTGGGGAACCAGGCTCCCATACCCGGTTCCTCCTTTCCTACGGACTATCTGGTTCGAGCCCGTCGGATACATCCGCGTGCTCGCTGGTGAGTATCGTCCCCGCCGATTCCGCCTCTTGCATGATCAGCGCGGCGAAATCGACGTCTCCGTACCCGCGCCCGATCAGCGACTGGATGAGCTGATGCGTCATCGCCGCCACGGGCATAGGAACCTCACGTTCGCGCGCCGCCGCCAAGCCAAGGTCGAAATCCTTGCGCAGCAGCGTCGTGGTGAACGTGGGCTCGAAATCGAGGTTCACGTAGGCAGGTGTCTTATATCCGGTGAAGAGCGAGCCCATCACGGAGTTGTTGATGCAATCGAGGAAGGCTTCCCGGCTGATCCCGCCGGCCTGCGCCAGGACGGTCACCTCTGCCATCGATTGCGCGACCACGCCGAGGAAGAGGTTGTGGCACAGCTTCACCAGCCGCGCGAGCTCACCCTCGCCGACATACGTGGCACCCCGACCAAGCTTGACCAGGTAAGGCTCGACGACTTCGAACGCGTCGCGCGGCCCGGACACAGCGGCGGTCATCTTGCCCGCACGCACCACGTTCGGGTTGCCCATCACCGGGGCGGCGAGCAGCGCGGTGCCTCGCTCGGCGAGCCGGGCACGCACCAGAGCCGACGCCTCCACCGATACCGTCGAGCAGTCAACCACGACCTTCGGCGCGGCGGGACCGGAAAGCAGCCCATCGTGGCCGGTCACAGCGGTGATGAGGTCATCGGGGGTGCCAAGGGTGGTGAAGACGATCTCGCACCCGGCGAGGTCGGGCAGGCTAGCGGCGAGTGTCGCGCCCTCGGCGACCAGCGGCGCGGCCTTGGCCGGTGTCCGGTTGTAAACGGTCACCCGATAGCCGGCGGCGAGCAGGCGGCGGGCCATCTCGGTTCCCATCCGGCCCGTTCCCAGCCAGCCGACCGCGTGACCGTCGGGTTGTTCCGCCATTCCACTCACCACCCCATCCAGCGACGACTGAGCCCTGCCATCGCCCGTGCGGTCACCGGCATCGGGACAATCGTTTGCAACCGACACTTCACCTGCCCCTAGCGTTTGTCAATGCACGCACTCCAAGCTGTTACGAAGACGTTCTCGTCCGTATGCTCGGACCAACGTCAGCTACGCTTCGTTAATACCAGTTGAGCTATACGGGCACTTCAGCGGGCCCGTGACACCCACCGAGGATATCGTGGCCGACCCCATCCGCGCCGTTCTAACGCTTGAGGCAACAAGTATCTTACGCTGCGGACCCGCCGCTGCAATCGATTGCAGCGTGCGACGATATGTCGGCGTGGCCTTATCGGAGGCGGTCTTAGCTGGCCGGAGTCTGCGGTGGCGACGTCGAGCCGCGCACCACCAGCTCAGGGGCGAGGAAGAGGATCTTCACCGGCTTGTCCGTGCCGCTGATCCGCTCCAGCAGCAGTTGTGCCGCCTCGGTGCCGAGTTGGTAGTGCGGGAACCTGATCGTCGACAGCGGCGGATGCAGCCGGTCGACGAACGGCATGTCGTTGAAGCCAATGACCGAGATGTCTTCCGGGCAACGCAGTCCGGCGGCGTCGAACGCCGCGTAGCAACCGATTGCCACCATGTCGTTGGCGGCCGCGATCGCGGTGAACCCGGCCCCCCTGGCCAGCAGTTCCTGGCAGCAGCGCAGCCCCTCCTGCACGGAGTAGGCGTCCGCGTAGGTGATCAGCGACTCGTCGGCCGTCAGCCCGTTGGTGCTCAGTCCCTCGTGGTAGCCACGCAGCCGGGCGAGGCCGGTCGAGGTGTCCTGCGGTCCCGCGATGCAGGCGATGCGGGTATGCCCGAGCCTGGCCAGGTGCGTCACCGCGGCGCGGGCGCCCTGCTCGTTGTCGACCGAGACGGACGGGAACGGCAGGTCCGGGGCGATGCGGTTCATCAGCACGACCGGGATCTCAGCGGCGGCCGCCTCGACGAGCACCTGGTTGTGCAGGGTCGCGGTGGCGAGCACGTAGCCGTCGACATGGCGAGCCCGCATCTGGTCGAACACCATGCGCTCGCGGGTATCGTCCGCGTCGGTGTTGCCAAGCAGCGCGACGTAGCCCTGCGTTGCGAGCCGGTCCTCAAGGCCGCGCACCATTGGCGGGAACAGCGGGTTGTTCAGATCGGGGATCAGCACCCCGACGCTGAACGAGCGCCGGGTGCGCAGCGACCTGGCGACCGGATTCGGCCGGTATCCGAGGCGGGCCGCGGCATCGGTGACGCGCCGGGCCGTGTCGTCACTCACCAGCAGCTGGGTTTCGGGGTTCAGCGCGCGGGACGCGGTGGCGGGGTGTACTCCCGCAGCCGCGGCGACATCACGCAACGTCGCAGGCCGGCCGGGCATAGCAGTGATCACGCTCCCGCACTTAGCAATCGCTTGCTCTTAGGAAGCTCAGCGTATCCCTCGAGCAGCCTTAACGCACGGGTTGTTCACGGCGCGTCACTCGGCAGCCTTCACACCCAGAACACGGGTCAGCACCTCGCGGTGCGCCGGAACCGCCTCCTGGTGGCGCTGCTCGCCATCCCGGGTCAGCACCACGAAGATGCCGCGACGGTCGTTGTCACACGCGCATCGTTCCACTAGACCCTGCTTGGCCAGCCGGTCCACCAGCCGGGACAGCGCGCTCTGACTCAGGTGCACCGACTCCGCGAGATCCTGCGCGCGGTGCATCCGGTGCGGCTCTTCAGCGAGACGCTCGAGCACCTCGAACTCGCTCAGCCCGAGACCATGCCGATGACCCAGTTCCCGCTCCAGCGCGGCACAGGCCGCCGCATGACAGGCGGTCAGGTCGCGCCACGCGGCTACCACCGGGTCGGTGACTGCCTTTTCCGTTGTGACGCTCACGAGCGCACCTTACCGCCTTCCCGGACTAGATGCAAACGCATTAATTGCACTTGCATCTAGTGCTTGCACATGCATATAGTCACGGTCATGTCGTCTCGAACGATCCAGACTCCTGTTCCAACGATCCCCGCCACGCAGGCCAGCCCCGAGCGCTGGAACGCCCGGATGTGGGGGGCGCTCTTCGTACTCGGCGGGGCGCTCTGCCTCGACGGACTCGACGTATCGATGGTCGGTGTCGCGCTGCCGTCCATCCGCACCCAACTCGGCCTCTCCACCTCCACGTTGCAGTGGATCGTGAGCGGATACGTCCTTAGCTACGGCGGCCTGCTGCTGCTCGGGGGCCGGGCCGCCGACCTGCTTGGGCGGCGGCGGGTGTTCCTGACGGCCGTCGGAGTGTTCGCGGTCGTGTCGCTGCTCGGCGGTTTCGCGAGCAGCCCTGGCCTGCTCATCGGCGCCCGGCTGATCAAGGGGGCCGCCGCCGCCTTCACCGCGCCGGCCAGCATGTCACTGCTGACCACCACGTTTCCCGAGGGCCCGATGCGCAACCGGGCGTTCAGCGTGTACAGCGTCTTCGGCGCCAGCGGGTTCTCCCTCGGCCTAGTGCTGTCCGGGCTGCTCACCGAGGTGAGCTGGCGGCTGACCCTGCTGGTACCGGCGCCGGTCGCGCTCATCGTGCTGATCGCGGGCATCGCGCTGCTGCCGCGGCACCAAGCGGTCGAGCGAAACGGCCGGAAGTTCGACCTGCCGGGCGCGCTGCTCGCCACCGGGAGCATGCTGCTGCTGGTCTACACGGTGGTCTGCGCGCAACAGGCCGGCTGGGGGTCGGTGCGGACCCTGCTGTCCTTCGCGGTCGTCGCGGCGCTCATCGCGGCGTTCGTGGTGGTCGAGCGGCGGCACTCGGACCCGCTCGTCCCGTTCGCCATCTTCCGCAACCGAGGGCTGCTGCGGGCGCAGGCCGGGGCGGTGACGCTGTTCGGCACCTACGTGTCCTTCCAGTTCCTCGTCACCCAGTACCTTCAGTCGCTCGCGCACTGGTCGGCGCTCAGCACCGCGCTGGCGTTCCTGCCCGCCGGGGTCGTGGTCGCGCTGCTGTCGACCGGCATGTCGTCGCTGCTCGGCCGGGCCGGGGCAACCCGGCTGATCGCCGCCGCGTTCGGCTGCCTGGTCGCGGCCTACCTGGTCTTCCTGCGGGCCGGGGTGACGCCGGACTACCCCGCGGTGATGCTGCCGACGATGCTGCTGCTTGGCCTAGCGTTCGGCCTTGGCTTCTCCGCGCTGAGCGTGGCGGCCACCGCCGGGGTACCCGACGCCGAGCAAGGGCTGGCGGCGAGCCTGTTCCAGACCTCGTTCCAGGTCGGCGGCGCGCTGGTGCTCGCCGTGGTGACCGCGGTCGTCGACGCGGGTGGCGCCAGCACCCTGACCTCGGCGCACGCGGTGCTGAACGCCTACCGGCCAGCGTTGTGGCTGATCGTGGCCGTCGCGGGGGCCGGGGCACTGGTGGCGCTCAGCGGCCTGCGCTCGGCTCGTGCCCGGAAGTGAATGGCGCCTAGGGGTGAATGTCCGTGGAATCCGCTGCTCGGGCGGCGGATTCCACGGACTTTCCCCGGGGAGGCGGTTACCGCGTGGCAGAGATGATGATCACCACGGACCGACCGCGGCCAACCCTCATCCGTGACCAGCTGAAGGACAGACGCGGAACGTACCGGCGGGGCCCCCGACGGCTCGCCGCTATCGCGCACGTCATGTCCGTGTGGTGCTGCTCGACCAGAGTCCTGGCTATTTCGGGATGCATGGGTCGGTTCCTTCGGCCGTCGAGCGTCTCAATGGATACGATGTATCGCGAGTGCCTGAGTTGTCAAGATATATCGCGAAATTTAGGTAGTTCTTCGCTAGGCCGGCGAGGGGAGCGACCCGGTACGGCCATTATTGCGACGGGGTCTGACATTCCATCGTTACCGCTGGTCAGAGTCATCGCCGAACTCCATGAGCGGGTAGCCGAAGAAGAGCAGTTCCACCGGCATCGAACCCTCCGGGCGGTCGTCCAGGCGCCGGTCGTCGCGGTAGCGGTCGACGACCGCCGTTACCTCCCCGATGAGTTCGCTCATCTCCTCGGGGGTCAGGAAATTGATCCGCTGTGACGCGTGGGCCGAGCCGTTCCACGGGCTTGGCAAGTTGTAGGAGGCGGCCAGCGACTTCCTGGCCCGTTCCATCCAGCGGTCCTCCCAAGCGCGGCTGAGCGCCTCGGCGGCGATCTTCGCCTGCGGATCGTCGATGTTCTCCGGTTCGACGATGATCGACACCGGCACGGACCGCCACGGACGCTCGCGGCCCTTTCCCCCGCCCGCCTCCTCGGCGAAGCCGTACTTGGCGAGGGTCCGCAGGTGGAACGCGCAGTTGGCCGGGGACTCCCCCAGCAACTCGCTCGCCTGGGTCGCGGTGAGCGTCCCGTGCACCTTGAGCAGTTCCAGCAGCGTCATCCGCAGCGGATGCGCTAGGGCCCGCATCGCCTTCGGGTCGGTCAGATCAAGGCGTTTCTGTCCTTCGGAAGTCACGTTTCGAAAGACTACCCTCGAAACAGTTCTTTTGACAAGACTCCTTCCGAAGCCAACCGCGACGCAGTGTGGGCTGCGGCGCGGGTGGCGCTGCGGCGCGGGCGTGCTGCGGCGCAGGCGTGCTGCCACGCGGGTGTGCTGCCGCGCGGCCCGCAATGACCCCTATGTCGGTTCCGGCAGCCCTCGGCGGGCCTTCCCCGACCCCAGCGATGGCCCACCGCTGGGGTTATAGCGCCAGCGATGGGCCATCGACAGCCCTGTAGAAGACCGTTCGGTGGGTGATGTGTCCCATATGCGCGCCACGCCCCCATGGGGCGCGCCGCAGGCCACCGCAGGTCACCGGGCGCGGCAGAACGGCAGGGATCAGCCGGGCGGGAAGCCGCTGGTGCGCCAGGTCTCGCCGTCCAGGGTGATCGCCAGCGCCTCGAAGCCTGGCAGGCTCTCCACCCAGTCACGGGCGGCGTCACCCATCGCGTAGGCGGCGGTGGCGTACGCGTCGGCGAGGGTCAGGCTCGGCCCGGTGACGGTAACGCTGGCGAAGGTGAGCGCCGGACGGGCCGCGACGGGATCGAAGATGTGCGCGCCGCGTTCCGCCACCCCCGAGGTGGCGATGGCAAAGCCCGCGGGCGGCGCCACCACTGCGCAGGCCAGCTCGCCGGGGCGCAACGGGTGGGCCACGCCCAGCCGCCACGGCTCGCCGGCCGACCGCTCACCGAGGCACTGGATGTCGCCGCCGCCGTTGACGATGTGGTCGGCCGAACCGGCGGCCGCGAGCATCCCGGCGGCCCGCTCGATCGCCCAGCCTTTGACGTAACCACACGGATCGAACTGGCCGCCCGGATAAACGGTGAAATATCCGGATGAGTCGGTGCGCAGCCGCTCGCAAGCCCGCAGCATCGAAGCCATCTCGGGCACGCACTCGTCGACGGTGACCTCGCCGCGCCCGAGCCTGCTCACCTCGCTATCGGAGCGGAACGGCGAGAACGTGGCGTCCACCCAGTGCAGCCACTCCAGCACCGGTCCCAAGGCGACATCCCAGGGCACGTCGAATGACACCACGGTGCCCATGACGTGCTCGGCATGCTTCACGCGAGCCGGAACAACCATCTCAGAACTCGAACGACTCGTGGTGCACGCGACGCTTGGGCACGCCGGCCCCCATGACCGCGTCGATGGCGGTGTCGGTCATGCCGGGCGGGCCGCAGACGTACACGTCCTGCCGGTGCAGGCCGGGCACCAGGTTGGCTAGCGTCCCCGGATTCAGCGGGTCACCGCCGAGCTCCTGGCGGGAGCCGATGAGGTAATGCACCGCGACTCCCCGGTCCCGGGCGATCGCCTCGAGCTCGTTGCGGAACACCACATCGCGTGGCGTGCTGGCCCGGTAGACCAGCGTGATCCGCCCCGGGAGGGTGGCCAGCAGCGCGCGCAACGGCGTGATGCCCACGCCGCCGGCGATCAGCACCGATCCCCGGCCGGACGCGGCAGCGGCGGTGGCGGTCGCGGTGAGCGCGCCGAACGGGCCCTCGGCGAAGATCCTGGTCCCCGGCTGCAGCCTCGCCAGCGACTGGCTGTGGTCGCCGATCGCCTTGACGGTGATGCGCATGACGGCGTTGCCGGGAGCGGCCGAGAGCGAGTACGGGTGCGACTGCCACCACAAGTCCTTGGTGAGGAACCGCCAGCGGAAGAACTGGCCAGCCTCGGCGGACAGCTCGTTCAGGTGCTTGCCGCCGATGTAGACCGAGATCACGCCCGGCCCCTCCGGCCGCACGCCGGCGACGTGGAAGTCGTGGCGGATGAATGAGTACACCGGCGCGATGACCCGGAACCACAGCACCAGCGCGGCCACCACCGCGTACAGCGCCGACCACCAGAACCGGGCGGCCAGGTCATCGACGAAGGACCCCCCGTCCGCGAACTGGTGACTGAACGCCAGCGCGATCGCCAGGTAGGTGTAGAAGTGCAGGTAATACCAGGTCTCGTAGCGCAACCGGCGGCGCACCGCCCGGGCCGAGACAAAGGCGATGCCGAGCAGCAGCAACCACGCGACGCTCGCCATCAGGATGTCAGGGGTGTCGAACAGCAAGACCTTGGTCTCGCTTAGTAGGCTCGTGCCCGCCGAAGCGGTGTAGCCCCAGGTGATCGTGACCACATGGCCGGTGATCAGGCCTATGACATAGCGCCCGGCCATCGCGTGCCAGCGGGCCAGCCGATCGGCTCCGATCCCGCGTTCCAGCGGAGGGATACGAGCCATGAGCGCGACCAGGATGATCACACCGTAGCCGGACAGCAACCCGAGCAGGTCTCCCGCCGCGATCATCAGGTTGCCCAGGCCATGCACGGTGATCGTGGCATGCCACCACAGGCCGACCACCGCCAGCGCCCCGGCGAAGATAACGCCGAGTATGACCCGCGGCTTGACCCTGCTTGGCCCCGGGCCGTCGGCGGCGGCCGGCTGCCCCCCGGTGGCACGAGCCTGCCCCCCGGTGGCACGAGCCTGCGGCCCGGTCAGCCGCGGGCCCGGTCCGGTGGCGCGATGCTGCGGACCGGTGGCACGCGGCAGCGGCCCAGACGCCGAAGGCGGCGGCTCGGCGGCCCAAGGCCCCGGGCCCGTCGCCCATGGCTGGCCCCCGGACGCCCGTGGTCCCGGACCGGTCGCCCGAGGCTGTCCCCCGGTCGCCCGGGGCTGCGGGCCCGAGCCAGGCGGACTCGGACGCGGGCCTGGCGGATACCCGCGTCCCGCGGACTGGCCGATCACGCTACAGCCACCGTCCCTCTCTCATCGATGCCGACGGCCGGCTCAGCCGAGGTAGATCTTGCCGGAACTGACCTTGAAGGACTCCGCGGCCAGCGGCTCGGTCGCGGGGCCGTTCACCACCGAGCCATCCGTGGCGCTGAACTTGCTGCCGTGGCAGGGGCAATCAATCGTCCCGTCCGCGACCTGATCGACCAGGCACTGCTCGTGGGTGCAGATCGCGGTGAATACCTTGTACTCGCCGGAGGTTGGCTGGGTCACGACGACCTTGGCGGTCGTGATGACCTTCCCGCCGCCCTCGGGGATCTCGCTGACGCTAGCGAGTTCGGTCGCGTCGCCCGTAGTTGAAGATCCGGAAGAGGAAGAACTGGTATCACTCTTCGGCTTGGTGTCCTTGGTGTCACCGCTGGACTTCTTCCAGCTGGTCGTCGCGCTGGCCGCCACCGTGCCGCTCGCATGACCGCACGCGGCCAGCGTGCCAGCCAAGCAGGCAGCGCCAGCTCCGGTCAGCATTCCCCGCCGGGTAGGCCGAGTGTCTTGTGCTGGCTCGCGTGTCACAAGTAAGTCCTCCAGTCGTGGATTCGCTCTACACCTGGATACGGACTCCAGCCCTTGCACAGCCGGACCTCCGCAGTCTCGTAATCGCTTCGTAATGCGTCAACCAGGGTTGACAAACGTCTAGATGTCAACGTAGGTTGACGGCATGGACACAGCACCTGAACTGGCCGCCGCCGCTGACAGCGCTGATCCGCGCACCGGGCTGCGGGCCGTCGCCGCGCTACGGCGTCTGCTGGAGCAGCTCGAGGCGCTCCAGGTCGACAACGCCCGCGCGAACGGCTGGTCCTGGCAGGACATCGCCGGAGTGCTCGGCGTGTCACGGCAGGCGGTTCACAAGAAGCACGCTCACCGCAGGTAAGTAAGAAGGGATAGCAAATGTTCGAACGCTTCACATCCGACGCCCGCCAGGTGGTGTTCGCTGCCATCGCGAAGGCCACCGCCCGCGACGATAAGGAGGTCCGGCCCGGTCACCTGCTCATCGGGCTGATCACGACCGAGGGCGTCGCCGGGCGCGTGCTCGCGGACCTCGGCGTCACCGAGTCGTCAGCAGAGTCCATCGCGCTGGGACCGGCGGGTGCCCCCGCACCGGGCGACGCGGAGGTGCTGAAAGCCATCGGCATCGACCTGGACGAGATCAAGCGCAAGGCCGAGCAGAACTTCGGCACCGGGGCGCTCGACCGTCACCTGCTGACCCGCAGGGGGCCATTCGGCTGGATTAGCGACCGGACCAGGCTGACCGGCGAGTCGAAGTTCACCCTGCAACTGTCGCTGCGCGAGGCGCGGGCGCTGCACCACAACTACCTGGGCACCGAGCACCTGCTGCTTGGCCTGCTGCGGGCGGGGCAGGCCAACAAGCACGGGGATTTCACGCCGCTGACCCTGCACGCCCTCGGGATCGACCCGGACGCGGCCCGCCAGCGCGTGCTCGACGCGCTTGGCCAGGCCGCGTAACCGGCGAAGTCAGCCGGCCAGGGCGGCGGCGGTGAGGTTGAATCCGCCGGTGCACTCCAGCACGGTGCCGGTGACGAAACCAGCGCCTGCCAGGCAGACGATCGCGTCGGCCACGTCCTCGGGGGCGCCGACGCGACGGACCGGGGTCACGCCCGCCACCGCGGCGAAGTACGCCTGCCGCTGGTCATCGGGCATGCCGTTCCACCACGGGGTGTCGATGACGCCCGGGGAGACCGCGTTGATCCGCAGCGGCGCCAGTTCCACCGCGAGCGTGGGGACGATCGTCTCCAGCGCGCCGTTCACCGCTGCCAGGCCGGCCGTGCCCGCGAAGGCGCCACGGGCCGACGCCGCGGTGACCAGGGTCACCGAGCCGTTCTCGGCTAGCCGGGGCAGCGCTGCTCGCAGGGCGTTGACGTACGCGAAGAACTTGCCGTCGAACGCTTGCCGCAGCGCTGCCTCATCCAGCGCGGCGATCGGCCCGACGCCCACCGCTCCGGGGCTCGCCGCCAGGACGAGGTGATCGACCGTCCCCGAGGCCGCGAAGAACTCATCGAGCGCCGGCCGTGGCCGCGCCGATGCCCGCGCTGCCGCCGATGACCACCACTCGCTGTCCGTCGAATGTCATGTTGCCGACCCCTAATTGTCGAGACTGTCCGTCTTCACAAAGCTTATCGGTACTAAGAGTCTCGTCAAATCGGTATGCTGACCGGATGAGCGAGACTGCCCCGCGCCGCCCGCACACCGGCCGCCGCCGCAACGACGCGGCCAAAGCGGCGATACTGGACGCGACCTTCCGGCTGCTCAGCGATCCGCGGGCGACGGTTACGATCGACGCGATCGCGGCCGAGGCCGGGGTGGGACGGCAGACCATCTACCGCTGGTGGCCGACGAAGGGCGCCGTCGTCGCCGACGCCCTGGCCAGGCAGGCGCTCGAGCTCGTGCCAGAGCGGGACACCGGGTCGTTCGCCGCGGACCTGACGGCGTTCCTGACCGACAGCTTCACCGGCCTGCGGGACGGCGCCATGGTGAGCAGGCTCAGAGAGATCGTGGCCGGCGCCCAGCAGGACGAGCATGTCGCCCAGGTGCTCACCGACTTCACCGCCGTCCGCCGGGCCGCACTGCGCGACCTGCTGGAACGCGGCCAGCAGGCCGGGGAACTGCGCCCTGACGCCGACCTCGACATGCTGATAGACATGGCCTATGGCGTGCTGTACTACCGGCTGCTGGTGCGGCACGCCCCGCTAGATGAGCGGGCGGCCCGATCGCTGGCCATCGAGCTAATAAAGTTACTAAGCGTGATGACTAGGAAAAAATAACTATCTGCCATAACGACGGGCTCCATCGCATTGCCCCAGCTAGATGGCCTGAATGTATCCTGAACGGTAGGTATTTCTTACCCCTCAGCCATAACACCATGGCTTTACGGATGGTAGCCATACATGCACACAGCGCCATAATCTGAGCGAGAACGGCATCACGGATAGGACACGATCAAATGCTCAGAGTAAGCAAAGTTGATGAGTGGCTCCAACGCGCACCCACCCCTCCGGAGCTCGGCCCCCAGCCTGAGGTCGTGACCATCCGTGCGGGTGATACCTACGACGGCAAGCAAGGGGTCACGCTCGCCGCCGGGGTCAGCAGCAGTTCAGCAGGGTCACATTCACTGTGCATGCACCTGATCACGATCCCTCCGGGGACCAGGGGCGTGCCACACTACCACGCGGGACATGAGTCCGCGATCTACACGGTCAGCGGGGAGACCGAGGTGTGGCACGGCGAAGGCCTGCGCAACCGCACCGTCGTCCGCGCCGGAGACTTCATGTACGTGCCGCCCGGCACTCCGCACCTGCCGGTAAACCGCAGCGACGTGATGACCATCGCGCTCGTCGCCCGTACCGACCCCGCCGAGCAGGAAAGCGTCGTTGTCGTGACTCTTCCGGACCACCTCACCGACCTGCGCGCGCTCCCGATCGCGAGCCAGGAGTAGCGGCGAACCGCCCCGCAAGCAGTCCCCCCGTGTCCAGGCCCTCTCCACTGGCGCGGGGGGACCATTTTGTCTGGCCCCAGGGCACCCGGCGACCCCCAGCGGTGGGCCATCGATAGCGCTCAGGACACATGTCAAATTAAGGTGTGTTTGCGGCGTGTTGCGGGTCCTGATCGTGGTTTGCTGCGCGCCGTGCGGCCCGGGATGGGGTAGCGAACCGGGCATCCGTGCCATATCACCCCGCTGTCACGCCGGGCGTTCCTGGTGAGTGCTGCACTACCCGCACTCTTGCCTGGGCAGTGCAGCACTCACCATGATCACCTCGAACAGAGGGGCACCGGCGGGGACCGTGCAACCGAGTGATACCGCACCAAATCGCCCGGCCGCGACGACACGCCGAAACTAACGTTGTTCTGAAACCCGTAATAGGACGTCCCCCAGGGCTACGTCCTATTACTACGTTTCCTAATCCGCTATCGATGGCCCACCGCTGGGGTTGACGTCGCCCGGGTGCCTAGTCTGTTTCGAACGCCTCGGGCGGCGGGCAGGCGCAGACCAGGTTGCGGTCACCGTAGGCCTCGTCGACGCGGCGGACCGGCGGCCAGTACTTGGACCGCGGGTCCACCCCGTCCGGGTAGGCGGCCTCGGCCGGCGAGTACGGGTGCTTCCACTCCCCCGCCGCGCCAACCCGGGGAGACGACCCCCCGTAACCCCCCGAAATGAGCATGAGCGCGGTGTGCGGCGCGTTCTTCAGCGGGTTGTCGGCCGCATCCCACTCCCCAGAGGCCACCCGGTCGATCTCGGCGCGAATCGCGATCATCGCCGCGCAGAACCGGTCGAGCTCCGCGAGGTCCTCGCTCTCAGTCGGCTCGATCATCAGCGTCCCTGGCTGCGGGAACGACATCGTCGGCGCGTGGAAGCCGTAGTCGATGAGCCGCTTGGCGACGTCCGCGTTGGTGATGCCCGCCGGCAGCCGGCGCAGGTCGATGACGCACTCGTGGGCCACCAGCCCGCCGGGTCCGGTGTAGAGCACGTCGTAGTACGGCGCCAGCCGCCTGGCTACATAGTTCGCCGACAACACCGCCGTCTGGGTGGCCTCGCGCAGTCCGTCGGCTCCCATCATGGCGATGTAGGCCCAGGAGATCGGCAGGATGCCAGCCGACCCGTGGGGCGCCGCGGCGACCGGGCCGCTGCCGTGGCCCGGCAGGAACGGCGCCAGGTGGGTTCGCACCGCGACCGGGCCGACCCCGGGCCCGCCGCCGCCATGCGGGATGCAGAACGTCTTGTGCAAGTTCAGATGGGACACGTCACCGCCAAGGGCGGCCAGTGTGGTCAGCCCGGCGAGCGCGTTGAGGTTCGCGCCGTCGATGTAGACCTGGCCGCCCGCGTCGTGCACCAGCCGGGCGACCTCGGTGACCGTGGTCTCGTACACGCCGCTGGTCGACGGGTAGGTGAGCATGATCGCGGCCACCCGGTCCGACAGCTTCGCTCCTAGGTCCTCCAGGTCGATCGCGCCGTCGCCGCCGCACTTGACCACGACGACGCGCAGCCCGGCCAGCACGGCGCTGGCGGCGTTGGTGCCGTGCGCGGACTCCGGTATCAGGCAGATGTCGCGGCCGCGCTCGTCGCGCGCGTTGTGATACCCGCGGATCGCCAGCAGGCCAGCCAGTTCGCCGGACGAACCAGCGTTCGGCTGGACGGAGACCGCGTCGTATCCGGTGATCGCGGCCAGCTGGGCCTGCAGCGACTCGATCAGCTCGGTGTACCCGACCGCGTCCGACGGCGGAGCGAACGGATGCATCCGGGCGAACTCCGGCCAGGACACCGGCTCCATCTCGGCCGCCGCGTTCAGTTTCATCGTGCACGAGCCGAGCGGGATCATCGACCGGTCCAGCGCGATGTCGTAGTCGGCGAGCCGCCGCAGGTAACGCAGCATCGCGGTCTCACTGCGGTAGTCATGGAACACCGGGTGGGTCAGGTACTCCGAGGTCCGGGCGAGGTTCTCCGGGATCGCGGCGCCCGGCTCGGCCAGCTCGACGGGCTGTCCGGCGATCGCCTCGGCGACGGCGCGGAGCTGTCCGTCGGTGGTGGTCTCGTCGCAGGCCAGCTGGATCGCGCCGTCCTCGGCGAGGTAGACGTTGAACCCGGCCGCCCGGGCGCGGTCCACCGCCGCCTCCGGATCGTCGACGAGTACCCGGACGGTGTCGAAGAAGTCGCCGTCCGGGGATTTGAGGGTGGCGGCCAGGATGGCGGCGGCCCGGTGCGCGCGGCGGGCGATCGCGGCCAGCCCGTCCGGCCCGTGGTAGGCCGCGTACATGGCGGCGACCACGGCGAGCAGCACCTGCGCGGTGCAGATGTTGCTGGTGGCCTTCTCCCGTCGGATGTGCTGCTCGCGGGCCTGCAACGCGAGCCGGTACGCCCGGTCACCGTCCGCGTCGACCGAGACGCCGACCAGCCTGCCGGGCAGCTGGCGGCGCAGCTCGTGGCGGACCGACATGTAACCGGCGTGCGGCCCGCCGTAGAACATCGGCACCCCGAACCGCTGGGCGGAGCCCACCGCGATGTCGGCGCCCAGCTCCCCCGGCGGCTTGAGCAGCGTCAGCGCCAGCAGGTCGGCGGCGACCGCGACCTGGGCGCCGGCCGCGTGCGCGGCCTCGATGACCGGGGTCAGGTCGCGGACGGCGCCGGATGCCCCTGGGTACTGCAGCAGCACGCCGAAGGCGTCGGCGCTCTGCTGACCCGGGGGGACGACCCCCCGGAACCCCCCGGAGAAGGTATCGGCGGTCACGTCGGTGACTCGCAGGTTGATGCCGAGGGGTTCGGCCCGGGTGCGCAGCACCGCGACCGTCTGCGGCAGGCAGTCGGCGTCGACGAGGAAAGTGTCCCCGCCCTTGGTGACGCGGCGGGCCAGCAGCATGGCCTCGACGGCGGCGGTGGCCTCGTCAAGCAGCGACGCGCCCGCGACGGGCAGCCCGGTCAGGTCGGCGATCATCGTCTGGAAGTTCAGCAGGGCCTCCAGGCGGCCCTGGGAGATCTCCGGCTGGTACGGGGTGTACGCGGTGTACCAGGAGGGGTTTTCCAGCACGTTGCGGCGGATGACGGCCGGGGTGAACGTGTCGTGGTATCCGAGGCCGATCATCGAGGTGCGTACCGTGTTCAGGCTGGCGATGCGGCGCAGCTCGGCCTGGGCGGCCTCTTCGCTCAGCGGCTCGGGCAGGTCGATCTCGGGACGGTCGGCTGGCAGTGCCGCGGAGGTCAGCTCGTCAAGCGATCCGTAGCCTAGAAATTCCAGCATGTGCCGCCGCTGCGCGGTGTCTAGCCCGATATGGCGATCTGCGAACACGGGAGCCTCCCCTTGTTTCCGGCTCCCCCTCTGTCACCGCCACGGCTTCAGAGTCGCGTACCTATCCGGTCCTGGTGCCTGAGAGGTTCCGGGGAGGTAATTGCCCCTTCGGCGCCCCGCGGTTCGCCAGTGATAGCGGGGTCTCTCCCGGACAGGTTGTCGCTAGTGCTAGCTTACCCGGCCTGGCTCAGCCGGTCTTGCGGGTGGCCCGGCGCTGGGCCAGCTCGTCGTTCCCGCCGGTGATGAGGCCGTCCTCCGCCCGCACCGCGGGCATCTCGGCCAGTTCGCCCGCTACCTCGCTCCACACCCGGCCGAGCGCGATGCCGAACACCCCCTGGCCGCCGGCCAGCAGATCCACCACTTCGTCGGGCGAGGTGCACTCGTACACCGACACCCCATCGCTCATCAAGGTGACCTGGGCGAGGTCCTCGGTGCCGTGGTCGCGCAGATGCTGGACCGCGGCGCGGATCTGCTGCAGCGAGATCCCGGTGTCCAGCAGTCGCTTGACGACCTTGAGCACCAAGATGTCGCGGAAGCTATAGAGCCGCTGCGACCCGGAACCATGAGCCGACTGGACCGAAGGCTCGACCAGGGCGGTGCGCGCCCAGTAATCGAGCTGACGGTAAGTTATGCCGGCGGCGGCGCACGCCGTCGGTCCCCGGTACCCCGCCTCGGCGGAGCCATCGTCGGCGGGATCGAACAGCGTGCCCTGCTCAGGACCCGGTTTAACCGTCACGGCCACCTCCTGTGACTACCCACAGCACTCGCACCGTAAGCCGGCGGCCGGTGGCGCGTCAACGATCGCGCCCGGCGTGTCGCGTAGTGTCGCGCGACCGAAATCTATCCGGCTCGGCCGAAATCCTCGGGCGTGATGGTGTCCAGGAATTCCCGGAACTTCTCCACCTCGTCCTCTTGCTCGTCGGGGATCGGGACTCCGGCCTCGTCCAGGATCTCCTCGCTAGCGAAGATCGTCGCGTTGGTGCGCAGAGCCAGCGCTATCGAGTCTGATGGCCTGGCGCTGACCTCGGCCCCGTTGGAGAACACCAGATCGGCGTAGAAGATGCCGTCCCGCAGCGCGGTGATGTTGACCGTACGCAACTGCACGTTCAGCACCTCGAGCACGTCACGGAAAAGGTCGTGGGTCAGCGGGCGCACCGAGACCATGCCCTGCTGGGCGAAGGCGATCGCCGTGGCCTCGACGGCCCCGATCCAGATCGGCAGGTAACGGTCTCCGTCCGATTCCTTCAGCAGGACTATCGGGCTGTTCGACGGCATCTCAACCCGGACGCCGATGACCTCCATCCGCCGCACGCCAGCTCCGTCCTCGCACACGCTACGCGCACCCAATGACTCTATCTTGCCAACCTACACCTGCTACCGCCCGGATGCCGAGCGCAACCCTCGTTCGGTATACGTACCCCCGGCGGGCTCCGGCGACGCCTGTGCGGGCGGCACAGCGGCGACCAGGCCGGCCTCGGCCAAGGCGGATGAGGCGAGCGTGCCGTGCAGTGTCTCGATGAGTGAGGCCACCGCGGACGCGGTCCGCGCGGCGGGTTCGCGTCCGCCGCGTTGCCGGGCGAGCGGGGCCACCACCTGCTCTACCAAGGATGTCTCGCGCTCCACAGCGGCTTTGACGGCCCGCAGGTGACGTGGCTGCACCCCGAACTCGGACAGCGCGACCGCGGCGCGCACCACCACCAGGGCGTCGGGACCGTACTGCCGGGACCGGCGGATCAGTCCATAGTCCTCGAGTTCGGCGAGCATCTCCTCGGAGCACGAACCAGCATCCAGAAGTTCGCTACGGGTGAAAACGGGCGGCGGCTCCGGAGCCGAGCCATCGCGTGCGGACAGTCGCTCCTTGATCACGCGCAGTGGCAGATACTCGTCCCGCTGCGCGGTGAGGATGAACCGCAGTCGTTCCACGTCGGCGACGGAGAACCGCCGGTACCCCGATTGCGAGCGGGCGGGCTCGATCAGCCCCTCCGCCTCGAGGAACCTGATCTTAGACGAGCTGATGTCGGGGAACTCGGCGCGGAGCTCCCCAAGCACCTGACCGATGGTCGCCGACCGCGGGGTCATGGTCATGCGTAGCCCTGGGCCCCCGGTCCGCCACGCGTGCCAAGCTCGGGACTGCGGGCCAGGAACAGCAACCGGAACTTGCCGATCTGCACCTCGTCGCCGCCGAACAGCTCGGTCTCGTCGATCCGCTCCCGGTTCACGTAGGTGCCGTTCAGGCTGCCCACGTCCCGCACCACGAACCGCTCCCCTTGCCGGTAGAACTCCACGTGCTGCCGGGAGACGGTCACGTCATCGAGGAAGATGTCGCTGTCCTGGCTCCGGCCCGCGGTCGTGACGTCGCTGTCCAGCAGGAACCGCGATCCCGCGTTCGGCCCGCGCAGCACCACGAGCAGCGCGCTGCCGGGCGGCAGCGTATCGACGGCTGGCTCGGGGAACGGCTCGGAGTCGAATTCCTCCTCGCGGTTCAGCGAGATCGTGGAGGTGGTCTCACCGGGACGTTCCGCGGGAATGGCTTGCCAGCCGCTCGTATTTTGCCCGGTGACGGGACCACGCACGGTCGGGGTACCGCAGTTCGAGCAGAACCGGGCGTCGGCGGGATTCGGCCGACCGCACCGGGAACAGTAGACGCTCGACATCTCTGAGCCAGGCCTCCCCTCTCGCAGCGTTTCTTCCGGCGTTGCTGCCAAAGGTACCGGGGATGAAGCCTGCCGGTCCATGCGCCACGCGAACAGCCGCCGGAATCCGCCGGCCCGTTCGCCCTGTTCGCGACGTTTCCGCCACACCGTCGCCCCACCTCCGCGTCTGGCGCCTTCCGCACGTACTTCCCGCGCGTCACCACGCGATGCGCGTGATTGTCTCAAAGCTTTATGAAATTCACATCACAGGGTATTCGAGATATATACCCGTGCTGTTCACTTGTGTCTTCATCTGGGCCTTCACCTGTGCCTTCACTGGGGCTGTTCACCCGGGCCCTCGACCACGGCCGCCCACTCGTCGAGCAGTGACTGAGCGGTGTCGGCATCGGTGCCTTCCGCCCACAGGTGGGTGACCGCCTCGGCCGGATCCGGCAGCACCAGGACCCACCCTCGATCCGGGTCCACCACCCGGACGCCATCGGTGGTGTCCACGGTGTTGTCCGCCGCCGCCTCCACCACGGTCCGCATCACGCTGCCCTTGGCGGCCCACGGGGTCGGCAGGTCCCGCTTGAGCAGGTGGGCCGTCGGGATCCGCGCGTCGATCTGGCTCAGCGTCAGCCGGGTGCGCGCCACCAGCCCGAGCAGCCGGACGAAGGTGGCGATGCCGTCGATCGTCCGGCCGAACTCAGGTACGACGAAGCCGCCCTTGCCGTCGGCCGCGAAGATCACGTCCGGTTTGGCCGCCGCCGCGGTCAGCGCGTCCATCGAGGTGGCCGTCCAGTCCACCTGAACACCGTGGAACCGGCAGACCTGCTCAGCCACCCGCGTCGTGGTCACCGGCAGCGCCACCCGGCCCGCGCGCCGCTCGGCGGCCACCAGGTCGAGCACCACCAGCAGCGCGCGCTCGTCGCTGACCAGGGCGCCCTTCTCGTCGACGAGCTGGATCCGCTCGCCCACCGGGTCGAACCGCACGCCGAACGCGGCCCGCGAGCTGGACACCGAGTCGGCCAGCCGCTGCAACCCGGCCCGCTGCTGGGCGATGGTCTCGGTCGGTGTGACCTCGTCCAGCCGGTTGTTGAGGGTGAGCACGTCCACCCCCACCTGCCCCAGCAGGCTAGGCAGCACCAGGCTGGCGGTACCGCCCGCGCAGTCCGCCACCACCCTCAGTCCCGCCTCCCGCACCCCCGTCAGCGACACGGTACGGACCAGCTCGTGGGTGTACCACTCGACGACGCGGGGCGGATAGCTCAGCTCCGCGATCTCCCCGGGGAAGGCACGGCGGAACTCCTGCCGGGAGAAGATCCGCTCCAGCTTGCGCTGCGCCGCCTGGGAGAGCTCCGCCCCGCGTTCATCGAGGAAGATGATGTCCACCGACTGGGTGTCGCCGGGGGACGTGCGGAGCACGATGCCGCCGCTGTATTTATTGCGGGCGGTCTCGAAGCGCGCGACGGGAACCGGCAGCGCCTCCAGGTCGATGACGTTGATGGCGGCGGCGTTCAGCGCCGCCTGCACGGCTCGCTTCAGGGTGCGCGCGGCCCGGGACACGTCACGAGAGGTGGTGACGGTCGAGCCCTTCTTCAGCGTGGTCGCGTACGCGCTGGCCAGCCGGACCGCGAGTTCCGGTGTGACCTCAACATTGATCAGCCCTGACACGCCGCGCTGGCCGAACAGCGTTCGCTGGCCACGCGATTCCCAGATCACGCTGGTGTTTACGACCGCGCCGGCCTCGACGGTCTTGAACGGGTAGACCTTGACCCCGGCTGAGACGTACGCCTCGGGCTCGATCACGCACTCATCGCCGACGACCGCGGTCTCCTCGATCCTGGCCAGCCGCATGACGTCGGTGTTCTTGCCGATCACGCAGCCGCGCAGCGTCGCTCCCTGGCCCACGAAGACGTTGTTGTGCACCACCGCGCGGTGCACGAACGCGCCTTCCTTGATCACCACGTTGGCGCCGACCACGCTGTACTCGCGCACGCTCGCGCCGGCCTCGATCTTGGCGTACTCACCGATCGCCAGCGGCCCGGTCAGCACCGCCTCGGGGTCGACCTCGGCGCCCTCGGCCACCCAGACCCCCGGGGAGATCTCGAAGCCGGCGATATTGGCCTTGACCCGGCCCGCGAGCACGTCACCCTGCGCCTTGAGATAGCTCTCCAGCGTGCCGACGTCCTCCCAGTAGCCGTCGGACACCCATCCGAAGATCGGGGCCCCGCGCGCCATCAGCTTGGGGAACACGTCATGTGACCAGTCCACCGGTTCCCCGGCCGGGACCTCGGCCAGCACCTCGGGCTCCATCACGTACACGCCGGTGTTGACCGTGTCGCTGAACACCTGCCCCCAGGTGGGCTTTTCCAGGAACCGCTGGATGCGCCCTGACTCGTCGGCGATAACGATGCCGAACTCCAGCGGGTCCGGCTTGCGGGTCAGCCCGACGGTGACGAGGGCGCCGTTCTCCTTGTGGAACCGCACCATCTCCGACAGGTCCATGTCGGTGAGGGCGTCGCCGGAGATGACCAGGAACTGGTCGTCCTTGAGCGCGTCCTCCGCGTTCTTGACGCTGCCGGCGGTGCCGAGCGGCATTTCCTCGGTGGCGTATTGCAGCGACATGCCGACGTCCTCGCCGTCGCCGAAGTAGTTCCGCACTAGCGCGGCGAGGAACTGCACCGTGACGACGGTTTCCTCGAAGCCGTGCAGCTTGAGCAGCCGCAGGACGTGCTCCATGATCGGCCGGTTCACCACCGGCAGCAGTGGCTTGGGCTGGTTCGCGGTCATCGGGCGCAGCCGGGTGCCCTCACCGCCGGCCATGACTACGGCTTTCACTGGGCTCTTACCAACCTGCTCGTCTGAGTGAGATAAAGCATCGCCGCCCACCAGTACAAGGCGGTTCCCCAGATGGCGAAGGCCCATCCGAAAACCCGCACAGCGGACAGATGCTCTCCAATAAACAACAGCGGGAACGCGTACATCAAGCACGCGGTCGCGGCCTTGCCAGTGAAACTCACCTGCAGTGTCCCGAGCCCGGTGACCCGCTTCAGCACGGCGAGCCCGCCGGCGACGAGCAGCTCACGGGCCGCGAGCACCCCCACCAGCCACCACGGGATGATGCCGCGTATCGCCAGGCCGATCAGCGTCGCGGCGATATAGAGCCGGTCGGCGGCGGGGTCGAGCACCCGGCCGAGCCTGCTGCCCTGGTCGAGCATCCTGGCCAGTTTCCCGTCCAGCCAGTCAGTAAGCCCCGCGAGGCCCAGGATCCCGATGGCGATCCAGTCGGTCTCCGTCGTGCGGGGGCCGATCACCAGCCACAAGAAAACCGGCACCCCGGCGAGCCGCAGGGCGCTCAGCGCGTTCGGCCAGGTCAGTATCCGGTCCTGCTGGTCGTCCACACTCACGCCCTGATCCTACGGGACATCGCTTCCCGTGTTTCGGGGAGCACGATGGTTATAATGGGACAAATACCACGTTTAGCCCGTTCTGTGGGCTCAACCCTCGGGCTTGCGCGCTACGGCGGCGTACAGCGGCAGTCTCTTGCCGTAATCCTGATCGGCCTCACCCGGACGCCATTCAGGCACCGTGACCAGCCCAGGCTCGATCAGTTCCAGGCCGGTAAAGAAACTCATCGTCTCGGCGCGCGAGCGCAGCGCGACCGGTACCGCCGCCACCTGATTCCACCAGCGCTGGGCGCCGAGCAGTTCCGGATCCAGGTCGCTGGCGGGCTGCATGGCCACCAGGTAGCTGCCGGGAGCCACGGCGCTCATCAGCGCCGAGATGACCGAGGCCGCCTCGCCGGTGTCGTCGATGAAGTTCAGGATGTCCACCATGACGATGCCCACCGGAGCGCCGAAGTCCAGCGTCTCGGCCGCCTCCGCGATGATCTTCTCCGGTTCCCTCGCGTCGGCGTCGATGTAGCCGGTGAAGCCTTCCGGCGCGGACGTCAGCAGCGCCCGGGCGTGGCTCAGCACGACGGGATCGTTGTCCACGTAGACAATCCGGGATTCCGGCGCGACCGACTGCGCCACTTCGTGCGTGTTGTTCTCGGTTGGCAGCCCGGTTCCTACGTCGAGGAACTGCCGCAGACCAGCCTCGGCGGCCAGGAAACGGACCGCGCGCTGCAGGAACGCCCGCGTCGCGGGCGCGACCACACCCATCACCGGAGCGGCCGCGACGAGCCCGTCAGCGGCCTTCCGGTCCGCGGCGAAGTTGTCCTTGCCGCCTATCAGGTAGTTCCAGACTCGCGCGACGTTCGGCGTCCTGGAGTCGATACGTCTCGTTCGCGCGAAAGCATCCGTCATACGTGCCTCGTCCCCATGTCCAACGGGACCACAGCGTACGCCCCGCGTTGTCCCGCGCGCCATCCCACTGCCGGTCGGGCGTGTCGCGGGAGCTCAGCCGGTGCGACAATGTTCCGGTGAGCGTTGCCACCGGGCTGGACGCGCGCCGGGGCGGGTGGGTGGCCGTGACACTTCGCGACCGCCGTTTTGATGGCATATGTAGTTATTCGTCGTTGGCTACGATGGCGCGCGGACCGGGCGTG
The DNA here is from genome assembly GCA_050012355.1 of Streptosporangiaceae bacterium. GTDB lineage: Bacteria > Actinomycetota > Actinomycetes > Streptosporangiales > Streptosporangiaceae > JBEKHI01. The sequence continues at coordinate 14,803 of JBEKHI010000016.1, read as the reverse complement.
ACCGGGATAGACATGCCGCTCGGGTTCGCAAATGAAGGGGGTAGGGGAGGTGGGTGGGGGCGTGGGTGCGACGGCGCGGCGCGGGCGAGGCTTGGGCCGCGGCGGTCGTCGGTGTTCGCGATCGCGCCGCGGCCGGTGTGGTCGTGCGCGTCCTATCAGGAGGCGAACCGGCTCTGCCGCCAGCTCACCGGGCAGGGACTCAGCGCGCAGGCCTGGGGGCTGCGCGCGAAGCTGCTCGACGCGAACGAGCACCGGTCGCGGCTGGGGCTGCTGGAGGTGCATCCCGAACTGTCGTTCGCGGCCATGGCGGGCGGGGTGCTGTCGTTCAGCAAGCACGTCCCGGCCGGGCGGGAACTGCGGCTGTCGCTGCTGGAGACGGCGGGGATAGTCCTGCCCGCCGACGCGCGGGACACCGATACGATCGACGCCGCGGCGGTAGCGTGGAGCGCGGCCAGGATCGCCGACGGATCGGCGGTTACGCTGCCGGACCCACCGGACTATGACCCGGCCGGGCTCGAGATCGCTATCAGGTACTAGCGATCGGTAATGTAGGCATATTCGTGAGGCTGGGAACATCGGGAGGGACTCGTGGCGACGATCGCCATCTTCGGCGGCACCGGTTACGCCGGCGGTCACATTAAGGAAGAGGCGCTGCGGCGGGGTCACCTGGTGATCTCGGCCAGCCGGAAGGATTCCGGCACTCCGGACAGGCCAGACCTGATCCAGCGGACCGGGAACATCCACGACCCCGCGTTCGTCGACCAGCTGGCGGCCGAGGCCGACGTGCTGGTCGTCGCCGTGCGGGCCGGGGCGCAGGACGGCGTGCGGCTGGTGGACGCGATCCCCTCCCTCACCGCCTCGGCGGCCGCGCACTCGACGCGGCTGGGAGTGGTCGGCGGGGCCGGCTCGCTGCTGGTCACCGAGGGCGGCCCGCGGGTCGTCGACATGCCCGATTTCCCGGACGCGCACAAGGGCGAGGCGCTGGGTCAGGCCGACGTGCTGACCGCGCTCGGGCAGACCCCGGCCGATGTCGACTGGTTCTACGTGAGCCCGGCCGCGGGCTTCGGGTCGTACAACCCGGGTGAGTACACTGGCCAGTACCGGGTCGGCGGCGACGTTCTGATCGGCGACGCGAACGGGACCTCGTTCATTTCCGGCGCCGACTACGGGAAGGCGTTCATCGACGAGATCGAGCAACTGGCACACCGGCGGGTCAGATTCAGCGTCGCGTACTGACTCGGGAGAATACCGGAGCGCCATCGTTGGTTGAAGCGGGAAACGCCGACATATCAGACAGGAGCCTGCCGTGGAGCGCAAGCAGCTGATCCCCGGGCCGGACCACCCGATCACCGTCGAGCCCGCCGACGTCCGCGTCGTGGTGAGCGCGGGCTCGACCGTGGTGGCGGACACCGCCAAGGCACTGGTGCTGCGTGAGGCCAGTTATCCCCCGGCCTACTACGTGCCGCTCGCCGACGTCGATGAGGCGGTGCTGCGGCCCAGCCAGACGCAGACCTACTGCCCGTACAAGGGTGACGCGAGCTATTACAGCGTGGCCGGTCCCGAGGGCGAGATCACCGACGCGGTGTGGACCTACATCACGCCGTATGACGCCGTAGCCGAGATCGCCGGCTACGTCGCCTTCTACCCCGACCGGGTATCGATCACCACCAAGTAACCGGTCCGCGGCCACCGCCGCGGTGGCCGTCGCCGCACCCCCGCCGGGCCCCGGCCCGGCCCCGCCGCGCCCGCCGCCCTGCGCCCGAAATATCCGTCATATCGGACTTGTCGGCGGTTGGCGACCCCATCGATGTCCCATCGCTGGCGCTGGAGGCCCAGCGATGGGACATCGATGGGCCTCAGGTCACCACGCGCCGAACGCATTCAGGCCGAGTTGCAGCACACGCTGCCCCGGCTCGAGCATGTCTTCTCCGGCGAGGCGTTCGATCCGGCGACCGCGGCCCAGGCGTTCCGGCTGGCCGGCACCGACTACACGATCTCGGTCCTGTCCGGCGCGGTGCTGCGGCGGGTCTTCGATGTCCTGGCACCCCCGGCTGGACAACGACAACGCGCAGCGCTGGCTGCGCGACATGATCAGCCAGACGCTGCGCTAAGAAGTCCGGGGCCCGTGACGCACGGGCCCCGGAGCTTGCCTTGTCAGGCGGTACGGAAGGGGGCGCCGGTGACCTTCTCCGACACGCCGGAGCGGTCCAGGTACGGGGTGATGCCACCGAGGTGGAACGGCCAGCCGGCGCCGAGGATCATGCACAGGTCGATGTCCTCGGGCGCGGCGACGACTCCTTCGTCGAGCATCAGCCGGATCTCCTCGGCCAGGCCCTCAAGGGCGCGCTGCAGCACCTGCTCCCCCGTCGACGGGTTATCCCCGCCCTCGAGCAGCTTGGCGACCTCCGGGTCCACCGCGAAGTCCGGCCCGTACACGCTCGTCTTTCCCGCCTCGACCAGGGCTTGTAGCTTCGGCGAGACGGCGAACCGGTCGGGGTACGCGGTATGCAGGGTCTCCGCGACGTGCAGGGCGATCGCCGGACCGACGAGCTGAAGCAGCAGGAACGGCGGCATCGGCAGGCCGAGGGGGTCAGCCGCGTGTTCGGCGACCTCGAATGGCGTGCCCTCGTCGACCGAGCCGGTGATCTCGCCGAGGAACCTGGTGAGCAGCCGGTTCACGACGAAGGCCGGCTCGTCCTTGACGATCACGCAGTTCTTCCTGAGCTGCTTGCCGACTTCCAGGGCGGTGGCGAGCGAGGCGTCGTCGGTGGCGGTGCCTCGCACCACCTCGACCAGCGGCAGCACCGCGACCGGGTTGAAGAAGTGGAAGCCGACGACCCGCTCAGGGTGCTTGAGGCCCTCGGCCATGGCGGACACCGACAGCGAGGACGTGTTGGTGGCCAGCACGCACTCTGGGCTGACGATCGCCTCGGCCTCGGCGAACACCTTGCGCTTGACGTCCAGGTTCTCGAAGACGGCCTCGATGACCCAGTCCGCGTCGGCGAACCCGTCCTTGGACACTGACCCGGTGACCAGCGCGGTGAGCCGCGACGCCTCATCGGCGGAGATCCGCCCCTTGGCCGCGAGCTTGGCGATCTCGCTGTGCGCGTACCCGACGCCGTGCCGCACCCGCTCCTCGTCAAGGTCGGTGAGCAGAACGGGCACCTTGAGCCTGCGGGCGAACAGCAGCCCGATCTGGGCGGCCATCAGCCCGGCGCCGATGATCCCAACCTTCGTGACCGGCCGCGCGAGTGCCTTGTCCGGTGCCCCGGCAGGCTTGCGTGCCCGCTTTTGAACAAGTTCAAAAGCGTAGACGCTGGCGTGGAATTCGCCGCTGAGCAGCAAATCAGCCAGTGCGTCGTCTTCGGCGGCGAACGCCTCGTCACGGGTGCGGGTCTTGGCACCGGCGACCAGATCGATGGCCTTGTAGGGGGCCGGCGCGGCTCCGTGCAGCTTGCCGTCGGCGAAGAACCTGGCCGCGTTTACCGCCGCGTCCCAGTCGTCGTCACCGTGATCGGCGCGCTCCACGACGATGCTGCCGTCCAGGACCCCCGCCGCCCAGCCCAGTGACTCCTCAAGGAAGTCGGCGGGCTCGAACATGACGTCCGCGATCCCGAGCTCAAAGGCCTGCGGGCCGCGCAGCATCCGGTTCTGGCTGAGCGGATTCTCGATGATCACCTTGAACGCGTTCGCCGGGCCGATCAGCCGCGGCAGCAGATAGGCGCCGCCCCAGCCGGGCACGAGGCCCAGCGCGCCCTCCGGCAGCGCGATCGCCGGGATGCCCGAGGAGATGGTCCGGTAAGTGCAGTGCAACGCGACCTCGAGCCCGCCGCCCAGCGCCGCGCCGTTGACGAACCCGAAGCTCGGGACCGGCAGCTCGCCCAGCCGGCGGAACACCTGGTGGCCGAGCCGCGCGATGGCCAGCGCCGTCTCGCGGTCCCGCACCAGGGCGGCGCCGGTCAGGTCGGCGCCCGCCGCGAAGATGAACGGCTTGCCGGTGATCGCGACGGCCGCGAGGTCGGTGCGGCCGGCGACGGAGTCCAGCGCCTTGTCCAGCTCAAGCAGGCTGGCCGGGCCGAACGTGTTGGGCCTGGTGTGGTCGTACCCATTGTCCAGCGTGATGAGCGCGATCGTGCCCGCGCTGGTTTCGACGTCCCTGACGTGAGCCTTGGTGACTACCTCGTCGGGGAAGATGTCAGTTACCGAGGTCATGCGTCCACCCGCTCCCACAGCACTGTTCCGCCCATGCCCATGCCCACGCACATCGTGGTCAGCCCGTAGCGGACCTCGGGGTGCTCCGCGAGTTCGGCGGCGAGCTGGATCATCAGCCGCACGCCGCTGGAGGCCAGCGGATGGCCGAGCGCGATGGCCCCGCCCCACGGGTTCACCCGGGGGTCCTCGTCGTCGATCTTGAAATGATCGAGGAAGGCGAGCACCTGGACAGCGAACGCCTCGTTGATCTCGATCAGCCCGATGTCATCCATGGTCAGGTTGTTCCTGGCCAGCAGCTTCTCGGTCGCGGGGACCGGGCCGATGCCCATCACCTCGGGGTCGACGCCCGCGAAGGAAAAGTCGACCAGACGCATCTTGGCGTCGAGGCCGAGTTCGGCGGCGGTCTCCTCGGCGGCGATGACGCAGCCGGTCGCCCCGTCGTTCAGCCCGGCCGCGTTGCCCGCGGTCACCCGGCCGTGCGGGCGGAACGGGGTCTTCAGCCCGGCCAGCCCCTCCAGGGTGGTTTCCGGCCGCGGCGGTTCGTCGGTGGTGGCCAGGCCCCAGCCCTTCTCCGCCGAGCGGATCGCCATCGAGACCAGGCCAGGCTGGATCTTGCCCGCCTGATACGCGGCGGCGACCTTACGCTGGCTGCCCAGCGCGTAGGCGTCGGCTCGCTGACGGGTGATCTCCGGGAACCGGTCGTGCAGGTTCTCCGCGGTCTGGCCCATGACCAGGGCGGAGGTGTCCACGATCTTCTCGGAGATGAACCGGGGGTTGGGATCGACGCCCTCACCCATGGGGTGGTGTCCCATGTGCTCGACACCGCCGGCGATCGCGATGTCCGCCGCTCCCAGGGCCACGGTGCCGGACACGGTCGTGACCGCCGTCATGGCACCCGCGCACATCCGGTCGATGGCGAATCCAGGGACGCTCTTAGGCAGCCCGGCCAGGACGGCGGCGCTGCGGCCGATCGTCAGGCCCTGGTCACCGATCTGGGTGGTCGCGGCGACGGCGACCTCACCGATACGCTCCGGCGGTATGCCCGGATTGCGCTTGAGCAGCTCGCGGATGACCCGGACTACCAGGTCGTCTGCCCGTGTCTCAGCATAAATACCTTTAGGTCCGGCTTTGCCGAACGGCGTCCGCACACCGTCTACGAAGACCACATCTCGTGCCCGCATACCTACATGCTACTCGTCAGTAACTAAGGCCGCTACTCAACCTCCCGGGATCCTCGCAACCGCGCCCGCTTCACCCGAAATAGCGGGAAAGAAAAGTGCACCTGGAACGACACTTATCCTTCCTGTTAGCAGTGGTCCGGGTCGCACTTGACCTTTCCGTTGCGTCAACTTCTACCGTCGTTGATGAGGCCGGGCAAACCGGCCCAGCTGATGGGAGGCGGTCATGGCTTGGTCGATCGCGGAGGTGGCCCGGATGTCCGGGGTCACGTCCCGGACTCTGCGGCACTACGACCAGATCGGCTTGCTGCCGCCGACGTGGATCGCCAGCAACGGCTATCGCCACTACGAGGAAGACGACCTGCTGCGCTTGCAGCAGATCCTCCTGCTGCGGGAACTGGGTCTGGGGCTGGCGGAGATCGCCAGCGTCTTGGACCATCAGGCCGACGAGGCAACGGCGCTACGCGCGCACCACAAGCGGCTGCTGGCGGAACGGGACCGGCTCGCCGCCTTGGCGAGGACAGTCGAGCGCACCATCGCTGAACTGGAGGAGAGGAAGGACGGCGGCGACATGCCGAAGATCAGCAAGCCGGAGAACCTGTTTGAGGGCTTCGACCCCTCGCAGTATGACGCGGAGGCCCGCGAGCGTTGGCCGGCTCAGTGGGAGCAGTCCCAGCAGTTCGTGGCCACACTCACTTCACAGGATCACGAGCGCATGCAACGCGAGATCACCGCGCAGATGATCCGGATGGCTGAGCTTATGGTCGCGGGCTCACCGCCCGACCACCCAAACACCCTGGCCGAGGTCGACGCCCACTACCGGGGCGTGTGCCAGTTCTGGACGCCCACAGCGGCTGCGTACAAGGGGCTAGGTCAGACCTACATCGACGATCCCCGGTTCAAGTCGGCCTACGACGAGATCGCTGTCGGCCTAGCCGAGTACCAGCGTGACGCGATGGCCGCATACGCCGACACACGACTGAGCTGAGCCGATGCCGGTCCGGGTCACCGGCTTGACCTAAAGCATGCTTCAGGTTCTAGCCTCATGAGCAGGCGAACGGGAGGGCTGCTATGAGCGAGCTTGATCTAGGGCCTATCGGGATAGCGGTGCAGGTCTCGGCCGACGGAGGGCATCTAGCTGAGGCGGCCGAGCTGGAAGAGCTCGGGTACTCCGCGATCTGGCTGCGCGGCGGGCAGATCGATAGCCTGAGCCGGATCACCGAGGTCGTCCGGGCCACCACGGCGGTGCCGGTCATCCCGGGCATCATCCCGGTGGACGTCTACGGACCCGGCGAAGTCATCCAGCTCTACGCTGACCTGCAGGCCCGCGCCCCCGGCCGCTTCATTGCCGGGCTCGGCGGGCCGCAGGTCCCCTGGCCGCTAGGACCGCTGAACGACTACCTGGACCAGCTCGACCAAGGCGACCCGCCGGTCCCGGCCGGCCGACGGATCCTGGCCGCGCTCGGCCCGCGCAAGCTCGAGATCGCCCGGGACAGAGCAGCCGGCGCGGTCCTTAGGCCTCGAGGCGCTGACACCAAGTACCTATACCAGGCCGGCGTCTACCAGCGGCGGACTCCCCTCCTCCTGAGCTTCGCCTCGGCCGGTGATGGTGCCGATCAGCCGAGGAATTCCCGTAGGCATGGAAGAAGGGCCTCGGCCCGGTGCAGAACACCGTGGTCCTGGCCCTCGAGCGACAGGAATCGTGCGCCCGGGACAGCTTCAGCGACCTGCTTGGTTGCGACGGCCAGCCAAGGGAAAGTGTTCGACCCGGCGATTGCCAGTGTCGGCACCCCGATGGCCGCCAGCCGCGCCCTCGGCACCGCCCAGCCGGGCTCGAAGAGCGTGGTGTCGTAAGGCAGCGAGTGGGCGAGGCTAATGAGGTAGCCCCACATGTCGCTGTGCCGCATGCCCTCGACCATCTCAGCCGGCAGGCCGACCCCCTCGGTCTGAAACAGCGCCGTCGCGCCGTCCATGTCGCCCGCCTGGACTAGCCCCACGAGGCGCTCAGTGAAATCCGGTGCCGGGCGAGGCCGCGATCCCTCCGGAATGAAAGGCGTCTCGTAGGCCGCCAGCTTCTGCACGGCCAGACCACGGCTTGCCGCCTCCAGAGCAAGCACCGCGCCCGACGAGTGTCCGAAGAGCGAGGCAGTTCCGCCGACGTGGCCGATCACGGCCCGCAGGTCCTCCATTTCGCGGTTCACCGAGTAATCGCCGCTCTCGTCGCCGCTGTCCCCGCGCCCCCGGCGGTCGGCGGACTTCGCCTCGCACCAGGTAGTCGGAGCCGGACAGCAGTTCCTCGACATCTGCACTCCGGATCCGATGAAAAGAACCTGAGCGAGTGAGCTGCTCGCCAGCTCGTCGCTTGAAGAGCTGTTCTTGTCCATCACATCCGAAGGAGCGTCGCCCGATGATTCCGTTCCGCACGCTGCTCGCCGCCGAACTGCGCAAGACCGTCAGCACCCGGGCCGCCCCGTGTGCTGCTGGGCGCGTCGTGGTCCGAAATAGCCGCCAGGCAGCTAGCGCTGTCGGGCTCGGGCAGCCGTGTCCCCCGGATTAGATGCCTATCTGAGACTTAAATCTGTCATCCGGAGTGTGCGATCACGGGTCTTCTCTTATGGCTAGCGGCAGCAAGAGCCGCGTCCGCGATGGAGGGGATTGAGCGTGGGGATTCGCGTTAGTAAGTCGTTCAAGGTCGCGCCTGGCATCAGAGTGCGAGTGAATGCGAAGAGCACCAGCATGACCTTGGGCGGCAAAGGCATGCGTTACACAGTGAACTCAACCGGGCGGCGTACTGCTACCGCGAGAATTCCGGGCGCCGGCGTATCGGTGCAGCACACTTCCGGTAGTCGCAAGAGCAGGCCGTCGTCGCGTTCCGCAAAGCAGACGCCACGTGCACAAAAGCCGACGCCGCGTACGGTGAAACCGGCCCGCCATATCCCAATATCAGCGCCCAAACCGGGTTTGTTCGCATCAAGGGGCGAGAAGCGTCTTTACGAGATCCTGGCCAAAACCGGCGGGACGACGACAAGGGCTACCCGCGCAGTGAGCTGCGAGCAGATGGCAGCGAAGTTCCCCAAGCATCGGATTGCGGCGCTCACGCTCGCGGGACTGCTCGTCGCGAGCGAGGATCGTGCTATGGCGACCCGAACCCTCACGCAAGTCTTCGCCAGCCGCATAGAAGTTGCCGACGACAAGTTCCTGCGCCGGTATGCACCCGTGAAATCGTTCGCAATGCCCGGCGGCGGCGGTCGACAGGTAATGGTGCCGCTCAGCCGGGATCTCATCGGGATGCGGCTTGTACAGCTTCACACTCTGGCGGGCAACTTCGGCTGGGCAGAGGCGGCGCTAGCAGAGCTTAAAGACACGCCAACGGCACATGAGCTACTTCGAATGCTCGCAAATATCCGCTATAACCACATTTCCGCAGACCGGTCTCAAGGCGCCTGACGTAACCCTTGGATCGGTACTGGCCCTATGGCCGGCGATAGCTTTCCGTGAGGAGCGGGTAATGGCAGAAGACCAGGATGTTCCGGGACGCTCCGCAAAGCGGAGTGCGGAGATCCTTGGCCAGGCAGGAGTACCTGCCATGCCGGTAATCGGGCCGAGCGAGCAACTTGGAGACGTGCCATATCCGCTGCTCGACGGGCTCAGCCCCACGATCGGGTGGCAGTTCCGTCCGTCGGGCAATGGTGCTCCTGCGTTCGTGATCATACGGCGCAGTGCTCTCGGCTCGCTCAAGGTAGTCGAGAGCTTCCCTCTGACCGAAGACGGGTGGGAGCAGGCGTGGCGATCCCTTGTCAACCACGGCCCTGCCGTCGTACCTCGGGTTCTTGCGGCTCTCCAAGCACGCCAGGCCGCACAGCTAGCCGTGCCAGATCCTGGCCAGGTTCGTGAGCTTGAAGCCCGTTCCCTGGCCACCATGCGTGATGTGGCCTACCTCGGAGGATACGTCCCGGGATCGGAGCTGCACGCAGGCGAACGGTATGACCTGCGGTTCCTTGAAGAACGGCTGGCGGTAACCACCCCTCGGCGGGCAGCGATGCTGGCTGAGGTGCCCTACATCGAGGTCGAAGACGTGGAGATCGGCGGCCCCGGCCTCGTCAAGACCGGCGGGGGCTTCGCTGGCGGCGGCTTCGGCGCCAAAGCCGCGCTCGAAGGCATCGCCATCGCCGCCGTCCTGAATGCGCTCACGACGCGGACCTCTATCAAGACCATCGTGCGGATACAGGCCACCGGCTGCGAACTGTTCCTGCTGCACACCAAGGTCACCCCCGAGCAACTTAGAATCGACCTGTCACGCCCGCTCGGCTCGATCCGCGCTGCCCGGACGTCGAACACCCCCGGATACCCCCAGCGGGGAACTCTCGCGATGGACGCGTCGCCAGTCGAGGAGCTGGCAAAACTAGCCGACATGCTGGGAAAGGGACTGCTGACCCGCGAGGAATTCGACTTCATGAAAGCAAAGCTGCTCAGTTGCTCTCGTATTCGTCGTGGCGGCGAAGCCAGCTCATTGGCTGATCGCCTTCGTCGCGGCCCTTGGGCGTCCGGTCGAGGATGGCGTAGTAGCCCATCAGGAATTCCGTGCCGCGGGCGTAGCTGGAGTAGCAGTGGTAGATGGTGTCGTCCTGGCGCGTGAACGTGCTGACACCGTGCCCCTCGGAGAAATAGCCGTCGGTGTCGGTCCCGGTCGACCTCGCGTTCAGGCTTGTGATCAGCGGCAGGTTCTCACGGATGGCTGGCCGCTCGTTCAGCAGTTTCAGGAGCGCGAGTTCGCTGGCCTCGGGCCGCGGCGTGGCTGGGTCGTGTGCCATCCCCTCCGCGACCGATACGCCGTAATCGAAGTTGAAGTCGCTTTCATGGCTGGATGCCCAGGTGAAGTCCCAGCCCATCCGCTCGCGGTAGGCGAGCAGCCTGTCAAGCGGCGCGCGCGAGACGCAGATCATCGTCACGTCGCGGGCTTTGAGGTGGTCGAGGACGCCGTTGAAGCTGTCAGCGGTTGATGAGCAGGTGGGGCATCCGCCCTCGTAGCCGGGACCGTACATGAAGTGGTAGGCCACCAGCTGCGAGCGGCCGTCAAACAGCTCCGCCAGCGTCCTGGCCCCCGTTTCGGTCTGGAGCGTGTACTGCTTGCCGACCGGCACCCAGGGAAGGTCCCGGCGCTGCCGGGCGAGCTCATCACCCAGCCGCGTAAGCTCCTTCTCGCGCGCGAGCAGGTCAGCGCTCGCCGCGAGCCACTCCTCACGTGTTCCGGTCCGGTGACTGGTCATTGTGTCTCCTTTTTCTGTTTCTTGCCTAGGCGGGGCCGTCGCGGAGCACGCCGCGCACCTGGTCGAGCGACAGTGTTTCCGGGTCGAATTCAGCCAGCCACCAGGTGGCGCCCGCCGCCGCATAGGGCGCTGGATCGGTGCCGGGCGGCAAAGCGATCGCGATGTCGTAGGGCGCGGCCGTGTCCTGGCGGAGGCTAGTGATGGTGGCGGAGATATCGGCGAACTGGCCAGGGTGTTCGAGGTTGGCCGGGAAGAAGCCGTCGTACCGGGCGGCCCGGCGCAGTGGCCTGAGGTTGCCAGGGAACCCCGCGACCCAGATCGGCACTTGCTGCCGCACTGGCCGGGGAAGGAACTGCACCGAGTCGACGATGTAGTGCTCGCCATGATGGCACACGCTCTGGCCAGACGAGGCAGCGGTGAGGATCTCCAGCGCTTCATCGAGCATCTGGCCGCGCCGCCGGTCATCGAGCTGCTCGCCCGTCGCCGACAGCTCGCCGCCGAAACGGTCGCTGCCCAGGCCAGCGCCGAAGGTGAGACGGCCGCCGCTGAGCCAGTCGAGCGTCACGGTCTCCCGAGCGACCTTGGCCGGCCGCCGACGGGCCAGCGGTGTGACCATGGGACCCAGCCGCAGCCGCTCAGTAGCGGCCGCGATCGCCGCCAGGGTGATCCACGGGTCGGCCACCGGCCGGACCGGTGGCCGCCAGCACAGGTGATCCCAGACAAATACCCCGTGCCAGCCGACGTCCTCCGCCTGGGCTGCCAGCCGGGCGACGACCTTCGGGTCAGCGAGATCACCGAAGAGCGGCAACCACAGCGCCGAGCGCAGTCCGGTAGTGGCTTCGACTGGCAACTGGTTGGCCATGTCAGTCACGCTAGGCCAGAAGAAGCATTATTAAAAGCGATAGATTTAAATCATTTTAATCGTAATATGCGATCTTTATTGCTAGGCTAGGAAACGTGTTCGATGCAGAGCTGCGGCATCTCGCCGCCATGACCGCCGTCGCCGACGAGGGCTCGTTCGGCCGGGCAGCGACCCGGCTGGGCTACAGCCAGTCAACGATCAGCCAGCAGATCGCGGCGCTGGAGAAGGCTGTCGGCGGCGCGGTGTTCGACCGGCCGGGCGGGCCGAAGCCGGTGCGGATCACCCCACTGGGCGCTCTGGTCCTCGCCCACGGGCGCGTCCTGCTGACGGAGGCGGCCGCGATGGCAACCGCGCTCGACCGGTTCAAGGCAGGCGACGGCCGGGTCGACATCGGCACATTCCAGAGCGTGACCAACGTGATCTTGCCGCCAGTACTCCGCAGGCTGCGGGAAGAGCATCCCGGCTGCGACATCAGGCTGTCCGAGGAGGAAACCGACCAGCCCGAGGTCAGCGACCTCGACCTGATGTTCTTCGACGGCCGCGTCGACGGAAACGTCGAGCACCTCAAGCTGCTCGACGACCCGTACCTGCTGGTGGCCGCGCCCGGCGCCTTCCCGGACGGCCCGGTACCACTAGGCCGGCTCGACGGCGCGCCCATGGTGGCCCACCCGCCGATCTGCGATCAGGCCCGGATCGAGCAGGTACTCGCGCGCGGCGCGGTCCGGCCGCACATCGTGTTCCGCACCGTGGGCAACGAAGCCGTACTGTCCATGGTGCGAGCCGGAATGGGAACAGCGCTGCTACCCCGGCTCGCCATCCTCAGCCACGACACCCGCGCCGACCAGACGCTCTCCATCCACGAACTCGAACCGCCGCTCCCGCCACGCGAGATCTTCATGATCTGGGAAAAGGGACGGACCCACTCCCCACTCGCCGCGAGAACCATCGAGATCGCCGTCGGCGTCGCCGCCAGCATCAAAGGGACAGCTCGCTTAACTGCTCGCCTAGCGCTGGATGCGTCCTGGGGTTGACCTATCGATGCTCGTCGGCAAGCCACGGAACAGCGTGCTTGGCGACACGTTCGACCTCGGCCTGGGTGGCATACGCAGCATCGGAGAAGTACGCCACCGGCGTCCACGCTCCCATGTCCTCGGGATCGCGACGGAACTCCTCGAACCCGAACGACCCGTCGGGGCGACTGAAGATGTCGGCACATCGAAGCCGATCCGATGACTCCCAACTGGCAAGAACAAGCCAGCTCGGATCAAGGCGCGCGGACATGAACGGGACCCTACCAGGATCAGGCCAGCGCAGCCACGTCCGCGGAGACCACGCATGAGACTCAGCCGGCCTCGGTGGAGCTCGGCGGACGTTGCCCGGGGTCGACTCCGGTGGTGACCCATGGCCGGGCGACGCGGGCGATGTCGGCGTCCGAGGAATGGGTGAACGCGTCGAGCTTCAGGAAGTGCCGGGCGATGGTGAGCCCGAGGATGCTGCTGACGATCAGCGCCGCGCGCAGGTCAGCATCCTCGCCGCCCATGGCGCGACTCAGGTTGGCGACGCGTTCGTTCAGGAAGGCGCTCATTGAATCAGCTGCCTCGGGGGCGGTGAGCATAGACCGCACGAGAGCCTTGGTCTCCGGGGGCAGAGCTCCGAGCCGGACGTCCAGGACGTCGTACAGGTGGGCCTCTATATCGCCCGGACCTGCTTCCTCCAGCTGGATGGCGACGGCGAAGAGGGCGGCCTTAGATCCGTAGTGCTGCATGACCAGGGACGGGTCCACGTTCGCGCGCTGGGCGATGCGGCGGATGGTGGTTGCCTCCAGGCCACGCTCCCCGAACTCCGCGCGCGCCGCATCCAGGATGCGCTGGGCGGTGGCCGCGCGCCTGGCCGCTCTGCTTGTCGGCTCGCTCACATGATTCACTCTACCGTTGTTGAGCGAATCGTGTACAGTTGACTCAACAAGCGATGAGTGAGCGAGGATTGGCGATGACAGCAACTACCGGTAAGACCGCTCTGATCATCGGCGCGTCACGCGGGCTGGGGTACGCGCTGACCGCCGAGTACCTGGCGCGCGGCTGGCAGGTGACCGCCACGGTGCGGGGAACCGGGTCGACCGAGTTGCACGACCTGGCCAGGTCCTCAGCTGGCCGCCTTGCCGTGGAAACCGTCGACATCACGGTTCCTGAGCAGGTCACGACGTTGCATAAACGTCTGGCCCAGGAGACATTCGACCTGCTGTTCGTCAACGCCGGGGTGACCAACGGCCCCGAGGAGACTGTCGCCGACGTGTCCACCGATACCTTCGTCCACCTCATGGTGACCAACGCGCTGAGCCCGATGCGCGTCATCGAGGCACTGCGGGATCTCGTCGCCCCGAACGGCACGATCGGGGTGATGTCCTCCGGCCAGGGCAGCGTCGCCAACAACGAGAAGGGCGGCTTCGAGGTCTACCGGGCCAGCAAATCCGCGCTGAACCAGCTGATGCGCAGTTACGCCGCGCGCCACGCAGACGACCCGCGCACGCTGCTGCTCATAGCCCCCGGCTGGGTGCGGACCGACCTGGGCGGCCCCGGCGCGCCCCTGACGGCCGACCAGAGCATCCCCGGCGTGGCCGACACGATCGACGCCCAGACCGGCAAGGGCGGACTGCAATACCTGGACTACCAGGGTCAGACCGTCCGCTGGTGACCGACAGCTCGGAGGACATTTAACGTGAAGATCATCGCGATCGAAGAGCACTGGAACAGCGTCAACATCCGCGACGCGCTCGACCGCCTGCCCGCCGGGGAACGCGACGAAAGCGTCGCCTTCAACACCATGGGCGACAACCAGGCCCGGCTCGAGGACATCGGCCAAGGCCGCGTCGAGGCGATGGACGCCGCCGGGATCGACGTCTCGATCTTGTCGGTCGTCACGCCCGCCACCCAGGCACTCCCGGCCCGGGAGGCCATCCCGCTGGCCAGGGAAGCGAACGACGAGGCCACCGAGGCCGTCCGCGCGCACCCGGACCGGTTCCGCGCGTTCGCGACCCTGCCGACCAGCGATCCGCAGGCCGCGGCGGCGGAACTCGAACGGTGCGCCACCCAGCTCGGTCACGTCGGCGCGATGATCCACGGACGGACGGGCACCCGCACGCTGGATGATCCCGCCTACGACGACTTGTTCGCCACCGCGGCCCGGTTGCACCAGCCGATTTTTATCCACCCGCAGATCCCGTCGAACGAGCTGCGCGACGCCGCGTACCGAGGACTGGATCCGCTGATCGACCTTGGCCTGGCGAC
>JBEKHI010000015.1:0-42883 GCA_050012355.1 Streptosporangiaceae bacterium | reverse complement strand
GGAGGAGACCACGTTCCTGCCGCCACCGGACCGGTTCGAGCCGGGGGTGCCGCCCGCGCCGCTGGCCGTCGGCCTGGCCGCCGCGATCGACTACCTCAACGCGCTCGGCATGGACAACGTGGCCGCGCACGAGGAGGAGCTGACCGCGCACGCGCTTTCGCTGCTGGGGGAGATCCCCGGGGTCCGGATCCTCGGGCCGACCACGACCCAGGACCGGGGCGGCGCCGTCGCCTTCGAGGTCGAGGGAGTGCACCCGCACGACATCGGCCAGGTGCTGGACGACCTGGGCATAGCGGTGCGGACGGGTCACCACTGCGCGTGGCCGCTGCACCGGGCACTCGGGGTCCAGTCCTCAACGCGAGCCACGTTCTACGTGTACAACACCCACGATGAAGTGGACGCGCTGGCGGAAGGAATCCGGTCCGCTCAGCGTTTCTTCCAGGTGTTATGGAACTCCAGTCGATGTACCAGGACATCATCCTGGACCACTACCGGAATCCGCACCACAAGGGTCTCCGGGATCCGTACGACGCCGAGGTGCACCACGTCAACCCGACCTGCGGCGACGAGGTGACGCTCCGTGTCTTGCTGAAGGGCGACACGATCGCGGACGTCTCCTACGACTCGATGGGCTGCTCGATCAGCCAGGCGTCCGCCTCGGTGCTGGCCGACCTGCTCATCGGCAAGCCGGTAGAAGAGGCCCTGCGAGTCAACGACGCCTTCCTGTCGCTGATGCAGTCCCGTGGCCACGGTGAACCGGACGAAGACGTGCTCGAGGACGCGGTGGCGTTCGAGGGAGTGTCGAAGTACCCGGCTCGGATCAAGTGTGCTTTGCTGAGCTGGATGGCGTGGAAGGACGCGACCGCACGCGCTCTAGAGGGTGAGAGGCATGACTGAGCAAGTTTCGCAGGAGCCGTTGTCCAAGGAGGTCGAGGACGTCCTTGAGGCGATGCGCGACGTCGTCGACCCGGAGCTCGGCATCAACGTCGTCGACCTCGGCCTCGTCTATGGCGTGGACGTGGACGCGGATCGCGCCGCCACTATCGACATGACGCTCACCTCGGCGGCCTGCCCGCTGACCGACGTCATCGAGGAGCAGGCCCGCGAGGCCCTGGACGGCGTTGTGTCCGACGTCCGGATCAACTGGGTCTGGATGCCCCCGTGGGGCCCGGAGAGCATCACCGACGACGGCCGCGAGCAGCTAAGGGCCCTCGGCTTCAACATCTGACGGCGGGGAGCGGCCGTTTTCCCTGGTGAGTGCTGCATTACCCACACTCTTTGCTGGGTAGCGCAGCACCCACCAGAATCGGCGGTGCCGCTGCTAGCCGGTCACCCCGTGCCTGCCAGGCAGGCGGCGGCTCCGCCGCTGGTCAGGGTGGTTAGCGGGCAGATGGCTGCGCGGGGGTAATAAGGTCCCATGACCGCGGCGGCCGAGGCCGGGCTCGCGTTCTCCGGGACGTTCTGGACCGCTTCGGCGAAGCCCGGGTTCACGAGCATGTCGCGCAGTAGCAGGACGCTTGTCGTCGTCGGCTGCGCGGTCGAGAACGGCAGGAACGTCGCGCCCGGGATCCGCTCGATCGTGGCGCGCTGCGCCTCGGTGCCGACGACGAACGTGTAGTCGCCGCGCCGGTCGAGCGCGACCTTGCTGTCGTACCGGCATCCGTAATCGACCCCGCCGCCAGGGAGCTGGTTAACCACCAGCGGAACCTCCGCGGTAACCAGATAGTTGCATAGCGACCAGTACTGCATGTCGATGCCTGGTGCCGGCCACGGCGAGGGGTGATTTCCGCGGGCCGCGGTCGGCGCCTTGCCCTGGATGACCACTACATCGCCATCGCCTGGGGGCGTGACCACGGCGGTGAGGTAACCGGAGTCCGCGTTCGGGAAGCCGCCGCCCGATGGCACCCCGCGGGCGAACTCCACGCTCTGCGCCGACGACGCGGATGAGACGCTGGCGGGTGCGCTTGTCGCCTGTGCGCCCGCCAGGGGCTGTGCTGGGCGGGCAGGCCGGGACCTGCTTAGACACGCCGCCGAGCGTGAAGGTCACCACGGGCAGTGGCACCCGCGAGAAGTCCCCCCTGGCCGGCAGGTAGACCCGGTAGATGAGGTAGCCGGCGGTGCCGGGCGCCGTGCTGGCCGGGGCCAGCGGCAGCGTGTTGACCTGGCCCGGAGCCACGTCGGACCGCAGCGTCACGGTGAACGCGTCACCACCCTGCCCCGGGTGACGGGCGGTGTGCTGCCACGGGTTGACGCTGCCGGGATCTGGCTCGATGCGGTAGTCGGTCAGCGCCGACTCGACACCGTTCGTGCTGAACAACCCGCCGGTGGACTTGTAGGCCTGCAGGGAGCTATACCGGCTGTCCGGATAGCGCCCGTTGAGCACGATCCGCAGGCCGTCTTGCACCGTGTAAGGAAGCAGCCAGTAGGTCGCCGCGCTGTCGGGCGCGCTCTCGTTGTCGGTGGACACGGAAAGCTCGTACCAGGCGCACGCCGGCGTTACCGGCGAGGCCGCCTCAGGTGCGGCGTATGCGGGTGCTTGCCCGCCGAGCGCGGCAATGGACGCCGTGACGATAGCTGCCGTGGCGACGGACACTACGGCAACCCTGGCGGTGCGCATCCTGACGGCTCCCGTTCTGGCGATGGACGAGCGGATACGGGGGAGCAGAGTCTTGGTTCGCATTTCCCCATCTTCTTGGTTGGATGAGAAGGGATACCGGTGCACCATGGACCGTCATCACGAAGCAACCCCGCGCGAGATGCTTTGCGCGAGCCGACTGGCCGCCCGCGCCGCAGTGAAGTGATATCACTTACTGACAATAAAACTGATATCAGTTTATTCTGGCACCGTCAAGGTCCGGCCTAGTGCCGCGTCGCCCATGAGGCCCGGTGGTTTCGCAGGCCTTGATGGGATAGTCCAGCGGGACGCGCCGCTGCCTATCTGCCGTTCGTCCGGCCAGGCCCCTGGGGTTCCTGTTGTGCAGAGTGTACCTGGGGCTGATGTTGCCTGCCCGGGATGCCTGGCGACCCCATCGATGGCCCATCGCTAGCGTGATAGCACCAGCGGTGGGCCATCGATGGGCCATGGTGTGGCTCCATTGAAGGGAGCTGGCCGGGGTAGTCGGTCGGCCGGGCGATCCCGGTCACCCGGGCCGGTGACCTGCGACCCATGGTCCCCTCATTGGAGTGACAGTCCGGTGCCGCCGCTGACCTCTTGAAGCTCCCGGGTGAACTCGCGAAACAGCTGGTTCGCCTCCACGTCGCCGAGCGCGGCGGCCCACCTCAGCCGCGGGCTTCAACGTCTGACGCGCATTGGCCGTTCCTGGGCGGTGCGGCATTATCCGCAAAAGAGTCGGGGCAGGGCCGCATTACCCAGGAACGGTCGACCGCGGTACCGCCCCTTAGTCCAGGTAAAGTCGGCCTTGTAGTCGCGCAGATGCCGTTTGTCCGGGAAAGACGTAACCCCGGCGATATGCCTGACCTTGCGGCCGGTAGGGATCGTTCCGGGGTTTTCGCTATTCACTATACCCTGCTCGTCGTGTATTCATCCCCTAACACATCGTGGACGGCGGCTGATCTGCGCCACATGCTCTCACCAGGCCGGTTCGACCGGTACGCCCAAGCGGCAGGCTCGCGCGAGCGGGCGGCCGACTTGTACCTGTGGAATGCGCGTATCTCCGGTGCCTTGCACGAAAGCCTCGGCGCATTCGAGGTGATCCTGCGGAACGCACTGGACAGGCAACTCGTCGCCTATCACCGGATCGCGCTGTCTGGAGACGGACGCTGGTACGCGGATCCTAAGATGCCGTGGACGTCCAAGAAGCTTGCCGATCAGATCGACCGGGCTCGAGCACAGGCCACCGCCAATGGGAGACACCCGGAGGTCCACGGGAAGGTGATCGCCGAGCTGACATTCGGTTTCTGGCGGTACATCCTGGCCGGGCAATACCAGAGCACGCTATGGGCACCAGCTCTGCGGCGCGCGTTCCCCCACCTCGGCTCCCAGCGACGCGGGGACGTATATCCGCTGGTCGACCGGCTCCACTCCATGCGCAACCGCGTCGCACACCACGAACCAGTCCACTCCCTGAACATCGCCGCGCGGCACAAAGAGCTTCTGCGTATCTCCGGATGGGTTGACCCTGCTGCCGCAGCCTGGATCGGGCAGACGAGCCGGATCTCCGACGTCCTGGCCGCCCGGCCGTGAAGGGCGCGGCGACCAGGCCTCGTTCCTGGTCGGTGCTGCACTACCCAGACAAGAGTGCGGTTGGTGCAGCACCAACCAGCAACGGTCAGCGGACCTGGACGGCGACGCGGCGCGCTTCGGCGTGGATTTTGTCGCGGAATCGGCCGGAAAATCCGTCGATCGTCGGGAGGATCCGGCACTCGGCGATGCTGGCGTCGCGGTAGGGGATCGCCAGTCCGGCGAGCGGCAGCCCCTCTGCCTGGCTGCCGACCGTCAGCGTGTCACCCTCTCGTACCAGTGACAGTCCGGTGCCTCCGCTGACCTCCCGAAGCTCTCGGGTGAACTCTCGAAACAGCCCGTTAGCCTCCACGTCGCCGAACGCGGCGGCCAGCTCGACCGCGGGCCCGGGGTGCTTGCGCAGGAACAGCCCCCAGTTCGCCTTGGCCTCGGTGAGGGTAACGCCCGAGTTCCGGGCGTGCGGCAGATGCAGCCCGCAAATGTCCTCGCGAAAGATGATCGGGATCCCGCTCGCGCAGATTCGGAATCCCCATTCCAGGTCGTCCGCTCCCCAGCCGCGGAAACCCTCGTCGAAGAACAGGTCGTGATCACGGACCGCGGCGGTTGGCAGCGCGAGCAGCCCGGTCCAGGCGAACGTCCACGGGATCAGGTGCTCGACACCGGCGCGCAGATCGCCCGGGCCATCCGGGCGGGTGAGCATCGCTACTCCTCGTAGGAGAGAACCCGCACGTCGGAGATGTCGCCGCCGGTGTTGTTGTCGTAGCCGACCACCTGGCCCGCCACGCAGACCCGCTGCCCGAACGCGAAGTACCGGTCGTACAGGCTCTCCAGCGTCGTTGGCGGCAGCAGCGTGTCGGCGTCGAGCTGGACGATGACCTCACCCGTCGCCTGCCGCATCGCCAGGTTCCGCGCCGCCGGAATCGAGAAGTCCCGCGCGGACATGACCGTGACGATGTTCAGCCGGTCATCGAACGCTTCGCACACGTCGATGTACTCGCGTGAGTACTCCATCGCCCCGACCAGGATCTCGAACTCCGCTGAGTCCATGGTCTGGTTGGCCAGTCCCTCGAACGCGAGCCGGATGTTGTCCAGGCGCAGTTTGTAAGGGATACAGAGGCTGAACTTCACTTGACGGACACTATCCGACGAGTGCGACGCGCCCGGATGTCTTACTCAGGTAACAACCTAATCTGATAACAGCAAGAAGCGTGAAACGCGCCAGTGCCCCGCCGCGCTGGAGTCGGGCGAGCCGGTTATTGCGTAGCACCAGGTAGCCGCGTGGCCTTAGGCTCCAGTTTGTGGAGATATCACGCAGCGGCGTGCTGCTGTCGCTGAACCTGGCGGCCGAGACCATCCCGACGCCGTATGACACGGGCCGGACGGGTATCGCGAAGCAGCCGGTTACCGGGCCAGTGGCCGTCTTCGACCCGGGACCCAAACGGGTCGGGCATCCGCATCCGAACGGCCTCGCCGGTGACAACGTCTGTACTACCGAGCATCACGGCGGCACCGACCAGGCTGTGTACGCGTACGCGCGGGAGGACCTGGACTGGTGGGAACGGGAACTCGGCTACGACCTGCCGTCCGGCCGGTTCGGCGAGAACCTGACGACCGAGGGCCTGGACCTGACGCACGCGGTGGTCGGTGAACGCTGGCGGATCGGCACCGCGGTCCTGCAGGCGACCTCGCCGCGCATCCCGTGCGCCACGTTCGCGCACCGGATGGGGGAACCGAAGTGGGTGAAGCGATTTACCATCCACGGGGCCACCGGCACCTACCTGCGGGTGATCGTCCCCGGTGAGATCAAGGTCGGAGACCGCATCGAAGTCATCAGGCGCCCAGAACACGACGTGACCATCGGCCAGATATTCCGCGCCCTCACGACCGAATCGGAGCTGCTGCCCAGCCTGCTGGACGCCGGCGACGACCTGCCGGACGAGGAAAGGTCCGTCGTCCGGCGCCGTACCGCGACTGTGAGATGACAGCCAGCTTCGAGGAACTTGTCGCCGAGGCCGACGCGGTCGACGTCACCGGCTGGGATTTTTCCTGGCTGGATGGCCGCGCCACCGAGGAGCGTCCCTCCTGGGGCTACCAACGGCTGATGGGCGAGCAGATCGGCCGGGCGCAGCTGTCGCTGGATATCCAGACCGGCGGCGGCGAGGTGCTAGCCGGGGTACCGCAACGGGCGGGCAAGGCCATGGTCGCCACCGAGTCCTGGCCGCCGAACCTCAAACGCGCCCAGCAGAACCTGCGCGACAAGGGTGTGGTCGTGGTCGCCGACGAGGACCGGCCGCCGTTGCCGTTCGCTGACGGCACCTTCGACCTGGTCACCAGCAGGCACCCGGTGCGGGCCCACTGGGGCGAGATCGCCCGCGTGCTGGCGCCGGGCGGCACGTACTTCTCCCAGCAAGTCGGTCCGGACAGCGGCCACCAGGTCTATGACTTCTTCCTCGGCCCGAAGCCGCTGGGGCGCGGCGCCCGCGAGCCGGAGCGGGCGCGGGCCGAAGCGGAGCGGGCCGGGCTGGAGGTCGTCGATTTGCGGACCGCCGAGCTGAGGATGGAGTTCTTCGACGTCGGGGCGATGGTCTACTTTCTGCGCAAGGTGATCTGGTTCGTCCCGGACTTCACCGTCGAGAAGTACCGCGATCGCCTGAGCGTGATGCACGAGCGGATCCAGGCCAGCGGGCCGTTCGTCGCCTACTCTCGCCGGTTCCTGATCGAAGCCCGCAGATCCGCCTAGGGATCAGTGCAGGCGTGGATGGTCGCCGTGAGCTCGGCCGGCGTCGGGCGGGCCGAGCCGAGCGGCCGCAGCGGGTACCGGCCGGGCGCGGAGCCGGCCGCCAGCATCTCGCCGTACTCCCGGATGAACGCCTGCTGGTCCGGTATGCAGCAGCCGAAGTTCTCCGCTTCGGTGAGCGCGTCGGCGACGCTCCAGCCCATCACGGCCATCCGGTAGCACGCGACCACCACGCCGGTGCGCCCCTTGCCCGCCTCGCAGTGCACGTAGGTCGGTTCCGCGTCCGGCCCCGACAGCAGGTCCAGGATTTCGGTTAGCTGAGCGAGGCTCGGCGTCTCCATGTCGGTGATCGGGATGTGGTGGGTCCGCAACACCCCGTCGAGCCC
Organism: Streptosporangiaceae bacterium; assembly: GCA_050012355.1. Lineage (GTDB taxonomy): Bacteria > Actinomycetota > Actinomycetes > Streptosporangiales > Streptosporangiaceae > JBEKHI01. The sequence goes on along the minus strand of JBEKHI010000015.1, from coordinate 35,559 downwards.
GGCCCGGGCTATCGCCGGGGCGTCGCCGTCGGGCATCTCGGCGCACAGGTTGATCGTGACACGGTGCCTCTTGGCCAGGTCCGCCAGCTTGTCGGCGTTCGGCCGCTGCCCCCGCCAGACCAGGTCGGAAAGCCGGTAGGTATAGGGCGTCACCGGATAGTGCGCCAAGAAGCGCAGCAGCGGCACTTGCTCGAGGGCGCCATAGGAGTCAAGGCCGACGGTCTCGACCTCGTCCAGGATCCGCCGCCTGAGGCTCAGGCCAGGCTGCGTCCCGGCGATCATGGCCGCTTCTTGCCGCACATCCTCGGGAAGGTCCTCCAGCGCGTACGCGTAGTGCTGCTTGTCAGCGTCCAATGTTCGTGCCTTCCTCCCGTGCCAGGCCCACCGTACAGCCTAGGGCTTAACTCCAGGGTCACATCCACCAGCAGTTCGGGCTGGTCGTCCGGTTCAAACGCCAGCGAGACGACGTTGCCCGCCGCGCGGATGTCGGCGCTGACCGTGCCCGCGCCTTCGAGCAAGCTCACGTCGCCAGCCCACCCGGACGGCAGCGGCCATGAGCTGGTGTGGACCGAGTCGTCGTGCCACCAGGACCACGCCTCCTCGGCGCTGAACGGCAGGAACGGCGCGAACAGCCGCTGCAGCGAAGACAGCGCGAGCCGGAGCGCGAGCCGGGCCGACTGCCCGGATGAATCGTCGGCGGCGGAGTAGGCGCGTTGCTTGACCAGCTCCAGGTAGTCGTCGCAGAACGACCAGAAGAACCGCTCGGTGACCTCCAGCGCCGTGGTGTACTCGAAGTCCTCCAAAGCAGCGGTCGCCGCGGCGACTACCGAATCCAGCGAGGCCAGCATCGCCAGGTCGAGCGGCTCGCTGACTTCGGAACCAGCCGAACCGAATCCGAGCACGAACCGGCTGGCGTTCAGCAGCTTGGTGGCCAGCCGCCGGCCGACCTTCATCTCGCTCTGGTCGAACGCGGTGTCCGTGCCGGGACGGCCGCCCGCCGCCCAGTAGCGCACCGCGTCGGAGCCGAACCGCTCGAGGAGGTCGATCGGCGTCACGACGTTTCCCTTGGACTTGCTCATCTTCTTGCGGTCGGGGTCAAGGATCCATCCCGACAGCGCCGCGTGCCGCCAGGGCAACTCGCCCGCCAGCACCTCGGCGCGCAACACGGTGGCGAACAGCCAGGTCCTGATGATCTCGTGCGCCTGCGCCCGCATGTCCATCGGGAACGTCTGCGCGTACAGCGCGGGGTCGTTCTCCCAGCCGCACACGATCTGCGGGGTGAGCGACGACGTGGCCCAGGTATCCATAATGTCGGGGTCGCCCGCGAAACCACCAGGAACGCCGCGCTGCTCCGAGGTATAGCCGGGCGGCGCCGTCGCCTGCGGGTCGACCGGCAGGGCATCCTCGGCCGCCAGGATGGGCGACGAGTAGTCCGGCGAGCCCGCCGCGTCCAGCGGATACCAGACAGGGAACGGCACGCCGAAGAACCGCTGCCGGCTGATCAGCCAGTCGCTGGTCAGGCCGCGCACCCAGTCGTCGTAGCGGACCTTCATGTAGGCCGGATGCCAGCGCAGCTCCTCGCCCCGCCGCAGCAGCGCGTCGCGATGGTCGAGCGACCGGATGAACCCGAGCTGCGAGACGCGCCGCGCTCGCCGGCCGATGGTGGTGTAGGTCAGCGACCAGTCCACCGACAACCCGAGCCTGCGCCAAAGCCGCTCGAACGCCTGCTGGTGACCGCGCTGGCGACGCTGGCCGGCACGCTCGGCGCCGACCCGGGGGAGGCGGACTGGTGGCGGCTGCTCGACGCGCTGCTGCTGATGGCCGAGCATCCGGCGCTCAGGGACTAACACCCAGGGCGGCCGTCAGCCGGGCCGCGACCGCCGCGACGGTGGCGCGGAGCTCGGCGCCGCCGTCGACCTGGAACGGGACCGGGATCGCGGCTAGCCACTCCCCGGCATACATCGCGGGGTTGCTGGTGGTCCCGGTCAGCACGCACCGCTGCCCGTCCCCGACGGACTCCAGGCGGCCCATCGCCGGCCTGACGTAGCGGGCGACCTCATCGCGGGGCGCGTCGAACACGACCTTGGTCTCGAACTGCCAGCCGGTGGCCAGGTGCCGCTCCAGCAGGTCCACGTAGTCCACGTCATCGGGCGCGCGGAACTGCTCGTCGCCTTCGGCGACCGACTGGATCCGGTCGATGCGGTAGGCGCGGACCGCGTCGGCGCGATGGGAGTGGCACAGCAGGTACCAGCGGCTATGCCGCACGACGACGGCCCATGGATCAACGTCCTCGTCCCATTGCCTGCCTGACTCGCTGCGGTAGCTGATGTTCACCTGGCGCTGGGCGGCGACGGCGGCGACGAGAGCGCTGGTGGTCTCGGTACCCGGGCGCACGGCGCCGCGGTCGGGAGCGGCGGAGGCGTGCCGGCGCAGGGTGTCGGCCTGCCTGCCGACGTTCTCCGGCAACGCGCGGATGATCTTGCCCAGCGCCGCGCCGACCGGATTGTCGGCGTCGGCCGCCGCGTGGCTGCCGTCCAGTACCGCCATGACCAGGCCAAACGCCTCGGCGGCGCTGAATACTAGCGGCGGGAGCCGGATGCCGCGGCCGACCCGGTACCCGCCGTAAGGCCCGCGGGCCGACTCGATGGGAATCTCGGCCTCGCGCAGGATCGCGACGTAGCGGCGGGCGGCGCGTTCGGTTACGCCCAGCTGGGCCGCGAGCTGGCCGGCGGTGATGCCTGGCTCGGCCTGCAGCAGCCCGAGCACCCGGAGCGCCCGCCCGGTCGGGCTCAGGTCAGCTTTCATGGAAGCAGCATAATCAGGAAGCCGATTGTCCGGAACGGACGCTATCGTCGGGCGCCATGGACATCTTGCTAATCGGCGGCCTGTGGCTGGACGGGTCCGCCTGGGATAGCGTCGCCGCCGAGCTCGAGGCCCTCGGCCATCGCGTCGTGCCGGTCACGCTGCCGGGCCAGGGTGACGGCAACGCGTCGGCGACGCTCGCCGATCAGGTCGCCACCGTGCTCGCGGCGGTCGACGCGGCCGCCGGGCACCCCCTGGTTGCCGGACATTCCGCTGCCTGCAGCCTGGCGTGGCTCGCCGCCGACGCCCGCCCGGACAAGGTCGGAAAGGTCGCGCTCATCGGCGGTTTTCCCGGTTCAGGCGGCACCCGCTACGCCGACTTCTTCCCCGTCCAGGACGGTGCGATGGCATTCCCCGGCTGGGGCCCGTTCGAAGGACCGGACTCGGCCGACCTGGACGACGTCGCGAAGCGGGCCTTCGAGTCCGCCGCGATCCCGGTACCGGAAGGGGTCGCCCACGGAGTGATCCAGTACGCGGACGAACGCCGTCACGACATCCCGGTGGTGCTGGTCTGCCCGGAGTTCACCCCGGCCCAGGCCAAGGAATGGATCGACGGCGGCCAGGTCACCGAGCTGGCGAAGAGCGGCAACCTCTCCTATGTCGACATTGACTCCGGTCACTGGCCCATGTTCACCGCGCCAGCCGAGCTCGCGCGCCTGCTGTCGCGGGTCGCGCGGTTAGCGCCGCAAGGGCGCGGGTACCCCCACCGGGAAGCCAGCTACCTCCGATGTACAGTGAGGTTGTTGCGCCCTCGAGGCTTTGAGAGGCGGTCACCTGATGCGTTCTGACATCAGACCAGGCGGCACCTTCCCGGATTACGCTCTCCCCGACCACACCGGCACGGTCCGCACGCTCAGCGAACTCCAGGGCCGCGACCCGCTGGTCCTCACGCTGGCGCGCGGCAACTACTGCCCCAAAGAGCACCGGCAGCACCTCGAGCTAGCCGAGCACTACCCGCAGATCGCGGTGGCTTACACCCAGGTGGCCACGATCGCCACCGACGACCATCACACGCTGCAGGAGTTCCGGGCCTCGGTCGGCGCCTCCTGGCCGTTCCTGTCCGATCCTGGGCGGATCGTCCAGAAGGACCTGGATATCCAGGAGTACACCGACCCCGAGCACGACCCGATGATCCCGCACACGCTCGTCCTCAAGCCGGGATTGATCATTCACAGTGTCTACAACGGCTACTGGTTCTGGGGCCGCCCCTCGTTCTACGAGCTGTGGCAGGACCTGCGCGTGGCCTCGGCCGAGATCCGCCCGGACTGGGACCTGAGCACGCCGGGGCTCCGCGAGGCCTGGGACGCCCACGACTACTCGAAATTTCACGGATGGGATCGCCGGGCCGACTCGATGCCGACGTCTTACCAGTGACATCCCGGAAGGGGTGAACGCGGTGCGCACTCCAGTATGTGAGTTGCTGGGGATCCAGCAGCCGATCGTCCAGGCGCCGATAGCCGAGGTTCCCCGGCTGGCCGCGGCGGTCTCGAATGCCGGCGGGCTCGGCCAGGTGACGCTGACCTGGTCGGCAGACGTCGGAGCGGTCATTCGCGAGACGGCGGCGCTCACCACGCGGCCGTTTGCCGGCAACCTCGTGCTCACCGAGGATCGGCACCAGCGCCTTGACCAGGCTCTCGAGGCTGGCTTGCGGATCGTCTCGTTTATCTGGGGGGATCCCGCCGACTACGTCAAGCCGGTGCACGACGCCGGCGGGATCGTCCTGCACACGGTCGGCAGCGCCGAGGAAGCGCGGCGGGCGGTCGCGTCCGGGGTGGACGTTATCGTCGCGCAGGGCTTGGAGTCCGGCGGGCACGTGTGGGGTACCGTCGCGACCCTGCCGTTGGTGCCCGCGGTGGTGGACGCGGTGGCGCCGGTGCCGGTGATCGCGGCTGGCGGGATCACCGACGGCCGGGGTGTCGCCGCGGTGCTCGCCCTGGGCGCCCAGGCGGCGTGGCTGGGGACGCGGTTCCTGCTGGCCGAGGAGATGCCGATCCACGAGGACTACCGGCGTCGGCTGATCGCGGCGGCCGAGACCGATCCGCAGCTGTACCCCAACCTGTACGAGGTCGGGTGGCCCGATTCGCCGCACCGCGTCCTGCGTAACTCAACGGCCAAGGAGTGGGAAGCAGCGGGCCGCCCTCCGCTCGCGCAGCGGCCAGGAGCAGGTGATGTGATCGCGCACTTCGCCTCCGGCGAAGCGATCGTTCGTTACGAACCAGCGCCGCCGATGGTGGGGACCACCGGTGACATCGAAGCGCTGTCGATGTGGGCCGGACAGGGCGTCGCGCTGGTGAAGCAGACCCAGTCAGCGGCCGACATCGTGGCAGAGCTCACCTCCCGCCTGTAACCCGAACGGAGAGGCGGGCATGCCGAGCCAGGAAATGCAGGACGCGATCAACGCCTTGAGGGACCGGCAGCAGGCCAGTGCCGGCCAGGCCCCGCCCGAGGCGGCCGAGGCCACCGAGCGAATCGGGAAGTTCCTGCGGGCCCGGGTTCCGGGGGTAAGAGCCGCTTGACGCCGACCGCACACAACCCGTGGGGCGGGTCGCTACCACGAGGAATGCCGCCGATTCCTGACATCCAGCGGCGCGTCTCGGCGATACCGGGCGGGACAAGTTCGGTGCCGGCCAGCCAGGCCGCTAGATCGTCGGGCGAATGGCTGCGGATCGTCGCCGCCGTGTACAGCGGAATCCGGCCGATGGCCGCCGGATCGTTGGTATGCACCACCGAAATCACCAGCCACGACCCCACCGGAAGCCGTTCGACATACCGCCGGACCGCCGCGCTCGCCCGTTCGGGCTCCAGGTAGTGCAGCACCGCCGCCATGATCACGCATAGCGGCTGCCCGAGATCGATCACCTTGAGCACCGCGGGGTCGTCCAGCACCGCGTCCGGATCACCGACGTCCCCGCGCGTGGCGGTCAGCCCCGGGCCTTTGGCCAGCAACGCGGCCGCGTGGCTCACCACCACCGGATCAATGTCGACATAGGCGACCCGGGCGTCCGGGCTGACCTCGCGAACGGCCTCGTGCACGGCCGGGTGCGAGGGCAGGCCCGCGCCGAGGTCCAGGAACTGCGTCACTCCGTCGGTGGCGGCGCGGGCGGCGGCCGATGTGAGGAAGGTGCGGTTTTCGCGGACCTGCTTCGGTATACCGGGATCGATCTCCAGCAGCTGCGCGGCGAGTTCCCGGTCGGCGGCGAAGTTGTCCTTCCCGCCCAGCCAGAAGTCGTAGACGCGCGCGATGTTGGGCTTGCTCGTATCGAGATCGAGCGCTCGAGCCTCGTCCGTCATCCGGTCCCCTCCTCCCGGGAGGCTGGCACTCAGCTTAGACCTGGGCGGTGCCCGTTGCTGGTCAGACAGCAAGCCAGATCAACTAACGTGACCTCGGCCGACCCCAGCGCGGATCCAACCGGTAGACGGTGACCAGCTTGGTGCCCGTGTCCTCGAGAGACTTGATCACCGGCACCTCGTAACGCTCGATCTCGGTGAGCGCCTCGACGGGGACGAACGCGCGGCCCGGGTCGGAGATCAGCACCTCGGCGCCGCCGTCGCGCGCGCGCCGCGCGAATGCGAGCGTGTCAGCGGCGACGCCGCGGTCATAGAAGGTGTCCGCCGCCAGCACGACGTCCGCGGTGACCGGGCTGGCGGCGGTCAGGTCAAGCAGGCCGATCCCGATGGTCACGTTGTTCGCGTCGGCGTTGAGCGCGATCACCGCGAGTGCGCTCGGGTCGATGTCGGTCGCGATCACCTGGCCCGCGCCCGCCTTGGCGGCGGCGATCGCCACCAGCCCCGAGCCGGACGCGACATCGAGAACGGTCTTGCCCGCGACGGCGCCGGGGTGGTCGAGCACGTACCGCGCCAGTCCCTGTCCGCCCGCCCACGGGAAGGCCCAGAACGGCGGTGGCTCACGCCCGGTCTGTTCCCACAGCTCGTACGGGTCGGCCGCCGTCCGCAGGGTGATCTCCGGTACGAACGGCACGGGCATCGGCCGCGTCGCCGTACGGACCAGATTCTCGGGCGTCATCGCCAGAGAATACGCCTTTCCGCAGATGCCGCGGCGGCACGGCCCCCGCGCGCGCCGCCGATAATGCGGATTACCAGGCAAGTATGCGGTCTGGGCAGTCGCGGTACATCGTGGGAATCACCATTTTGGCAACGGGGTTCCCCCCTTGACATTCAGGTAATAGCCTACTGTCGGGATGCGGACCACGATTTTCCCGGCATCCGCGCCAGCGATCCCGCCTAACGGGGACGCGACGCGATCTCCGGGTACCTCATCGGCGGCCTCCCGGTGGCGCACGGTACTGGAAACGGCGGCCGTTCTCGTCCTCGCCGGGGGGTTCTGCGCGCTCGTCCAGGGACCGCTTTGGCGGCAGGACGCCCAACTGGCAGTGGTGAATCTGCGGACCTCGCTGGCGTTCGTCTGCGCCGGATCGCTGCTGCGCAAACAAAAAGGCCAGCGTGGCGTAGCGTGGGCGCTGATGCTAGCGGGGATATTCCGTTCGGTCGACTTCATCTACGCATGGAATGGCCCTTGGCCGGCGTTTGCCTTCGTAATCGGCGGGGTGGACCGCATTTTCGGCGCCTGGGCATTGCTCCGTTACCCGAATCCATCCCTATTGAGGTACCAGCGGATTTATCTGCTGCTGCTGACCAGCTGGATGCTGATCGGGCAGACGCTGGTCGCGGTGACCTCGACCGCCGCGTGGAACGGCGGTCCGGCCGGCTGGTGGTGGCCGTCGCTGCTGCCGGACGAACGGCTGTCCGACGTGCTCAACTACGTGGTCAACGCCGGTCTGGCGGCGCTCGGCGTCGCGCTGATCGTGCTCTTGGCGATGCGGCTGCTGCGGTCCAGAGGCATGGACCGGATCACGCTTGCGCCGGTGACCGTGGCCGGAATCGCCGCCGTGATCGCCGCGATCGCGTCGGCGGTGGCGCTGATGCTGGACGGCCTCGCCACCTCGCCCGACGGCGTGTACACGACGGAGAGCCTGATCGACGTCGCCGTGCCGCTGGCGTTCCTGCTCGCCGTGGTCCAGCGCGCGTTGCTGCTGCGGAACATCACCGCGCTGGCCGAGCAGGTCTCCTCGGGCACCGACGTCGCCGAGGTCCGGCACGCGCTGCGCAGCGCGCTGCACGACCCGACCCTGGATGTCGTCGACTTGTCGGCGGACGACGCGGACGGTGACGCCAGTGCCGCGATGCCAGGCGAAGGATCGCAGGAACGCCTGGTCGAGTTCATCAGGACCGAGAGCGGCACGCCCATCGCGGTCGTGATCGCGGATCCGGCTCTCGAGCGCCACCGCGGCGTGTTCGACGCCGCGGTCCGGACCAGCGGGCTGGCGCTGCGGAACGCTCAGCTTCAGACGGCGGCGGCGCGGGAGCGGCTTGAGCAGGTCCGGGCGTCGCGGGCCCGGGTCATCGAGGCCGAGCTCGCGGCCCGGCGGCGCTTCGAGCGTGACCTGCATGATGGAGTCCAGCAGCACCTGCTGAGCATCACGGCCCGGCTGTCGGCCGCGATGACCGAGACCTCGGACGTGACCGCCACGGCCGCCTTCCGGCAGGCCAGCGAGGGGCTGCGGGAGGTACTGGGCGAACTGCGCGACTTCGCGCAGGGAATCCACCCCGCGTCGCTATCGCGCGGCGGGCTTGGCGCCGCGATCGAGGAGGTCGCCGAGCGGCTGCCGGTACCTGCCCGAGTGTCGGTTCCTGAGTCCCGGCTACCTGAGCCGGTGGAAATGACGCTTTATTTTGTTGCCTGCGAGGCGCTTACGAACGTGGTAAAACATGCCAACGCGGACAGCGTGACCCTGACCGTCCGCATCCAGGAGTCCGAGGTGCAGATGGAAATCACCGATGACGGCATCGGTGGTGTCACCGCGGACGCGGACAACGGGCGTGGCCTGGTTAACATGCGCGATCGAGTGCACGCGATCGATGGTGAGATCGCGATCACCAGCCCGCTTGGCGACGGAACCCGACTTGAGGTGACGATCCCGTGCGGCTAGCGATCGCGGACGACTCGGGGCTGTTTCGCAGCAGCCTCTCGCTGCTGCTGACCGCGTCCGGTGCGCAGGTGGTCGCCAGCGTTCCCTCTGGAGCGGAACTCATCACGGCGATCAAGGATGATCAGCCGGACGCCGTCATCCTCGACATCCGGATGCCGCCGTCATACACCGACGAGGGCATCCAGACCGCGCATGAGCTGCGGGGACTCTACTCGGAGCTGGGAATCCTCGTTTTGTCGACATATGCCGAAACCAGCTACGCCGCCCTACTGCTGGATACGGTGAGCACCGGAGTGGGGTACTTGCTGAAGGACAACGTCACCGACGCGGGCGCGCTGATGAACAGCCTGGCCAGGGTCAGCGAAGGGGAGACCGTGGTTGACCCGGTCATCGTGCGGCGCCTGCTGCGCCGGGACCGGCGATCGAGCAAGACCGAGGCGCTCAACGACCGCGAGAACGCGGTGCTGCGGCTCATGGCGGAAGGGCGTTCCAATCTTGGCATCGCACGAGAACTCTTCCTGAGCGCACGCACCGTCGAGACCCACGTGACGAGCGTGTTCGCCAAGCTGGGACTGGCGCCGAGCGACACCGAGAACAACCGGGTCCGCGCCGTGCTCGCGTTCCTGCGATCCGGCGAAATCAGCACCTGAGCCTGCCCGCCGCTGTGGGCTGGGGACGAGGGTCTCCCCCCCTTGAACCTCGCCCCCAGCCCGGTCACTTCAGGATGATCACATCCTTGCCATCGAACGCCTCGGTGAGGTCACCCCCGAGTTCGCGGGCGATGAAGATCGCGACCGCCCCTTCCGTGCCATAGCTCTCCTCCCCGAGCGCGTCACTGACCAACAAGTGAACGTGCACCCGGAACCCCTTGCCATGGCTTGCGCGAGAGACGGCCGCAGCGGTGGCTGTCGGCATCGCCTTCCTTGCCTGAAGGATGGTCATCACAACGTCCGCGACCCCGAGGGTCTGCACCTGCTGCCAGTATGGCGGCGGAGGCTCGCTCGGTGGCATGCACATAAGTGTGCAGATCATTGCGGGCCCGGGCATCGTGGAAACCACGCAACAAAGCACGGGGTTTCCCTCTTGACTGACTGGCTACCCGCGAATGTAGAACGGGGTGGCGTTGGCGGCGACCCACTTGTCTATCTGGTCCGGCTCGGATTCGCCGGGGAAGGTCACGTCGATCGGGAAGCCGGCCTGGATCGCGGCGGCGGCGCGTTCGACGGCGGTGACCACGGCGTCGTGTGCCACCGTGCTCACCGGGTCATCGAGGGTCACCGAGATGACCAGGCCCTCGCCCTGGCCGGGTACGGTCAGCCAGGCACGGGACGCGTGCTGCACGGTACCCAGGGAGCTCAGCCCGTCGCGGACCTCGCGCAGCAGGTCAAGCGGATCGGCGGGCGGATGACCGAGACGGATCGGGGTCTGCCCGGCCAGCAAGTGGGACGCGGACAGGTGGGAGACACCCTCCGGGTAGATCGGCACGCTGGTGTCCGCGCCTGGGTTCAGCGCGATGCCGAGACCGGGCGGCAGCAACCGTGCCAGTTCGGCCGCGGGAACCACCACGTGCGGCAGCACGCCGTCGGTGGTTTCCGTCGAGTACTGCCCTGGTCGGTACTGCGCGGGGATCAGCGCCGCCGCCTTGGCGGTCCGGGCATCGGGCGATGCCCACTGGATCAACCGCTGTACCGAGGTGAACGCGGGCACGAACTCGGCGCCAAGGTAGGTCACCGTCGGCAGCGCGACCGCGGAGCCATTCACCACCGGGCGTTCCGAGTGCGGCAGGGGAAGCCACAACCGGGCGTGCGAGAGATCCTCGAGCAACTCGGCCACCCGTTCCGGGTCCTTGGTGACCGTCGCGAGAACCTGTTCAATCACCTCGGCGGAGACGTACGGGCCTGACGTCGCCCGGCCCCAGGCGACTGCGCCAGGACGGACGAAGGTGCCACCCAGGGGGCCATCGCGGCCATCATCGGGCTCGACCGGGATCATGTGATGTGTACCTCGTGGTTTCGTGGGGCGTTGACATGCGCTTGCCAAGCGCAATGGTACGGATAGTAAACACGATAAGGCGGTCAGTAGTGAAGAACCCCGCAGGTCGTGGCGGTCGCTGGGTGGAAATCGCCCCGGAACGTCTGCCTAGATGGGTGGAATCATTCACCGAGCGTCACCGGGGAGCCTCGGTAGCGGGCGACGACGCCGTCGTCACTCTCACCGCGACCGACGGCGTCGTCGCGGAACTGCACCCGCCGTTCCCGCCAGTACCTGGCCTGGGGGACACGGCGCTCGAGACGCTCGCGGACGCCATCGTCGCTCATGCTTTCGCCCCGCGTACGACCGGAGTGCTGCTGGTGCGGCTCGGCGGGTACGCGGCCGGAGTGTTCACCGGCTCGCCGCCTAGTCTCGTCGCGTCCAAGACCGGCAGCCGCAACGTGCACGGCCGCAGCGCGGCTGGTGGCTGGTCGCAGCAACGGTTCGCCCGCCGCCGGGAGAAGCAGGTGGCGGAGGCGCTCAAGTCGGCGGCCGACGCGGCGGCCGGCGTGTTCGCCGCCCGCGCGCTCGACGTCGTGGTGCTCGGCGGCGACAAGCGAACGATCGCGGGCCTGCGTGACGATCAGCGGCTGGCACCGTACTTGAACCTGGCGGTCGACCGCTTCCTGACCGTCCCCGACCCCAGGCTCGCGGTGCTCAAGGCCACCCCCGCCGCCTTCACCGCCATCCGCGCCTGGCTCCCTGAGCAGGCGTGAGCCCGGTTCGGCGGTCCTTCCGCGACCCCAGCGATGTCCCATCGCAGGCGCTAGAGCCCCAGCAATGACCCATCGACAGTCCTGTAGAAGGACGGGCCGCGGCTGTACCAGGCGATCAGGAACAGGCTGATCGACGCGGTATCCTAGGGGGTATGTCGCCACTCACCGTATAGCGGTCGCACTCGCGTCGGGGGAGAAGTGTGCCGTTATATCCCAATCTGGAGTGGTTGATCGTGATTGTCGCAAGTAATGTCGAACTGCGCGCCGGTGCCCGGCTGCTGCTGGGCGACGCCTCTTTTCAGGTCGCTGAGGGCGACCGCATCGGCCTGGTCGGGCGCAACGGGGCGGGTAAGACCACGCTGTGCAAGACGCTGGCGGGCGAGACGCAGCCCGCGGCCGGCGCCATCCGGCGCAGCGGTACCGTCGGCTACCTGCCGCAGGATCCGCGGACGGGCGACCTGGAGATCCTCGCGCTTGACCGGGTGCTGTCGGCGCGTGGCCTCGACGAGGTGCGCGCCCAGCTGCGGAAGGCCGAGGAGCGGATGTCGGACCCCGATCCGGCCGTCGCGGAAAGGGCCATCAGAAGGTACGGCAACCTGTCCGACCGGCTGACCGTGCTCGGCGGGTACGCCGCCGAGTCCGAGGCCGCCGCGCTCGCCGCCAGCCTTGGACTGCCGGACCGGGTGCTGCATCAGCCGCTGCACACGCTGTCCGGCGGACAGCGCCGCCGGGTGGAACTGGCGCGCATCTTGTTCGGTGACACCGAGACCTTGCTGCTCGACGAGCCCACTAACCACCTGGACGCCGACTCGATCGTCTGGCTGCGTGATCACCTGAAGAACTACCGGGGCGGGCTCATCGTCATCAGCCACGACGTGGCGCTGCTCGGCGACGTGGTGAACAAGGTGTTCCACCTGGACGCCAACCGGTCCGTGCTCGACATCTACAACCTCGGCTGGAAGGCGTACCTGGACCAGCGGGAGACCGACGAGCGGCGCCGCAAGCGGGAGCGTGTCAACGCCGAGCGCCAGGCGACCGCGCTGCAGGCGCAGGCCGACAAGATGCGGGCCAAGGCGACCAAGGCCCGCGCCGCGCAGAGCATGGCCAAGCGAGCGGAACGGCTGCTCGCCGGGCTCGATGACGAGCGGCAGCAAGACAAGGTCGCCAGGCTCAGGTTCCCCACCCCCGTCGCGTGCGGCAAGACCCCGCTGATGGCCGAGGGCCTGTCCAAGTCCTACGGCTCACTCGAGGTGTTCACCGACGTGAACGTGGCGGTGGACCGGGGGAGCCGGGTCGTCATACTCGGGCTGAACGGCGCGGGCAAGACCACCCTGCTGCGCATACTGGCCGGGGTTGAACCGCCAGATACCGGAAGATTGTCGCCCGGGCATGGCCTTCGCCTCGGTTACTACGCCCAGGAACACGAAACGCTGGAAATCGAGCGCACGATAGACGAGAACATGCGTACCGCCGCACCCGAGTTGGCCGATACCGAACGGCGGAAGGTGCTCGGCTCATTCCTGTTCTCCGGCGAAGACGTGGAAAAGCCGGTCAGCGTTCTTTCCGGCGGCGAGAAGACCAGGCTCGCGCTCGCGTTGCTGGTTGTCTCGGGCGCGAACGTGCTGCTGCTCGACGAGCCGACCAACAACCTTGACCCCGCCAGCCGAGAAGAGATCCTGACGGCGCTGCGCGGTTATCAAGGTGCCATTGTGCTGGTCACTCACGATGAGGGCGCGGTAGAGGCGCTTTCCCCGGAACGGGTAATCGTCCTGCCCGAGGGAACCGAGGACACCTGGAGCAACGATTTCTCCGAACTCGTCGCACTCGCGTAGATAAAGAAACGTGATCGATTAGCCACGGACGGGTGGTCAACGGGGCACCGATGCCTGATCATTACGGGGGGGACCGTAACGCATTGGTGGCTCCAGATCACAGGAGGTACACGTGGCCGAGGGCATCAGGAAGGGCACACGGGTAACGGGTAACGACCGTGACAAGCTCGCTTATGACCTCAAGGACCGGTACGACGCGGGCGAGTCCATCCGGACGCTTGCGGTCTCGACGGGGAGATCGTATGGCTTCATCCACAGGTTGCTGAAGGAAACCGGTGTCGCGCTACGAGGACGTGGCGGGTCGACCCGGGCGAAGGCGGTGAAAGCCGAATAGGTTCGCTACCGGCTGACATCCACTGGGAACTCGTACGTCGCGCGGAGGGTTTACCTAAGCGTGTACGGACGGGGAAATATGGTCATGATGCGGGGTCTGCGGATGGACCCCAGCGTCACCAAGCAGAAGCTCAAGCCGGGAACGGTCAAACGGATCGCTTCCTACGCTAGGCCTTACCGGTGGCTATTGGTCGCGTTCCTCATCGCCACCTGCGTGGACGCCTCGATCACCGTGGTTAACCCGCTGCTGCTGCGCTACCTCATCGACGACGGCATCGTCGCCCGCCGCGACAGCATCGTGGTAACCGTGGCGGTGATCGTGACCGCGGTGGCGGTCTTTGACGCGCTGCTGGGCTTCGTGATCCGCTGGTTCTCCGCCCGGATCGGCGAAAGCCTCATCTACGACCTGCGCACCGAGGTCTTCGACCACGTGCAGCGGCAGCCGATCGCCTTCTTCACCCGGGCCCAGACCGGTTCGCTGGTCAGCAGGCTTGACGGCGACGTGGTCGGCGCGCAGCAGGCCATCACGTCGACCTTGTCCGGCGTGGTGTCCAACGCCATCAGCCTGGTGCTCATCCTGGTGGCGTTGTTCTATCTGTCCTGGGAGGTCAGCCTGATCGCCCTGGTGCTCGTCCCGATATTCATCCTGCCCACCCGGATGGTCGGCAGGCGGCTGCAGCGGCTGACCCGGGAATCAATGCAACTGGATGCCCAGATGGGCTCCACGATGACCGAACGGTTCAACGTGGCCGGCGCCATGCTGGTCAAGCTCTTCGGCCGCCCGCGCGATGAGTCGGCGACCTTCGCGGGCCGCGCGGCGCAAGTCCGCGACATCGGCGTCACCCAAGCCATGTACGGGCAGGTGCTGTTCATCTCGCTCACCCTGCTGGCCGCGCTGGTCACCGCGATCGTCTATGGGGTCGGCGGCTCGCTGGTCATCGACGGCACCTTCCAGATCGGCACCCTGGTCGCGCTCACCGCCCTGCTCAGCCGGGTGTACGGGCCGATCACCTCGCTGAGCAGCGTGCAGATCCAGGTGATGACCGCGCTGGTCAGCTTCGACCGGGTCTTCGAGGTGCTCGACCTCAAGCCGCTGGTCGAGGAGAAGCCGGACGCGATATCGCTCCCGAGAACGACCGGGACCCCCGAGGTGGCGCCGGACATCGAGTTCGATCACGTGTCGTTCCGCTATCCGCTCGCCAAGGACGTCTCGCTAGCCTCGCTGGAGTCCATCGCGCTGCCCGTCGCCGAGCGGACCGACGTCGGCGTCGGCGTGCTGCATGACCTCAGCTTCACCGCGCCGTCCGGGCAGCTCACCGCGCTGGTCGGCCCGTCCGGCGCGGGCAAGACCACGATCACCAACCTGGTCGCCCGGCTATACGACCCCGACGAGGGCACGGTGAAGATCGGCGGCTACGACCTGCGCGACGTGACACTCGAGTCGCTGCACGACGTGGTCGGCGTAGTCACCCAGGACGCGCACCTGTTCCACGACACGATCCGCGCCAACCTGCTGTACGCGCGCCCGCAGGCGTCCGAGGCCGAGCTGATCGAGGCGTGCGAGGCGGCGCAGATCTGGCACCTCATCTCGGTGCTGCCCGACGGACTCGACACCGTGGTCGGCGACCGGGGCTACCGGCTGTCCGGCGGCGAGAAGCAGCGTGTCGCCTTGGCCCGGTTGCTGCTGAAAGCCCCGTCGATCGTGGTGCTCGATGAGGCGACCGCCCATCTGGACTCCGAATCGGAGGCCGCCGTGCAACGCGCGCTGAAGGCGGCCCTGACGGGCCGGACGAGCCTGGTGATCGCCCACCGGCTGTCCACCGTCCGCGAGGCGGACCAGATCCTGGTTGTCGAGGACGGCCGCATCGTCGAACGCGGCCGCCACGCCGACCTGCTCGCGGCCGGCGACCTGTACGCCGAGCTCTACCGCACCCAGTTCGCCACCCAGGAGACCAGCGGGCGAGTAACCCCAGGTCAGTAACCCAGGCGGCGCAGCTCCTCGCCGGCGATCTGGGTGATGTCGTCCAGCTGAGCTGGGGTCAGGGTGTGGCGCCACAGGCCCGGTGGACCCACCTTCGGCAGCTGCTGGACCGGTGTGCCGGTGAAGTCGGTGAGCGCACGGGCGGTGCCGGCTGGATCGCGGGCCATTTCTTCGTAGCGGACGGTCTTGAGCTGCGTGTCGGGCAGGTCGTGGTGCAGCTTCGCGGCCTGCCTGATGATCCACCGCCAGCGCAGCGCGCACTTGCCCGCGTCGGACAGGGTCGGCCACGCCTCCCGTTCGTTCTCGGTCTCCACGCCGAAAAACGGGTGCGGGCACTCCTCGTCGAGGTTCACGAAGCTGGGCCGGAACCAGGTCATCACCGCCGGGTCGGCGAGCATGGCGGCCACCACGTCGCGGCCGTCCCTGATGACCTGGACGATCTGCGCGTCGGGAAACGCGATGATGAGCGTGTCCGAGCAGTACGCGAGGTCGGCGCTCGCGTCTCCGTAGCGGGACAGCCCGCGCGAGGAGGCGCACGGTCCGATGTCGCCGACCCGCAGCCCGGCGGCGGCGCGGCACTCGGGACCGCAGTCCAGGCAGCTGGCCGCCGACAGCTGCCAGCCTTGCGCGAACGCGTCCCGCAGCACGGTGGCGATCGCCGCGCCCCGCCCGACGTACTGCGACGGCCGGCGCGCGAACGCGTAGACCGCGTGCAGCACGCTGCGCTGCCCGATCGTCATGTGGAACCCGTCAGAGCCCTTGAGCGCACGCCCGATCGCCTCCGCACCGGAATGGGGTGCGCCAACCACGAACACTGGCCGGGTGACCTTGCGTGCGTTGACGATAAGGATGTGGCGGGAGGCGACCATCGGTGGCTTAGCCGGATACCGTCCGGCGCACATCGTCGGCCATGTTGCGCCGCCGCTGGTGCTCTTGGTGGCCGGACAGGTTGAGTGCCGCCTGGATCAGCGGCACGTGGCTGAAGGCTTGCGGGGTGTTCCCCACCAGCCGGGAGTACCGCGGGTCGTATTCCTCGCTGAGCAGCCCCACGTCGTTGCGGATCGAGAGCAGCTTGTGGAACAGCTCACGGGCCGCGTCGTTGGAACCCGCCAGGTCGAGGGCGTTCACCAGCCAGAAGCTGCAGGCCAGGAACGCGCCCTCCGAGCCGGGCAGCCCGTCCACCGACGAGCCGTCGGTCTCCGACGCGGAGTACCGGCGCAGGAATCCATCGGTGACCAGCTGGGTGCGCAGCACGTTGACCGTCGACGCGAACCGCGGATCGTCCGGCGGCAGGAAGCCGGTCTCGCCGATCAGCAGTACCGCCGCGTCCAGCTCGGTTCCGCCGTAGTACTGGACGAACGCGCCGAGCTCGGCGTCGTAACCCTGCTCAAGTACCTGGCCGTGAACTCGCTCGGCGAAGCCGCGCCACCGCGCCGCCAGCTTCGGCTCGGACATCGTGAGCGCGAGCTCGCTGCCCCGGTCGAAGGCGACCCAGGCCATTACCTTGGAGTGCACGAAATGGCGCCGCCCGCCGCGCACCTCCCACAGCCCGTCGTCCGGGTCGTCCCAGTGCTCTTCCACGAAGCCGAGCAATGCCTTCACCAGCGACCAGGTGTGCGAGTCCGGCTGCAGGCCATTCTTCACCGACAGGTAGATCGCGTCGATGACCTCGCCGTACACGTCCAGCTGGAACTGCCCGGCGGCCGCGTTTCCGATCCGCACCGGGGCCGAGTTCTCATACCCGGGCAGCCATTCGGCCTCCCACTCCGACAGCCGCCGCTCACCCGCCACGCCGTACATGATCTGCACGTCGGCGGGGTCCCCGGCGACCGCCCGGGCGAGCCAGGCCCGCCACGCCGCCGCCTCGTCGGTGAAACCGGTGCGCAGCAGTGCCTCGAGCGTGATCGTGGCGTCCCGCAGCCAGCAGAACCGGTAGTCCCAGTTTCGCACGCCGCCGAGATCCTCCGGCAGCGATGTGGTGGCCGCCGCGACGATCCCGCCGGTCGGCTGATAAGTCAGCGCTTTCAGCGTGATGAGAGAACGAATAACCGCTTCGCGGTATTCGCCGGTATAAGTACAGCTTTGTACCCAGCTTTCCCAGAATTTAGTGGTTTCTTTAAGTTGACCAAACGGCGATGGGCATATCGGCTCGGGAAGGTGCGACGGCTCATAGCACAGTGTGAACGGGACCCGGTCTCCCGCGCTGACGGTGAACGTGGCCTCGTGGGCCATGTTCGCGCCTTCCAGCGATATAGGGGAGCTCAGCCACGCCGAGTCGGGGCCGGCGAGCGCCCGGATTCCGCCCGGAATCGCGTGTACCCACGGCACGATCTGGCCGTAGCCGAAACGAAACCGGAGTGTGGTGTGCATCTCCACCGTGCCGGACACGCCCTCCACGATCCGGATCAGGGACGGCTGGCTGCCGTTCCGCGGCGGCATGAAATCGATCACGCGCGCCGACCCGGTAGGCGTTTCCCACGTCGTTTCGAGTATCAGGGTGTCACCGGCGTAGCGACGGGAATGGCTGGCGGTACCGGTGGGCGCGAGC
Organism: Streptosporangiaceae bacterium; assembly: GCA_050012355.1. GTDB lineage: Bacteria > Actinomycetota > Actinomycetes > Streptosporangiales > Streptosporangiaceae > JBEKHI01. The sequence continues at coordinate 17,248 of JBEKHI010000015.1, read as the reverse complement.
AGCCACGAGCCATGGTCGTCGGTGCCGAGCAGAGCGGCGAAACACGCGCCAGAGTCGAACCGGGGCAGGCATAGCCAGTCCACCGATCCGTCGGCGCTGACCAAGGCGGACGTCTGCATGTCGCCAACGATGGCGTAGTCCTCTATACGGGACGGCATGCATGTACGGTACTAGCCGCTTGGGGGTTCCGGGGTCCGCCCCGGGCTGGCAGAGCGGGTTCCGGGGGTCGTCCCCCGTCGTCGCCCGCCGCCCCCGGCAGCGTAGGCTGGCGGCATGCGTGTGCTACTACGTGTCGTCGTGCTACCGGTGCTGATCGTCGCCGCGGTCGCCGGGTGTTCGAAATTCGACGCGGCGCTCGGTCAACAGCAGCTCGCGGTCACCTTTAAGTCAGGCACGTCCAACGCGGCTAGGCTGAAGATCCGCGCCGCGTGCGCCACGCTGCCGCAGGTGCATACCACCCCGGTGGGAAACCTGAAGAAGCAGCCATACGCGCTGAGCCAGGTGATCTATCAGGTGAACAACGCCTCCAACGCGGATATCGCCCGGTTGGAAGAATGCCTGTCTAAGTACCCGTCTGTGGCGGGCGTTACCATGAGCGATTCAAGCGACGCCGGGTCTTAGCGGGGCCGGTTAGCTCGTAATTGAAGAGTGACGTTCCGTCGTATTTCCTAGTAAGTCGATGTGGGGTATAGTATTCGAGATTCCCACTAAGTCAATGGAGAATGATCTGTTCATGCGCCGACTTATTACCGGTGCCGCCGCCGCTATCGGCGGGGCGCTGTTGCTTGCCGCGTGCTCTTCGGGTTCGTCCACCCCCAGCTCCGGCGGTACTAACGCCGCGAGTCCGGTGACGGTGCGGCTCGGTTATCTCGCGAATATTACTAACGCCACCGCGCTCGTCGGGGTCAAGGAAGGTTTCTTCACTAAGCAGCTGGGCTCCGCGGGCTCGGTGTCGACCTCCACCTACACCAGCGGCACACTGGAAGTAACCGCGCTGCTGGCCGGCCAGATCGACGCCGCTTACATGGGGCCCGGTCCCGCGGTTGAGGCGTTCCAGAAGACCAACGGCCAGGTGAAGGTCATCGCGGGTGCCGCGGACGGCGGCGCCTCGATCGTCACCAAGTCCTCGATCACCAGCGCCGCGCAGCTGAAGGGCCAGTCGATGGCCACTCCGTCGCTCGGTAACACGCAGGACATCGCGCTGCGCGCCTGGCTCAAGGGGAACGGGCTGTCCACGACCACTACCGGTGGCGGTGACGTGGACATCAAGCCGACCTCGCCGAACTCGGACGCCGTGCTTGAGTTCAAGTCCGGCCAGATCGCGGGTGGCGACGAGCCCGCGCCGTACGACATCGAGATGGTCTCCGACGGCGGCCACGTGCTGATCAAGCAGACCGGGGTCACCGCGGTGCTGGTGGTCAGCACGAGTTTCCTGTCCGCCCACCCGGCCATCGTCGAGGACCTGCTGAAGGCCCAGGTCGAGACCACCGACTACCTCAACAACAACACCGCGCAGGCTGAGGCCGCCGCGAACTCCGAGCTCGCCACCTACACCGGCAAGGCGCTCAAGTCCTCGCTGGTAAGCGACTCGTTCAAGGAAATCACGTTCACCAACGACCCGGACGAGTCCTCGATCGCCGAGCAGGCTCAGTGGGCCGTAGAGGTTGGCCTGGAGAAGTCCGCCGACACCAGCGGGATTCTCGACCTCACCCCGCTAAACGAAGCACTCAAGGCCGCGGGAGAGGCACAGATCAGCTCATGACCACCATCGCCACCCAGGTGGCCGCCGAGGTACGACTGGACGGCGTTTCGAAGGTCTACGGCCGCGGCCCCGCCGCGGTCAAGGCCCTCGACAACGTGACGCTGACCGTCGCGCCCGGCGACTTCACCTGTCTCATCGGAGCCTCCGGCTGCGGCAAGTCCACGCTGTTGTCGCTGGTCGCGGGGCTGGACAAACCGAGTGCGGGGACCGTCGATACAGGCGGCCACCGGGTGGCGCTGATGTTCCAGGAAGCCGCGTTGTTCCCGTGGCTGTCCGCCGCGGGCAACGTGGACTTGGCGCTGCGCGCCCGCGGCGTGCCACGCGCCGAGCGGACCGCCCGGGTCACCGAGTTGCTTGAGCTCGTCGCGCTTAGCGAGTTCGGCGGCAAGCGACCGCACGAGCTGTCTGGCGGTATGCGGCAGCGAGTCGCGCTGGCCCGCGCGCTAGCGCAGGAAGCGGACATCCTGTGCATGGATGAGCCGTTCGGCGCGCTGGACGCGATGACCCGTGACCTGCTGCACGAAGAGCTGGACCGGGTGTGCGAAGGGCGTTCGCTCACTGTCTTGTTCGTTACCCACAACGTACGGGAGGCGGTCCGGCTGGGGGACAAGGTCGTGATGCTGTCCAGCCGCCCCGGCCGGGTCATCGAGACCTACGACGTGAATATCCCGCGGCCCCGGCGGATCGACTCCGCACCGGTGGCCGAACTCGCCGGCACCATCACCGACCGGCTGCGAACGGAGATGATCCGGCATGGCTAGCGCCGACGCCCCCGCTAACACCGCGACGGCGCTGGCCGGCCTTGACCAGCTCGAGGTCGCTGGGGCGGACGCGCGCCAGGGATTCGCCGTACGGGCCTGGAACGCGGCATGGCCCAAGCTACTCGCCATCGCCATCGTGCTGGCCATCTGGGAGCTCCTGTACCTCTCGGGCTGGAAGAAACTGATCTTCCCTGGCCCGGCGAGCACGCTGTCCACCCTGGCTGACGCGACCCACACCGCCGAGCTATGGCATGCCGTTGGCATCACGGCGCTCACCGCCGTCGAGGGGTTCGCGATGGCACTGGTCATCGGCGGCGTGATCGGCGCGCTGGTGGCCAGGATCAAGCTGTTGCGCGCGGCGGTCGGCTCGATGATCAGCGCGCTGCAGACGATGCCGTCGATCGCCTGGTTTCCGTTCGGGATCATCCTGTTCGGTGAGGTCCGGGCGACGATCCTGTTCGTGATAGTGCTCGACGCGGCGCCGTCGGTCGCGAACGGCCTGATCTCCGGCATCGACTACACCCCGCCGCTGCTCATAAAGGCGGGTCAGGTTATGGGCCTGCGGCGGGTGCAGCTGTACTGGCGCCTCATCCTGCCAGCCGCGCTGCCCGTTTTCGTTACCGGGCTGCGGCAGAGCTGGGCGTTCGCCTGGCGTTCGCTGCTGGCCGGAGAGATACTGATCCCCATCTCGGGGATACCGTCACTCGGCGTGCTGCTGAGCACCTACCAGGACCAGACGGATGAGGCCTCGGTCATCTCCATCATGATCGTCATCCTCATCCTCGGCGTGGCCGTCGACGCCATCTTCGGCACCATTGACCGCCGTATCCGCAGCGGCCGAGGCCTCACCCCGGCGGCAGGGAACGGCTCCTACTTCCGCCCCGGCCGCATCTGACACGGTTCCTGGGAACAACGGGAAGGCTTGGTGCAGCTGGAGCTGTACTTTCCCTTCGGGGTATCCGGAGTCGCCGACCTTAGCGAGCCCAGCGATGGGTCATCGATGGCCCCTTAGCGGCCCCTTAGCGGGGGTTAGCGCCAGGTCTCGTCGTCGTAGTAGCGGCCGTCCTGGGTGGAGCTTGGCCGGGGGCGGCGCGGCTCGGCGGCGCCCCGGGGGGCGTCGGAGGCCGGAGGCCTGGCGGTGGGGGATGGCGCGCCTGAGCGCGGGTAGGTGCCGGTCTTAGCCTTCGGCGTGAAGGCGGGAGCCGGGGGAGCCGCCGACGGGGCCGGAGTGAAGCCCGGGCGCGGGGGACGGGCGGTCTCGCGCTCGCGGAGCCTAGGGTCGCCAGCACCAGGGCCAGCACCAGCAGGGCCAGCACCAGCAGGGCCAGCACCAGCACCGGCGGGCGCCGGTCGACGGCCGCCCCTGGACAGCCACAGGTCGCGACGGGCCCAGAGCCACCGGCCGATGGCGATGACGAGCGCCGCGATGGTTCCCGCGGACATCCACAGGAAGCCGGCGCCGACCCATTCGGCCGCGTGCAGAGCAAGTTCGGTATGGGAGGTGTCCACCGAGCGGTCATGGACGTATCCGCTCGCCATCGCCCCGAGAACGTAGGCGAGCGTGGGCGCCGGGACCAAAAGGTACGCGGAGCTGTACCGGACGCCGATCGCGGCGATGACCGCCCCGGCGATGACGGCGATCCCGAGCAGGACCCCCGGGTCGTGTTTGGTGACCACGGTGCCGATGATGCCCACCAGCGTCGCGGCGACCACGATCAGCACGGCGGCCCACGCGGTCATCTCACCCCAGGTCCAGGGGTTCGCGGCCGGCGGGCGACGAGAGACCGGAGGCCTTCTGGCGGGCGGACGGCGGTTAGGGCCGCCCGCCGGACCACGGCCAGGCTGACGCACGGGCGGAGCCTCTCGCCTCGGCGGAGCGGCAGGCCTGCCCCCAGCTCTTGGCGGGGGATTCCGGTCTGGACCGCGCTGCGGTCGCCGCTCGGGGGCGCGTGCCCCGGAATCGGCGTCCTGCCCGCTGGACGGGCGCGGGTTCACGTCCCGCCATCGTGGGTCGCTCATTTGATCTCGAATGTTATCCGGTCCGCAACACTACGGGCTACTGCGGGTACCCTACGCGGAGAGAGGTCTGCCCGCCAATTCGGAGGAGAGGGCATGAACGGGGCAGGAAGAGAGTTCCCACCTCTCTGGGGTACGGCCAGTAGAGCCGGATTTGTCCTTAGTTGCGTAACAGCAGCGCTACTACTGGTTTTCAGCGGATTTTCTTATTTTCTGGTTAGAGACGTGAGCGACATTGGTGGCTCTCACGCGATTGCCAGCGGCCCTTCCATCGGCGCGCAGAATATTTTGCTCATGGGGCTGGAAAGCCGGACCGACTGGAACGGAAACGTCCTGTCCCCGGACATCCTCGCCGCGCTGCACGCCGGAAGCGTGCGGGGTGTCACGCAGCAGGGCGTCGGCGGGAACGACACCAACACGCTGATCCTGCTGCACATCTCGGCCGGCGGCAACCAGGTCACCGGATTCTCCATCCCGCGCGATGACTGGGTCTCGTTCGCCGGCACGATCGGCCCGCAACAGCAGGGCAAGATCGACCAGGCGTACGGCGTGAGCATGTACTACGAGCAGGCAAAGCTCCGGTCAACCCAGCTGAGCCAGGACCAGATCGCCTATCAGGGCAACGAGGCGGGCCGGGCCGCGACCGTCGCCACCGTGCAGCAGCTGACCGGCGTGCACATCGACCACTTCGCCGAGATCAACATGGTCGGGTTCTACGAACTGGCCAAGGTCCTCGGCGGCGTGAACGTCTGCCTGCGGCACCCGGTGCAGGACTCCTACTCGGGGGCGGACTTCCCGGCCGGGTACCAGCACCTAGCGGCCGCCCAGGCGCTGGCGTTCGTCCGTCAGCGGCACGGGCTGCCGAACGGCGACCTGGACCGCACCCGCCGTCAGCAGGCCTTCCTGACGTCGGTGCTGCACCAGTTGCGGGCCGAGGGCGCGCTGAACGACCTGACGAAGATCCAGGCGCTGCTGTCGGTCGCCCAGCAATACGTGATCACCGACGCCGGCTGGAACCTGATGGACTTCGCCGCCCAGATGCGCACGCTGGACACCAAGGACATGGACTTCCGCACGCTGCCGATCTCCGGTTACGGCGAGATGGACGGACAGGACGCCAACCTCGTCAACCCGGCGCAGATACAGCAGATCGTCCAGAACGCGTTCTACCCGCCGCCGTCCGCGCCCGCCCAGGCCGCCAAGCCCAGCGCGCCCGCGATCGCCCCGGCCAAGGTCACCGTCAGCGTGCTGAACGGCGGTCAGACTACCGGCCTCGCCGCGCAGGTCTCATCGGCGCTGACCGGTCTCGGGTACCGCGCGGGCCACGTCGGCAACACCGCTCCGCAGGCCGCCACCGCGGTGGTGTACGGGACGAAGGTAGCCGGGAACGCGGAGCGGATCGCCGCGACGTTGGGCGTCACCGCGACCCCTGACGCGACGCTGCCGCCCGCCCAGGTGCGCGTGCTGCTCGGCACCGACGCCACCGAGGTCCCCGCCGCCCTATCGAACGCCGCCCCCGCCGCCCCGTCATCCGTCAACGGCGTCCCCTGCGTCGACTAGCCTTCGCACGGCTGGAGGGCCGCCATCGATGGGCCATCGATAGCGCGATAGCACCATCGATGGGCCATCGATAGCGGCCGCCGAGCACCAGAGGGGGGCACCGGGCACCCAGATCACCCCTTGACCGCTCCGGCCGCTCCGGCTACTAGCTGTCGCTGGGCGATGAGGAAGAAGGCGAGCGCGGGCAGGATGGACAGCGCGGTGAACGCCATGATCCCGGCGGTGTTCTGCGAGTACTCGGTCTGGAAGGTGGCGTCGCCCAGCGGCAGCGTGTACTTCGACGTGACGTTGAACGCCAGCAACGGCAGCAGGTACTGGTTCCACGACGTGACGAACGCCAGCAGCGCCACGGTGATCAGGGCCGGCCGCGACAGCGGGAGCAGGATACGGACGAAGAACCGCAGCCGCGACGCCCCGTCGACGACCGCGGCGTCCTCCAGGTCGCCGGGGATGGCGCGCATGAACGGCCGCAGGATGACGATGGTGATCGGCAGGGTGTACGCCGCCTCGGCGACTCCTACCCAGACCTCGCTGTTCAGCATCTGCAGCCGGTCGAGCAGCAGGTACAGCGGCAGCGAGCCGACCTGGATCGGCAGCAGCAGCCCGGCGACGAAGATCGTGTAGAACACCTCACGGCCGCGGAAGGAGTACCGCGACAGCGCGAACCCGGCCATCGACCCGAGCACCACCGTCAAACCCGTCGCGATCACCGCGACCAGCGCGCTGTTGCCGAGGAACTCCCAGAACGCCGAGGACGTCAGGACCGACGAGTAGTTGGACCACACCCACGGACTGGGCACCCCGGCCGGGCTGTTGTTGATCTGGGCGTTGGACCGGAACCCGTTCACGATTATCAGCAGGATCGGCACCACCGAGAGGCCGACCAGCACGATAGAGACCAGGTAGGTCAGCGGCAGCACGGGGGACAGCCGGCGCCGCCGCGCCACACCGACAGCGGCGACCGCCGCCATCTAGCCCACCGCCCTGGTCAGCGCGCCCCTGGTGTCCCGGCGCAGCGCGAACCGCTGATACAGCAGCGCGAACACCAGGGACAGCACGAACAGTATGACCGAGATCGCGGCGCCGTAGCCGAACTCCGTCACCTGGAACCCCTTACTGATCATGTACGTGACGATGGTCTGCGACGCGTCGGCGGGCCCGCCCTCGGTCATGATCCACACGACGTCGAAGACCTGCAGCGAGCCGATGACCGACAGGAAGATCCAGATCCGGATCGTGGGGCCGAGCAGCGGGAGAACGATCCGCCTAACGACCTGCCACGGCGACGCGCCGTCAATCGCCGCCGCTTCCCGCAACGAAGCCGGTATGCCCTGCAGCCCGGCGAGCAGCAGCACGATGCCGAACCCGATGTACTGCCAGGTGAGCACCGCGAACATGGCGTACAGCACGAGGTGGATGCTGGCCAGCCACTGGTGCACGAGCCCGCCCAGGCCGAGCGAGGTCAGCACCTGGTCGAAGAAGCCGGCGGGCTGCAGGATCAGCGACCACATCACGCCGGTGATGGCCGGGGCGACCACGTACGGCGCGAAGACCGCGAGCCGTACCAGGGTGCGCCCCCAGAAGCGACGGTTCAGCAGCAGCGCGATGCCGAGGCTGATCGGGAGCTGGATGACGACCGACAGCGCCGCCAGGATGAGGGTGTGCTCGATCGACTCGCGGAACACTGGGTCGTCGAACGCGATCCGGTAGTTCGCCACCCCGGTGAAATCGTTCAACGGCCCGAAGCCGGTCCAGTTGTAGAGGCTGTAGTCCGCCGCGATCACGATGGGGGCGAAGACGAACGTGACGAACAGCGCGAGCGGCGGCCCCAGGAGCAACGTCAGCTCGGCCGCCTTGCGCAGCGACGCCCGGCGGCGCGGCGACAGCCGCCCGTACGACGCCGCGACGGCACGAGCCCGCGGCGTCGTCCGGGCCGCCTGCACGGCGGTTTCCGTCATGGGGTGGATACCGAGGAGATGATCTGCTGGTTGGTTCCCTGTCCGGCGAAGAAGTTCGCGATGGCGCTGTCCAGGTTCTGTCCCTGGGCGGTCGGCAGCGCGATGTCGAAGTAGGTCTGCAGGTAGCTGGCTGACGCCCGGGCCTGCACGACCGACTTCAGGGCCGGGTCGGTGAGCACGACGGCCGCCGCGTTGTTCGCGGGCAGCCCCACGTCGCCCTGTTCCACCAGCTTCTCCTGCACGGGCTTGCTGTCGATGTAGCCGAGGAAGTTCGCGCAGGCGGGCTCCGCGGCGCCGGTCGTGCAGGAGAACCCGTCGCCGCCGCCGAGCAGCGCGGTCTGATCGCCCGAGCCGCCGGTGACCGCCGGGAACGGGAACCAGCCGAGGTCGGCGTTAGCGTTGTCGTTGCCCTCCAGGCCGTCGATCACGCCGAGCTCCCAGTCGCCCTGCAACTCCATGGCGGCCTTGCCGCTACCGACCATGCCCGCCGAGCTGCCGGCGCCCACCTGGGAAGCGGTGCCGAGAAAACCAGTCTGGAACGGATTGGTCTTCATGAACGCGGTCAAGTCGGTTGACGCCTTGGAAAAGCAGGACGCCGACAGGTTCATCGAGGTCATCGCCTGCTTGATCACCGACGGCGAGCATTCCCGCAGCGCGAAGTACTCCCACCAGAAGGCGTCCGGCCATTTGTCCTTGGAACCGACCGCGATGGGGGTGATGCCGTGCGCCTTGAGCAACGCGTCGTCGGACTCGAGCTCGGCGATCGTGGTCGGCGGGGAGCTGATTCCGGCCTTCGCGAACAGGTCCTTGCGGTACCAGAAGCCGACGATGTGCAGGTCGTATGGCACGCCGTACTGCTGGCCGTTGACCTGCCAGTTGGCGGCGGCCGTGCCTATCTCGCTGATCCAGCTCTGGTCGTAGGTGCCGAGGTCGGCCAGCTTGCCTGACTTCTGCTGGGTGGCCTCCTGCCCGCCGCCCCACTGCTGGTAGATGTCGGGCGGATTACCCGAGTCCAGTGCGAGCGGGATCTTCGTGGCGAAGTCGTTGCTCTGGATCGGGCTGATGGAGAACGAGACTTTCGGGTTCGAGGCGTGATAGGCATCCGCTACCTGCTGCCAGACGGTCCGCAGCGGGTTGGTGCTGCCGTTGTGCCACCAGGTGATGGTGACCTTGCCGGTGCTGCTCGGGGGTGAGCTTCCGCCGCTGCTGCCGCAGGCGGCGAGCGTGATCGCCGTAGCCGCGGCGAGCGCAATGGCAAAGTATCTGTTTCTGGGGTATGGCCGGTTGCCGCGCATAACGTCATCTCCAAAGATCCTCGTAAGCAACCGCATCGAAAGTTTTAGGAATTCTTTCGATGTCACGTCATCCTAAGATTGGCGATAATCGGGGTCAACCCTGGGATGTTAGGATGTTGCAGCAGAGGCACCGCTAGAAGTGGTGTCGAAAACTTTCGATATGACTTGCGGGTGGTGTGGTGCGTCAGCAGGAACGTGAGGTGGGTGGGGGCGGCGTGCGGGAACGCAGGACGACGCTGGCCGTCATCGCGGCGGCGGCGGGCGTGTCGCTGCCCACCGTGTCGAAGGTGGTGAACGGGCGCCCGGACGTCGCGCCCGCGACCCGCGCCCGGGTGGAACGGCTGCTGGACGAACACCATTACTCGCGTAGTGGCGCCCGCCGCAGTCGCCGCAGCGGCCTGATCGACCTCGTGTTCAACGGGCTGGACAGCCCGTGGGCGGTCGAGATACTGCGCGGTGCCGAGGAGTGGGGCGCCGTCCATTCCTTCGGTGTGGCGGTGTCGTCGGTGCGGCACGGGAACGCCCGCCCGGCCAGCTGGACAAGCGCGCTGGCCAGCCACGACACCGATGGCGTGATCCTGGTGACCTCTGAGCTCACGCACGCTCAGCTCGGCCAGCTGCGCAGCGCGGGCATCCCGCTGGTGGTGGTGGACCCGGTGAACCCGCCGCCCGCCGACCTGGCCAGCGTGGGCGCGACCAACTGGGCCGGGGGCCTGGCCGCGACCGAGCATCTCATCGGGCTCGGCCACCGGCGCATCGCGGCCATCGCGGGACCCGGTGACTACCTCTGCAGCCGGGCCCGGATCGACGGCTACCGCTCCGGGCTGGAGCGGGCGGGCATCGTCTACGACGCCTCGCTGGTGCGGTACGGCGATTTCCTGCACGAGGGCGGTTTCACCCGCGGCGGGGAATTGCTCGATATGGCGGACCGGCCGACCGCGATCTTCGCTGGCAGCGACCAGCAGGCGTTCGGCGTGTACGAGGCGGCGCGGCAGCGCGGGCTGCGGGTACCGCAAGACCTGTCGGTGGTTGGTTTCGACGATCTGCCGGTATCCCGGTGGGTGTCGCCGCCGCTGACCACCGTGCGCCAGCCGCTGGCCGAGATGGGCCGGACCGCCGCGCAGATGCTCGGTGACGTGATCGAGGGACTGCCGTTGCGCTCGACCAGAGTGGAGCTGAGCACCGAGCTGATCGTGCGTGAGTCAACCGCGGCGGCGTCGTGACCTCGACGGAGATCACCCAGCCGTGGCGGGACACCGGCCGCGGCGACAGCGAGCGGGTCGCTGACCTGCTCAACCGGCTGACGCTCGAGGAGAAGATCGGGCAGCTCGGCAGCGTGTGGCTGAACACGGATGTCGACGGCGACGGTGTCGCGCCGATGCAGGACGACTTCGCCGCCGACCGGCCGCCGCTCGAGGACCTGCTGGGCACCGGGCTTGGCCAGGTCACCAGGGTCTTCGGTACCCGTCCGGTGCCCCCGGCCGACGGTGCCCGCGCGCTGGCCGCGCTGCAACGGCGGATCGTGGCGGGCAACCGGCTGGGCATCCCCGCGATGGCCCACGAGGAGTGCCTGACCGGGTTCGCCGCCTGGACCGCGACGATCTTCCCGACGCCGCTGGCGTGGGGCGCGTCGTTCGATCCGGAGCTGGTCGGCGACATGGCCCGGGCGGTCGGTGACTCGATGCGCGCCGTCGGCGTGCACCAGGGGCTCGCGCCGGTGCTCGACGTGACCAGGGACCCGCGGTGGGGGCGGACCGAGGAGACGATCGGCGAGGATCCGTACCTGGTCGGCCTCATCGGCACCGCTTATGTGGCGGGACTGCAGGCGGCCGGGATCGACGCGACGCTCAAGCACTTCGCCGGGTACTCCGCCTCCCGGGCCGGGCGGAACATGGCGCCGGTGTCCATCGGGCCCCGGGAGTTCGCCGACGTGCTGCTGCCGCCGTTCGAGATGGCGATCAAGCTCGGCGGCGCCCGGTCGGTGATGCCCGCCTACGTCAGCGTCGACGGCGTGCCGGCCAGCGGCGACCCGCGTCTGCTGCGCGGCCTGCTGCGCGGCGAGCTTGGCTTCGACGGCCTCATCGTCTCCGACTACTACGCGGTTTCCTTCCTCGAACTGCAGCATGCGGTGGCGGCCAGCCGGGGGAGCGCGGCGCGGCTGGCGCTGACCGCGGGGATCGACGTCGAGCTGCCGAGCCTGCGGTGCTACGGCAAGCCGCTGCTGGACGCGGTCAAGGCGGGCGAGGTCGCGCAGGAAGCGGTCGACGAGGCCGTCACCCACGTGCTGCGGCGCAAATGCGCGCTCGGGCTGCTCGACCCCGGCTGGACCCCTGACGTGGACCCGCCCCCGGCCCTTGACCCGCCGGCGTACCGGACGCTCGCCCGCCGGCTGGCCGCCGAGTCGGTGGTGCTGCTCGCCAACCGGGACGAGACACTCCCGCTGCCGCCGCGGGCGAGGGTCGCCGTGGTCGGCCCGCTGGCCGACGACCCGCTGGCCTTTTTCGGTTGCTACAGCATGCCCAGGCACCTCGGCGACAGCTTCCCGGCGGCGGCCGCGACCGTGCCGGTCACCACGTTCTCGGACGCGCTGAGCGGCCACGTCGCCGAGGTGACGCGTGCCCGCGGCTGCTCGGTCCGAGGTGACAGCACGGCCGGGTTCGCCGCGGCGGTCGCCGCCGCCCGCGCCGCCGACGTGGTGGTGGCGGTCGTGGGGGATGAGGCGGGCCTGTTCGGCCGCGGCACGTCCGGTGAGGGCTGTGACGTGACCTCGCTGCGGCTGCCCGGTCGGCAGCAGGACCTGCTGGCCGCGCTCGCGGATACCGGCACGCCGGTGGTGGCGGTGCTGGTGACCGGCAGGCCGTACGCGATCGGCGACGTGGCGAACCGGATGGCCGCCATCGTGCAAGCGTTCTTCCCCGGCGAGGAAGGCGGTGTCGCGCTCGCCCAGATCCTGGCTGGCCGCCAGGTCCCGTCCGGCAAGCTGCCCGTCGAGCTGCCCGGTGACCCGGCCGCCCAGCCGTCGTCGTACCTGCGGTCCCAGCTGGCGGACCAGCACCCGGGCAGCTCGGTCGACCCGGCTCCGCTGTTCGCGTTCGGCCACGGACTGTCCTACACCACGTTCCGCTACACCGGCCTCGCGATCACTCCTGAACGGGCACCAGCCGACGCCGCGGTGGAGATCTCCTGCACCGTCCGCAACACCGGGGCGGTGGCCGGCACCGAGGTCGTGCAGCTGTACCTGGGCGACCCGGTCGCCCAGGTGGTGCGGCCGCGACGCTGGCTGGCCGGATTCACCCGCGTCACGCTGGCCCCCGGCCAGGCCAGGAACGTCATGTTCCGGGTGCATGCGGACCGCACCGCGTTCACCGGGCTGGACGGAATCCGCGTGGTAGAACCGGGGGAGATCACCGCCGCGATCGGCGGCGCCAGCGACGACCTGCCGCTACGCGGATCGTTCACCCTGACCGGGGAGGTGCGCGCCGTCGGCCCGGACCGGGTACTCGACACCCCGGTCATCGTCACCGACCCGATCGGATGAACGATGATTTATCAAGATTTGACCATAACGGCGGTCTCCATCCGCTGGGACGACGCGGAACTCTTCCGGTACGTGTACCAGCCGGACGACGCCATCCTGGATTCGCCGCGGCCCTACCTGCACCCGGTGCGCACCCTCGACGGTGACCTGGTGAGCATCTTCCGGCCGCACGACCACGTCTGGCACAAGGGCATCTCCCTCGCTTTCCCGAACGTCGGTCCGTACAACTTCTGGGGTGGCCCCACCTATCTCCGTGACCAGGGTTACGTCCAGCTGCCGAACAACGGCACCACCAGGCACGACGACTTCGACATCGCCAAGGACGGACTGCTCACCGAGCGCCTCACCTGGCTGACCCCAGACGACGAGCCGATCGCCGCGGAGAACCGCGTGATCGAGGTCTCCGGCTGGCCGGCCGACGACGCCTGGCGGCTGCGTTTCGAGACGACGGTGCGGAACATCTCACCGGAACCACTGCGGTTCGGCTCGCCCACCACCGAGGGGCGGGAGAACGCCGGATACGGCGGGCTGTTCTGGCGCGGACCGCGCTCGTTCACCGGCGGCACCGTGATCACCCCGGAGGCCACCGGCGGCGACGAGCTGATGGGGATCCGGGCGCCGTGGCTGGCGTTCGCCGGCCAGCACGACGGCACCGCCCGGTGGTCCACGCTGATCTTCACCGACGACCCGGCGATTCCCGGACAGTGGTTCGTGCGCAGCACGCCGTTCGCGGCGGTCTGCCCCGCGCCGTTCTTCGCGACCGAGTACTCGCTGGGCAGCGGGGAGACCTTGACTCGGCGTTATGGTGTGATTGTCTGTTCTGGTCAGCGTGATACGGCGGGTTGCGCCGAACTGGCCGGGCGGGGGTGATGACAGTGGCGCCGTTTCCCGGGGCCACCCGGCTGACGCTGCTCGAGGTGTACGTCTGGGAGACGCCGGACGGGCTGCGCGGCGGCAGCGCGCACGTGCACCTGGCGTCCACCGAGGGGTACTACGTGCTGTCTGGCGCCGGGCGGCTGCAGACGCTGAGCGGCGACGGATACTCCGAGCAGCCGCTGCGCCCAGGCGATTGCCTGTGGTTCACCCCCGGCACCATCCACCGCCTGGTCAACGACTCCGGTGACCTGCGGATCCTCGTCGTCATGCAGAACGCGGGGCTCCCCGAGCACGGCGACGCGGTGCTCACTTTCCCGCCCGAGATACTCGCCGACGCCGATGCGTACGCGGCGGCCGCCCACGCCGACTCGGCGCCGACCGCGCGGCGGCGACGTGACCTGTCGCTCGAGGGCTACCTGCGGCTGCGGGCTGGCGGCGAGGCGGCCCTAAGCGAGTTCCACGCGGCCGCGGCCCGGCTGACCGGCGGCCGGGTCGAGGACTGGCGGGAGCGGTGGCGCGACGGCGCGCTCGCCGCCGCCGAGACCACCGGTCGGCAACTCGACGCGCTGGCGTCCGGCGCGGCGGATTACCTGGCGTCCGGGGGAGTGCGGCGCATCTCGCGGCCGGACGGCCCGAAGGCTTACGGCATGTGCGGCAGGCTCACCACGTATTAGCCGCCGGAGATCCACAGCCGCACCGCGAACCCGAGTCCGCCGAGCGCGACCAGCCAGCGCAGCAGCCTCGGCGGTATGCGACGCGCTACCCGCGGGCCGATGGCGCTCCCGGCCAGCATCCCGGTCGCCAGCGGAGCCACTACCTCCCAGTCGACCTTGGCTAGCACGCCGAATATCAGCGCCGAGGCGATCGAGGCGGCGCCGATCAGCATGTTCTTCAGGGCGTTCGCCCTGGCCATTTCCGAGTCAGTGGTGTGCAGCATGAGGGCGAGCGTCATCACGCCAGAACCGGCCCCGAAATACCCGTTGTACGCGGACAGGGACACCACCCCGCACGGCAGCAGGAGCCCTCGGCCGCCGCGGTTGGCTGCTCGCGAATGCGCGGTGATCCTGGGCTGCAGCAGCAGGGCGAGCGACCCGGCCGCCACCAGGAAGGGCACCACCTTGGTGAACGTGCCCGCAGGCGTTGCCAGCAGGAGCACGGATCCGGCCGTGCCGCCGACGACGGCGACGACGGTCCACCGGCGCAGCCACGGACCCCTTCCCGCCAGTTCCGGCTGGGAAGCGACCGCCGACCCCGGCCAGCAGGCCGCGACCGCGATGCAGTTCGCGATGTTGGCTCCGAACGCGGGGACGCCCGCCAGTAGCAGGGCCGGGTAGGAGATCAGCGAGGTTATGCCGCCCGCTGTCCCGACCACGCCCGCCAGCACCCCGGCGACCGCCAGCAGGGCGTCACGAGTGATCGCGGTCATTCCGGCTCGAGCGCTATCGCGCTCGGGTGAGTAGCGCTATCCTTATCTCTCATAAACAACGATAGCAGTACTGTCCGGCTCGCGGGGTGGCTGCGGAGCGAGGTCCGCCGCCTGGCCCCGGGCGACCGGCTGCCCGCTACCCGGTCGCTGGTCGAGACCCAGCAGGTCAGTCCGGTGACCGTGTCGCGGGCGCTGGCGATGCTGACCGCCGAGGGACTCGTCGTCACGCGCCCCGGCGCCGGCACCTTCGTCGCCGAGCGGGCCGACCGGAGCGACACGGCGGACATGTCCTGGCAAGCCGTCGTTCTCGGTGAGCGGTCGATCAACGCAGACGGAATATCCCCGCTCGCTGACCCGCCGGGAGCGGACAACCTCATCTCGCTGGCTTCCGGCTACCCGCACTCGTCGCTGATGCCGACGGGGGCGCTCAGCAGCGCGCTGAACCACGCCGCGCGCGATCCGAGCGCGTGGGACCGTCCTCCCACCGCCGGGCTCGCCAGCCTGCGCGCCTGGTTCGCCCGGAGCGCCGGACCGGGAACCTGTGACGCCCGCGATGTGATCATCACCTCGGGCGGTCAGGCCGCCATAACCGCGGCTTTGCGTGCCCTGCTGCGCCCAGGTGAACCGCTACTGGTGGAATCGCCGACCTATCCAGGAGTCCTAGCGGCCGCGCGGCTGGCGGCCATCCGCGTCCTGCCGGTCCCGGTCGATGAGCATGGCGTGATTCCCGGACTGCTGGCCGAGGCCTTCGGCCGCAGCGGTGCGCGCGTTTTTTACTGCCAGCCGACGTACCACAACCCCACCGGTACCGTCCTCACCGAGGACCGCCGGGCGGAGGTACTCGCGATAGCCGAAGCGGCGCAAGCTTTCATCATCGAAGATGACGCGTGCCGCTGGCTGTCCCACGGCTCCCGGGCGCCGCGATCACTGCTAGCCGATGACCACGACGGCCGGGTGGTCTACCTGACGTCCCTCACCAAGACAGCCTCGCCCAGCTTGCGAGTCGGGGCCCTCATCGCTCGCGGCCCCGTCGCCTCCCGTCTGCATGCCATCCGGGTGGTTGATGACATGTTCGTCGCCCGCCCGCTCCAGGAAGCCGCCCTGCACCTCCTCACCCTGCCCGGATGGGAACGGCACCTGCGCGAGCTCGGACGGGAACTCAGCCACCGCGCCACGGTCCTTGCCCGCGACCTGTACAGCTTTCTCCCGGCTGTCCGTTTCCTGCCCCCAGCCGGCGGCGTGCACCTATGGGCCCGGCTACCGGCGGGCACCGACGACCTCGAAGTCGCCGGCGCGGCCCGCCAGGCCGGTGTCGTCGTCATGCCCGGCCAGCCGTTCTTCCCGGCCGAACCGCCAGCACCGTACTTGCGGCTGACATTCTCCGCCGCGAGCTCCGAGGCTGAACTGCGTTCCGGCCTGCAGCGACTGTCCGCGGCCGCTCCGGCCCTAACCAAAACCCGTTCCAGCGAGGATTAGCGGCAACCTTCGGGGCATTTACGACGTCTTGAGGGGCATGATGCTGAAACGATCCGTTGTCACCCTCGCGGCGATGACCGCGTGCTGGTTCCCGGGAACGGCCATGGCGGCGACCTCGGTGGCGCCAGTCCCGGCGGTGTCGGTCCCGGCGGGCCTGCTGCCGATGGCGACGAGCTGGCAGTCGCCGTTGAGCGGCATCGTGCTCGGCTACCCATCCCGCGGCACCGGCGCCAAGCCGTACCTGCTGGTCACCGCTAACGGCGGCCGGACCTGGCGGTCACTGCCCGCGCCGCCGGTGACCTACCCGGCTGACAACGACCAGCCGGACGCCATCTGGACCGGCGGCGTCATCGCTGTCACCGACGGGACGCACATCGTCGTCACCCGTGACAACGGACGGAACTGGTCGGCCGAGCGGGTCCCCGGCGGCTTCTACGTGGCCAAGCTCGTCATCACCAGCGGGCGGCTGTTCGCGCTGCTGACCAGCGACACGGGGACGGCCGTGTACTCCGGTCCGGTGGGCGGCGCGCTGCGGGCGGTGCGCGGGCTGTCGGTCTCCGGCTCGCTGACCTACGGCGAC
>JBEKHI010000014.1:0-47642 GCA_050012355.1 Streptosporangiaceae bacterium | reverse complement strand
GCCGTGAGGCCTACCCCTTGGCCGCGTTGTAGAGGAACAGGTGGCCGATGGCGGTGGGGTATACGCCGGTGACGCTCTGCGCCGTGGCGGTCAGGTAGTTGTAGAAATACCCGTAGATCACCGGGGTCTGATCGAGCAGCAGCGTCTCGATCTGGCCGGCGATCGACTTCTGGGTGGTCAGGTCCACGGCGGCGATGTACTGGGCGGCCAGGGTGTTGTACTGCGAGTTCGAGAAGTGCGCCGCGTTCCACGCGCCGGTGCCGGTCTTCGCGTTGATGGTCTGCAACGGCGCGGTCAGGAACACGTTCGGAACGCTGCGGTGACCGTAGTCGACCAGGCTCATGGTCGCGTCGAGCCAGTCCGAGTTGCCGAAGGTCGCGTTGCCGTAGTAGGCCGACGACGTCTCCACCTTCAGGTTGATCTTGACGCCGATCGCGGCGGCGGCCTGCGCGACGATCTGGGCGTACTGCGGGATCTCTCCGAGTTGCTCGGTGACCAGCTGGGTGGTGAAGCCCGACCCGTGGCCGGCGGCGGCGAGCAGCGATTTCGCCTTGGCGACGTCGAGCGCACGCTGCGGAACCGAGGTGTTCGTGGACGGGAAGACCGGCGCGAACGGGCTGTCGTTACCGATATCGGCGTAGCCCTTGAACAACGCCTGGATGATGGCGGGCCGGTTGAGGGTCAGCGCGATCGCCTGCCGGACCCGCGGGTCGGTGAACGGCGCCTGGTCGCAGCGCATAGACAGCTCACGGTGCGCGCTGGACTTCAGCTTGATGACGTTGTAGCCGCCGTTGAGCAGCTGTTGCCCGCCGCTTACCGTGAACTGCCCGATCACGTCGATCGAGCCGCTGGTGAGCGCCAGGATGGACGGGGTCTGCGTGTCGTAGAAGGTGAACACCGTCTGGGACGGCAGCGCCTTGGTGCCCCAGTACGACTCGTTGCGCTTGAACGTGGCGCCGGACTTGGCGGTGTAAGAGTCAAGCACGAACGGCCCGGTGCCGAGGAAGGTACTCTGCCAGTTCCCCGGGTCGTAGCCATTCGGCAGGATGATCATGTTGTAGTTGTCGGAGGACGTCAGATAGGGGAAGTTCCCGTTCGGCGCCTCTAGGTGGAACTCGACCGTGTAGTCATCGACCTTAGTCACGCCGGACGGCACGAGAACGCCGGCGAACGCGGACAGCGCCGCCGACCCGTTCTTCGCGTTCGTGTGCAGCTGGTACGTGTACACCACGTCGTCGGCGGTCAGCGACGCGCCGTTGTGGAACTTGACGCCCTGGCGGATCTTGAACGTCCACACATCACCGGTGGAGTTCGCTGACCACGAGGTGGCCAGGACCGGTACCAGGTTCAGCGTCTGCCCGGACAGGCAGAGGTACTCGCCCGTCTGCGCCAGCATGTCGAGCCCGCCCTGGTCGGCGACCGTCAGCGGGTTGATCGAGGCGGTGGGCGTGACAATCCCGGCGTTGATCACCGCCCCGGCCTTGCCGGCGGCGGACGGGGAACTGCCAGCGGACGTGGTAGAGGACGCCCCGCAAGCGGCGAGGACCGACCCCAGCAACGGCACCGAGAGACCGACGACGGTGCCGCGTCTGATGAAGTCACGGCGGGACAGCCGACCCGCCGTGAATTCGTCGATAATGTGGTTGGCGATCTCGCCTTGGCCGTGGCGCAGGTGATCGAGACGGTTGTTATCCGGCATTGCTGGAGCCTCCATTTGAGGGGGCGAGGAATTCTCTGAGATCCTCTACAGGAATGTGACAGCGAATAAAGTGCCCTGGCTCTGCTTCGAGCAACGGCGGTTCGGTGGATTCACAGACGCCGGTCGCCAGCCGGCGCGGACAGCGGGTGTGGAACACGCACCCGCTCGGCGGATCGGCCGCCGACGGGATTTCTCCGGTCAGCCGGATCCGTTCCGCGTGCTGCCCGTCGATGGACGGCACGGCGGAGAGCAGAGCCTCGGTGTAGGGATGGTGCGGCCCGGCGAAGACCGCCTCCGCTGGCCCGACCTCCATCACTCGTCCCAGGTACAGCACGACGATGCGATCGGACAGGTACCTGACCAGCCCGAGGTCGTGCGAGATGAACACGTACGTGGTCCGCTCGGCGGCCTGCAAGTCGGCGAGCAGGTTCAGGATGGCCGCCTGCACCGACACGTCGAGCGCCGACGTCGGCTCGTCGCACACCACGACGGCGGGCTGACTGCCGAAAGCGCGCGCGATCGCCACTCGCTGCTTGAGACCGCCGGACAGCTGGGCGGGCCGCAGCGGGAGGTACCGATCCTCGAGCCGGACCGAGGCGAGCAGTTCGGAACGCCGTTCGCGCAGCCGTTCGCCGGACAGGCCCGCGAGCCGTACCAGCGGACGCCCGATCAGCGAGCGGACCGAATGCCGCCGGTTCAACGCCGAGTCCGGGTTCTGGAAGACGATCTGGAGCGCGCGCAGCACGTCCCGTGGCCGCTTGCGTACGTCGGCGGGCAGTGGCTTGCCCTCCAGCGTGATGACGGCACCCGGGTCGGGCGCGGTCAGCCCGAGCAGCAGACGGGCCAGGGTGGTCTTGCCGCTGCCCGACTCGCCGACCAGCCCGAGGGTCTCACCCCGGTTGACGGTGAGATCGACCCCGGCCAGCGCCCGGACTCCACCGGAAAATGTCTTCGCCAGGTCCGACATCACCACGATCGGCCCGGCGTCGGCGTCGGCGTCGGCCTCGGGTGCGGCCAAGACCTCCCGGTCGGGCTGCGC
Source organism: Streptosporangiaceae bacterium (assembly GCA_050012355.1). Lineage (GTDB taxonomy): Bacteria > Actinomycetota > Actinomycetes > Streptosporangiales > Streptosporangiaceae > JBEKHI01. The sequence continues at coordinate 44,904 of JBEKHI010000014.1, read as the reverse complement.
GCGGGGCAGGTCGGCTGCCAGTTCGTGCCGGTAGCACCGCGTCGTCCGGCTCGGCCCGATAGTGAATACCGGCGGCGGCGCGGCCCGGCACTGATCCTGCGCCAGGGCGCACCGCGGCGCGAACACGCAGCCCGGCAGGGCATGCCCAGGGGAGGGCAGGAAGCCGGGGATCGTGTCGAGCCGGTCGGAGTCCTTACGCTGCCCACGTCGGGGAATGCACCGCAGCAGACCGACCGTGTACGGATGCTGGGGCGAGTCGAAGACTTGCCGGGCGGGACCCTCCTCCACCAGCTCGCCGGCGTACAGCACGCCGACCCGGTCGCACATTTTCGACACGACGGCGAGGTTGTGGCTGATGAACAGCACCGACGTGTCGAACTCGGACCGCAGCGCCGCGACCAGATCGAGCACCTCGGCCTCGACGGTCGCGTCCAGCGCGGTGGTGGGTTCGTCCAGGATGAGCAGTGACGGGGAGCTCGCTAGCGCCATCGCGATGATCACCCGCTGCGCCATTCCGCCGGACAGTTCGTGCGGGTAGCGTCGCATGACCCGGCCGGGATCCGAGATCCGCACCTTGCCCAGCATCTCCTCGGCCTGCGCCGCGGCGGCGGACTTCGACGAGCCGGCGACCTCGAACGCCTCGGCCACTTGCTGGCCCACCCGCAGGGACGGGTTCAGCGCCCGTCCCGGCTCCTGGTACACCATGGAGACGGTACGGGCCCGCAATTCCCGCAGTCCGCGAGAACCCATGGCCAGCGGATCCTGCCCGTTGATGTTGATCGTGCCCCCGCTGACCCGCCCGTTTTGCGGGAGATACCGCACCAAGGCGAGCGCGACCGTGGACTTGCCGGAACCGGATTCGCCGACCAGCCCGTAGGACTCGCCGCGCCCGATCGTGAACGACACGTCCTTCAGCGCGAGCCGATCCTGTTCCCGTACCCGGTAGGTCACGTCCAGATGCGAAACCTCAAGAGCGGAGGTCATGCTCTGCTCCCCGCTCGCTGTCGCGGCGCCTTCGATGTGCTGCCTTCCCTCGTCGCTCCTCCGTCGCTCCTCAGTCCAGGCAGCACGGCGCCGCTCGGCTCGCTCATGCTCCTAGCACCTGCTCAATCGAGTCGGTGATCAGGTTGATGGCGATCACCAGCGAAGCGATGGCGAGCGCGGGGAATAGCGTTTCCCACCAGTATCCCGCGCCGAGCGCGCCATTGTTATAGCTGGCCGCGATGTCCGCGCCCCAGTCAGGGGTAGGCGCCTGGATGCCGAAGCCGAGGAAGGACAGCGTGGCCACGGCGAAGATCGCATAGCCGAGCCGCACGGTGAACTCCACCAGGATGGCTGGCATGACGTTCGGGAGGATTTCGGCGAACATGACCCGCCACGCGTTCTCGCCGAGCAAGCGGGCGGCCGGGAGGTAGTCCAGATGCCGCTCGCTCAGCACCGCGGCGCGTACGGTCCGGGCGATCAGCGGAGTGAAGACGAGCCCGATGACGATGATCAGCGTCGTGGTGGACGGCCCGAGCGCGACGATGAACAAGAACGAGATGATCACGGCGGGCAGCGCGAGCAGCGCTTCGACCAGGCGTGACATCAGCAGGTCGAAGGCGCCGCCGAAATACCCCATGATCAGGCCCAGCACGGTGCCGAGCACCGTGCCGAGCACGGTGGCGAGCGGCGTGATGATCAGGATGTCGCGCGCTCCGACGATGACCCGGGACAGTACGTCGCGGCCGAGCGTGTCGGTGCCGAACCAGTGCGCCGCCGGCGATCCAGACAGCGGGGTACCCACCGTCACCGCGACCGTCGCTCCGGCGGCGGCCTCCGAGGTCGTCGCGTCGCTCACGACGGGGCTCCGGTGCGCAACCGCGGGTTGAGCCACATCAGCAGCAGGTCCGCCGCCAGGGTGGCAAGTACGTAGACGACGCCGATGACCAGAATGCCGCTTTGCAGCATCGGGAAGTCCTTGCTCTGCGCGGCCTTGTAGATGAGGTTCCCGATGCCCTGGTAGTTGAACAGGGACTCCACCACGACTAGGCCGCCGATCAGGTAGCCGGTCTGGGTGGCGATGACCGTGATGGTGGGCAGCAGCGAATTCCGCAGCACGTGCCGCCGGATGACAACCGAACGCGGGAGCCCCTTCAGCATCGCCGTCCGGGTGTAGTCCGAGTTCAGCGCCTCGATGGTGCCGGCTCTGGTCATGCGGGCGATGTAGCCGAATAGGACAAAAACCAGAGGAATGGCCGGCAATATGAGATGCCGGAACTGGCTCCCGACCGAGGCGCCCGGCCCGGCCGACGCTGAGACCGGCAGCACCTTCAGCTCCACCCCGAAGATCACCACCAGCACGATCCCGGACACGAACTCCGGCACGGTGGCCAGCGACAGCCCGCCCACCGAGATGATCCGGTCCGGCCAGCGCCCGGCGAACAGCGCCGCCACGACCCCGCCGAGAATCCCCAGCGGCACCACGATCACGAACGCGAGTGCGGCGAGCTTCAGCGAGTTGAGCATCGCGGCCCGGACGAACGGCCCGACCGCGGTGCGGTACGCGTAGGAGGTCCCCAGGTTCCCGTGCAGCAGCCCGCCGAGCCACGAAAAGTACCGGACCAGGAGCGGGCGGTCGACGCCGAGCTGGTGATCTAGTACCTGTACGGAGCTCTGCGAGGCGAGGTTCCCGAGTATCGCCCGGCCCGGGTCACCCGGAAGAACCTGCCCGGCGAAGAACACGATCAAGGTCAGGATCCACAGCGTGAGGACCATCAGTCCCAGGCGGCGCAGAAGGAACACTCCCAACGTTGTCCTCCTCGGTCCGTATAGGCCCTCACGACACGCGGAGTGTATTGCCCCGTAAGCGGAAAAGCCTAACTTAAATATCGACAGGCGGGCAGTCAGCGACGTTCGCGTCGAACAGAATTGACCTGACTGTTACCCAGGTCCGGTCACGGCATCACGATCCGCGAGCCCGCCGATCAGGCGCTCGATGTCCTGGCCAAACGGCCGGTCGCCATCGATAGGGCCGATGATCCCGGCCAGCCAGTCCATCAGCGGCCGGCAGCCAGCGGGCACCGGACGACCGGAGAGCATCGCGGCCTGATAGCCGGCCAGTAGCTCGCAGGCCGTGACCGCGCGGGCATGACGCAACGCGGCGGAAAGTTTGCCGGCCGCCTCCCAGGCGAACGACTGCACGTCCTCCTGGCCGCCAGAGGTCTCGATCAGGCCCACCGAGGTGGCGGTGGCCAGGAGCCGCATGGCATGCACCTCGCCGGCGGCCCGTTTGTGTACCGGCGTCAAGCCAGCCTCGGGACCGGGCTGGCGGGCCAGTTGCGCGGGCAGCCCGGTCACGGCGGGATCCAGCAGCCGGTGGATGCGGGCCGCGGATACCTCGGCGGCATGGCACAACGCCGCCGTGAGCTGGTCGCAATGCGCGGATAGGTCGATGCCGTGGAACCCGGCTGCGCCGATGAACTCTCCGTCGAGGTAGGCCGGCGAGTCGGTGACCCCGGTCAGGGCGCGGCGGGTCGCCGCTTCCAGTTGGGCCGCGGCCCGGCGCAGGTGGGCGAACACCGGCCCGGCCACCCGGAACGAGACCGGGGCCTGGAGCGAGTGCGGCGACGGTTCCTCCCCGGTGGCGGCGCGGATCCGTTCGAGTACCCCGGCGAGCAGGTCGTCACCGCGTCCGCAGGCGGCGCTATAGGGGTCGCGCGGCGCCCGGATCACCGCGATCGACAGCGCGGCGCAGCTCTCCATGAGCGAGCCGAGCACGGCTGCCTCGGCGAGGCGGAGTACCGACAATCCGGTGGTACCGGGCACGCCCTGGATCAAGGCGATGCCTTCCTTCGGACCGAGGCTGAACTCGCTCAGGTCGTGATCACGCAGCGCCTCCCAGGCGGGCCGCGGGCTCCCGTCCGGCCCGATTACCTGGCCGATGCCGGCTAGCGGCCCGAAGGTGTGCGCGAGCTGCATGATCTCGCCCGCGGACCCCATACCGGTCCGCGGTACGGCCGGCACGATACCGCGGTTGAGCAGCTCGGCGAGCCGCTGGCACAGCGCCGATGACACCCCCGCGTCACCGGAAAGGAAGGTCAGCAGCCGGACCGTGATGATCGCCCGGACCTCCGCCGGCTCCAGCCACGGCGGGCCGCCGGTGGCCCGTGCCAGCATCAGGTTGCGCTGGTGGGAACGCTGCTCGGTCTCGGTGAGGCGAACGGTGGAGAGCTTTCCCATGCCGGTGTTCACCCCGTACACCGGCTGACCGTCGCGCAGGGCCTGCCGCGCTTGCGTGCAGTGCCGCTGGACGCGGTCCAGCAGGTCCGCCGCGATGCGGACCGGCTGGCCGCCGGCAACAGCCCGGATGAGCTCGAGATCCGTGGTGCCGGACTCGGCGATGACGACGGGCATCGCTAGCGGTACCGCAGCATGGTTCCGATGCCCTGGGCCTCGGCCCGGCGGAGAATAGCCAGGCCGACGGCGATGTCGAGAATGGGCAGCCCGCGATGCCAGAGCAGGATCCGCTCGTCGCCGCCTTCCCGGCCTGGCCGCTGGCCGGTGACGATCTGCCCCAGTTCCGCGTGCAGCGACGCGGCCGAGAGCCGGCCGCTGTCCACCTGCCGGCGCAACGCGCCGAACCGCCCTGACTGCGCCTCACGCCAGTCGTCCACCACCACCTTGTCCATCACGTCGAGCAGGTCGAGCTCCACGGCGCTGATCGTGCCGTAGGGCACGACGAACGCGCCGGGTTTGACCGAGCTCGTCCGCAGCAGGGGCTCCGGCTCGGTGAGCCGGGATGCCTCGACCAGGATGTCGGCACCGTCGAATGCCTCCTCGGCGGTGGCCGTGACCCGGACCCGGGCTCTGGTGACCGCCGCCAGCTCCCGCGCGAACGCTTCCCGTGACTCGGGCCGGCGGCTGGTCACCCGGATCTCGTCCAGGTCGAACATCTCGTCCAGCATCACGACATTCCAGAAGGCGGTGCCGCGAGCCCCGACGTGGCCGAGCACCCGCGCGTCCTGGCGGGCCAGGTAGCGGGCCCCCACCGCGGTCATGGCGCCGGTCCGCCGGGCCGTGATCATGGTCGCGTCCATGATGGACAGCGGAACGCCGGTTTCGGGGTCGTACAGGGTTAGCAGCCCGAGTTCGCTGGGCAGTCCGGCCGCGTAGTTCGACACGAAGTCGCCGACCACCTTGACGCCGCTCACCCCGGGCACGGAAAGATGCCCGCGCAGCACGTTGAAGTGACCCGCGCCGTTGTTGTCCGGGACCAGGTGCACCCTTGGCTCCATGACGACGCGTCCGTCGCCATGTGCCCTGACCGCGTCCTCTACGGCGGCGACGACCTCGGCGTTCGAGATGGAGAGGGCCTCTATGTCCGGTCCGGACAGGAAGCGAAGCCACAGCTCCCGGTGGCCGTCCCCGGGGCCGGACGAGGTACCTGGAAGAACCAACTCGATAGCCTCCGTTTCTCGCCCGAACCTCGACTAGCATACCTGTTCGATGTTCCCGGCCCCGCCGGCGGCCCTAAGCTAGCGGTGTGCGGATCGGACTGTTCATCACCTGTCTCACCGACACCTTGTACCCAGACACCGGTAAGGCGGTCGTCACGCTCCTGGAGCGGCTGGGGCACCAAGTGGAGTTCCCGATGGCGCAGTCCTGCTGCGGCCAGATGCATTTCAACACCGGGTACCGGGCGGACGCGGCCCTGATGGCCCGGGGGTTTACCAAGGCATTCGACGGCTACGAGGCGATCGTGTCGCCGTCCGGGTCGTGTGTCGCGATGGTGCGGGAGTACTACCCGGCCGAGGCCGCCGAGGTTGCTTCCCGCACCTATGAGCTGTCAGAATTCCTCACCGGGGTGCTTGGCGTCACCGACGTGGGCGCATATTTCCCGCACCGGGTGACCTATCACCCGTCTTGCCACGGGCTGCGCATGCTCCACATCGGTGACGCGCCGCTCGCGCTGCTGCGGGCGGTGCGCGGCCTGGACCTCGCTGAGTTGCCGGAAGCGGACACCTGCTGCGGTTTCGGCGGCACCTTTGCGGTGAAGAATGCTGACGTGTCCGCCGCGATGTGTACCGACAAGGTGTCCAACATCCGGCTCACTGGCGCCGAGTACGTATGTGCCACCGACAGCTCCTGCCTGATGCACATCGGCGGTGCGCTGTCCCGGCAGCGTACCGGGGTGGACGCGATCCACCTGGCCGAGATTCTCGCGGGGACGGACGCGTGACAACCTCCGATCGGATGCCCACCTATGTCGGCATGCCCGCTTTCCCCGCCGCGGCGCGGGTGGCGGTGGCCGACACCCAGCTTCGGCGCAACCTCACCCACGCCACGCACACCATCCGCACCAAGCGTGCGCACGCGGTCGGTGAGCTTGGCGACTGGGAGGCGCTGCGGCAGGCCGCGAAGGCGATCAAGGACCACACGCTCGCCAACCTCGACACCTACCTGCTCCGCCTCGAGGACAACGTCACGAAGGCCGGCGGCCACGTGCACTGGGCCCGCGACGCCGGGGAAGCGAACGAGATCGTCGCCTCGATAGCCGCCGCCACCGGGACCGACTCGGTGGTCAAGGTCAAGTCGATGGCCACTCAGGAGACCGGGCTCAACGCCGCTTTGGAGGCTCGCGGCATCACGCCGGTCGAGACCGACCTCGCCGAGCTCATCGTGCAGCTGGGCCATGACCTGCCGAGCCACATCCTGGTGCCCGCGATCCACCGCAACCGCTCGGAGATCCGGGACATCTTCCGCCGGTCAATGCCGGGGGTTGCGGCGGATTTGTCCGACGACCCGTCACAGCTGGCGGCCGCGGCCAGGACGCACCTGCGGTCGCGGTTCCTGTCGGCCAAGGTGGGCGTCTCCGGCGCGAACTTCGCGATCGCCGACACCGGTTCGCTGGTCGTCGTGGAGTCCGAGGGCAACGGCCGGATGTCGGTGACCCTCCCCGAGACCCTGATCTCGCTGGTCGGCGTGGAGAAGATCCTGCCGTCCTGGCAGGACCTTGAGGTCTTCCTCGCGCTGCTGCCACGGTCCTCCACCGCCGAGCGGATGAACCCGTACACGTCGATCTGGACCGGTGTCACCGCCGGCGACGGTCCACGGGACTTCCACCTGGTCCTGCTGGACAACGGCCGGACGGACACCCTCGCCGACGGCATCGGCCGCCAGGCGCTGCGCTGCATCCGCTGCTCGGCCTGCCTGAACGTGTGCCCGGTCTACGAGCGGGCGGGAGGGCACGCGTACGGCTCGCCCTACCCCGGCCCGATCGGCGCGATCCTGTCCCCGCAACTGCGCGGGCTCACCGACCCGGTGGACGCCTCGCTGCCCTTCGCCTCCACGCTGTGCGGCGCGTGCTACGAGGTCTGCCCGGTCGCGATCAACATCCCCGAGGTCCTCGTTGATCTCCGGGCCAAGGTACCGAAGCATTCATCAGAACGCCGAGTGTTTCACCTCGCGGCCTACGTACTCCGCTCGCCGCGCCTGCTGGCCCTGGCGCAGCGCCTCGCTGGCCTGTCGCGGCCCCTGGTCGCGCCCCGGGGCCGCATCCGCCGGCTGCCACCGCCGCTGTCCGCGTGGACCGACACCCGCGACGCACCGGCCCCGCCGAAGGAATCCTTCCGGGCCTGGTGGGAACGGACCCACGAATGAGCGCGCGCGATGTGATCCTGGCCAGGGTCCGGGCGGCCAACACTGGCAGGCGCGCGGCGGACGTCGACGCCGTCTACGCTTCGCTGCCGCGCGAGTATCTGGGCTCGCACCACGATCCCGCGACGACCGACATCATCGCCCTGTTCGCCGAACGCGCCGCCGACTATCGCGCGGTCGTCGAGCGTGTCCCGTCCGATGAGCTGCCGGACGCGATCGCCCGCACCCTGATCGCAGGCCGTTTCGTCGTGCCCGACGGGCTGCCGCCCGAGTGGCTGGCTCTGGTGCCGGCTTCGGTGGAACTGGTGCGTGACACCCCGCTGCCGGCCGCCGAGCTAGATAACGTCTCCGGCGTGCTGACCGGCTGCGCGGTGGCGATCGCCGAGACCGGCACGATCATCCTGGACCACGGACCGGGCCAGGGCCGTCGCGCGATCACGCTGATCCCGGACTTCCACCTGGTCGTGGTGCGCGGTAGCCAGATCGTCCCCGATCTGCCCGACGCGTTCGCCGCGCTGACACCGGCTCGCCCGCACACGCTGATCTCCGGCCCGTCCGCCACCAGCGACATCGAGCTGATCCGGGTCGAGGGCGTCCACGGCCCCCGCAACCTGCACATCCTGATCGCGAGCTGATGTCGCTCGCGGACCCGTGGATCCACGGATCCGCGAGCGATCCGCCGCTCCAGGTCCGTGAGATCGACCCGGGCACGTTCATCCTGCGGCAGAGCAAGGGCGTGACGTTCGAGGCGCCGTTCCTGTTCCTGTTCCGCGGCGCCGCCCGCGCGTTGCTGCTCGACACCGGGGCGGTTACCGACCCCGCCGTGTGCCCGGTGCGGGAGACCGTGGATTCCCTGGTTGGTGCGGATCGCGAGCTCGTCGTGGCGCATACCCACGGGCACGGGGATCACGTCGCCGGGGACGCCCAGTTCGCCGGGAGGCCCCGCACCACGGTCGTGCCGCGAGACTTGGCGGCGGTCCAGTCGTTCTTCGGCTTCACCGACTGGCCCGCGCAGATCGTGCGGTTCGACCTCGGCGGCCGCGTACTCGAGATCACCGGATCGCCCGGGCATCATCCGGCCGCGATCACGGTCCATGACCCGGATACCGGGTTTCTCCTTACTGGCGACACCGTGCTTCCTGGCCGGCTGTACGTGCCGGACATGGCGGCGTTCACGGCGAGCCTGGACCGGATGGTCTCGTTCTGCGAGTCGCGATCGGTCAGCCAGGTGCTCGGCTGTCACATCGAGATGACCCGCCGGCCAGGGAAGGACTACCCGATCGGCTGCCTGTACCAGCCGGACGAGCCGCCGCTCCCGATGACCGTCGAACGGCTGACGGCGGTGCGCGACGCCGCCCATGTGGTCGGGGGACAGCCGGGAGTGCATCCTTTCGACGACTTCATCATTTACAACGGCCCGTGCAAGGCCGGTAGGCGTCGGCTGCTGTTTCGCGGCGCCCTATGGCGGTTGCGCCGCCGCCTGCCGGGGCCCTTCCGGAGATAACGGAGTCTGCGCACGTCAGGCCTTGCCGTTTAACCTCTGACTGCTCGCGATGTGTTATCGCGGGTGCTGGCGGCGAGGCCCGGTTACCCGCATCGCTGGCTGAGCCAGCGTGGCCTCCAGCAACGAGACAAGATGATGGTAATTAGCCGTCGTCACGCGACGGCTAATTACCATCATCTTGCCGGCAGGCCAGTCCGGGCCGTCGGGCGGCACCGCATGCTCGGCATATCGGGCAAGTTGCCGGCCGGTCCATCCGCTATCTTGGATCGCTCCGCAGCAGCACATCGGAGACCTCGGAACCATTCCGCGTGCGGGCGGCCTTGTTCCAGCCCCATGCCTGAAAGGCCCGTTGCGCGGCCGCCGCCTCGGGCGGGATGACCACCGTGGCCCGCTCCTCGGGCCGGCCAGCGAGGACGAGATCGTGCAGGTCGCGGCCGATACCCTGGCGGCGCCAGGCCGCCCGGACCGCCAGGTCCAGCAGCGCGAACGTGCGGCCCGGGTACTCCTCGGTGAGATCCTCCGGCAGCGGCGTCGTGAGGTCTCGCCACCAGGAGGTGGACTGCCGCAGCGGCGCGCCGTAGGCGTAACCGACCAGGAACTCGCCGTGCCGCGCCGCACCGAGCACGAAGCCGGGCTGGCGCCGCTGCACCGCGAACCGCCTGGCGAACTCGCGCTCATCCCCGGGGTGCACCTCGGCGTGCAGCGCCGCCAGTTCCTCGGCACTCTCACCCGCCTGCCGCCCGTCGAGCAGGCTTAGTGTGATGCCTGGGGCGGAGGCGAAGTCGGGGTCGATACTTCAGCTTAGCCAGGTTCTATCCGCTAACAGGATTACCGGGCTACAGTCCGTGTCATGGCCGACGAATGGTTGACGCCGATTGCTGACGAGCCGAATGTGTCGCGCCTGGACAGGGGAGTGCCGCACATCGCGCGGGTGTACGACTACTGCTTGGGTGGCAAAGACAACTTCGCCGCCGACCGGGAAGCGGCCGAAGAGTTCGTGAAGGTTATGCCCGGCATCATCCCGACCGTGCGGGAGTGCCGCAAGTTCCTCGCCCGGGCGGTCAGCTTCCTGGCCGCCGACTGCGGGATCAGGCAGTTCCTGGACATCGGCACCGGGCTGCCCACCGCCGACAACACCCACGAGGTGGCTCAGCGGACCGAGCCGTCCTGCAAGATCGTCTACGTGGACTACGATCCCATGGTGCTGGCGCACGCGAGAGCGCTGCTCACCAGCTCTGCGGAGGGCGAGACCGCGTACATCGACGCGGACCTGCGGAACGTGCCGACGATCCTGGAGAAGGCCTCGAGCACCCTGGATTTCTCGCAGCCGGTCGCGCTCATGCTGCTCGGCATCCTGCACTGTATCCCTGACTCCGACGATCCGTATGGCATCGTCCGGCGACTGCTCGACGCGCTCGCGCCCGGCAGCTACCTAGTTATCGGGCATCCGGCGAGTGACGTCGAGACCGAGGCCGCATCCCGGGCGACATCGGGGCTGAACACGGCGCTGGCCGAGCCGGTCACCTTCCGGCCGCGCGAGCGAGTCGAGGCGTTCTTTGACGGGCTCGACATCCTGCCGCCCGGCCTGGTGCAGTACCAGCAGTGGCGCCCGGACGAGGCAGAACCTTACCCTGGGCAGACCTCGGCCTGGTGCGCGGTAGCCCGTAAATCCTGAAGCCGCGGGCTTACGGCCGGGCCACGGTGAGGACCACGAGGGCGAGAACCAGCGCGAGCACGGCGCCGGTCGCGTGAACAGCCAGCGTCCGGCGGTTCACCGCCAAGGCGTTGCCCCGCCTGCCGGACAGGTACCAGGTGACCCCCGCGATCGCCGCGACGAGGAGTACCCCTCCCGCGACGAAGCCAAGGATGATCTGGTGGATGAAGGCGAAGCCGATCCACATGCCGACCCCGATGATCGCCAGCGCCGGGTGCGAGAACTCCAGCAGGGTCCGCATCCACGGGATCTGCTCGGTCTGAGAACGCACCAGCGATGGCGGGGCGAACGGGTCTTCTTTGCCGCGCTTGCGGGGGCGCGCCTGCGCGTCGGCGGGGGTGCCGGCGACGGCGAGTGCCCTGGCCGCGGCGGTGGCGGCGCTCGGGGCAGCTGCCTTAGCCGAGGCCGAGGCCGAGGCCGAGGCTGCGGCTTTGGCGGGCTCGGCAGCCGGCTCCGGAGCGGCCTGAGGCTGCGCCGATCGCCCGTTCCCGAGCGCACCGGCGAGCAGCGCGATGCCGACCGCTCCGGTGAATAGCAGGACAAACATTACGACGATGGCCACGTCTTCGACACTACAGGCTGTAGGAGGGTCGTCCCCGCGCGGGCGGGGCCCCGCGTTCCACTCCCGCGCCCCGCGCGCACCACCCCCACTCCCGCCCGCGCCCCGCCCCGCCCGAGCCCCGCGCGGAATGTCCCCCATGCCGGGTCTGGTTACCTCCAACAGTCCTCTCGCGACCCCATCGATGGGCCATCGATGGCGCCGGAGCACCAGCGATGGGCCATCGATGGGCGGTGTAGGGGCAGGTAGCAGGGCTGATCGCTCAGGACGAACACGGTTCGGGAATGCCAGAGCGCTCCAGAAGCTTGAGTGGTATTGACTCAACCTTTGGAGGGCCTTATGAGCGAAACGCTCACACTGCCGGTGCTGCCACTAGACGACGAAGTGGTCCTGCCCGGCATGGTGGTCCCGATCGAGCTGACGGACACAGAGGTCCGGGGCGCCATCGAGGCCGCAAGGAACGCGGGACCGCGGCGAGGGCCCGGAATCCGTTCCGAGGAGCCGGCGAGGGTGCTGCTGGTTCCCCGGCTGGAAGACAAGGGGCTCGCCGGTATCGGCACGCTTGCCGCCATCGAGCAGATCGGGCGTACCCCGGGAGGGGAACCCGCCGCCGTTCTGCGTGGCGTGTCCCGGGTGCGGGTGGGGTCCGGGACTACGGGTCCGGGCGCGGCCCTGTGGGTCGAGGGAACCGTCATCGAAGAGACGGGGACCGGCCCGAAGGCACAAGAGCTGGCCAAGGAGTACAAGACCCTGATCGTCGGCGTCCTGCAGGCACGGGGTGCCTGGCAGATCGTGGACAGCATCCAGCAGCTCGAGGACCCGTCGGCCATCGCCGACCGCGCTGGTTATTCCAGCTACCTGACGACCGAGCAGAAGCTCACCCTGCTGGAGACGGCGGACGTGACCCAGCGCCTGGAGCTGGCGGTCAAGTGGACCAAGGAGCAGCTAGCCGAGCTCGAGGTCGCCGAGACCATCCGCAAGGACGTGACCGAGGGCATGGAGAAGCAGCAGAAGGAATTCCTGCTTCGCCAGCAACTCGCGGCCGTCCGCAAGGAGCTCAACGACCTGACTGGTGGCGGCGACGGCACCGAAGAGGACGACTACCGCAAGCGTGTCGAGGACGCCGACCTGCCGGAGAAGGTGCGCGAAGCCGCGCTCAAGGAGGTCGACAAGCTCGAGCGGACCCCGGATGCCTCACCGGAGATCGGCTGGATCAGGACCTGGCTGGACACCATCCTCGAAGTTCCGTGGAATGAGCGGACCGAGGACGCCTACGACATCGCGGGCGCACGGCGGATCCTCGACGAGGACCACACCGGCCTTGACGATGTGAAGGACCGGATCATCGAGTACCTGGCGGTGCGCAAGCGGCGCGAGGAGCGCGGTCTCGGTGTGATCGGCGGACGTCGCAGCGGTGCCGTGCTGGCACTGGTCGGACCGCCTGGGGTTGGCAAGACCAGCCTGGGCGAGTCGGTCGCGCGGGCCATGGGGCGCAAGTTCGTCCGGGTCTCGCTGGGCGGCGTGCGGGATGAGGCGGAGATCCGCGGACACCGGCGTACCTACGTCGGCGCGATGGCGGGCCGTATCGTCCGGGCGATCCGCGAGGCCGGGACGATGAACCCGGTCCTGCTGCTGGACGAAGTGGACAAGATCGGCTCCGACTTCCGGGGTGACCCGGCGTCGGCGCTGCTTGAGGTCCTTGACCCCGCACAGAACCACACGTTCCGCGACCACTACCTGGAGGTCGACCTCGACCTGTCGGACGTGGTGTTCCTGGCGACGGCGAACGTGCTCGACTCGATCCCCGGACCGCTGCTTGACCGGATGGAACTGGTGCAGCTCGACGGTTACACCGAGGACGAGAAGGTGCTCATCGCGCGCGATCACCTGCTGCCCAGGCAGCTGTCCAAGTCGGGTCTCGGCGAGGACGAGGTGAGCATCGACGACGACGCGCTGCGGCTTATCGCGGGTGAGTACACCCGCGAGGCTGGCGTCCGGTCGCTGGAGCGGGCCATCGCGCGGGTGTTGCGCAAGGTCGCGGCGGCCTCGGCGCTCGGCACGGTCGAGTTCCCGGTGGCGGTCGGGCTGAACAACCTGCGCGACTACCTTGGCCGGCCTCGGTTCACTCCCGAGACGTCGCTCGCCTCGCCGGACCGCAGGACCGCGGTCCCCGGCGTGGCGACGGGTCTGGCGGTGACCGGCGCGGGCGGTGACGTGCTCTTCATCGAGGCGTCGCTGGCCGACCCGGAGACTGGTGCCACCGGGGTTACGCTGACCGGGCAGCTCGGCGACGTGATGAAGGAGTCGGCGCAGATCGCGCTGTCCTACCTTCGCTCGCACGGCGCGGAGCTCGAGCTTCCGGTCGGTGACCTGAAGGAGCGCGGCGTGCACGTCCACGTGCCGGCCGGGGCTGTCCCGAAGGACGGGCCGTCCGCGGGCGTCACGATGACGACCGCCCTGGCGTCGCTGCTGTCTGGCCGCCCGGTGCGTTCGGACGTGGCGATGACCGGTGAGGTCTCGCTGACCGGCCGGGTGCTGCCCATCGGCGGAGTGAAGCAGAAGCTTCTCGCCGCCCACCGGGCGGGCATAACGACGGTGCTCATTCCGCAGCGGAACGAGCCCGATCTGGACGACGTGCCCGCCGAGGTGCTGGCCAAGCTGGACGTCCACCCCGTCGGTGACGTCCGCGAGGTGCTCGCACTGGCCCTGGAATCCGCTTCGGCGTCAGCCGTCGCGGCCTAAGGGCCCGTACCGAAACGCCCGGGGAACTCGTGTTCCCCGGGCGTTTCGCATGTCTACTGGATGAAGCCCACGGTCAGCAGCAGGTTCGCGTAGAGCCGGGTGTCGCCGGTCGCGACGCAGACCGCGAGGTCGGGCTGGCGGCAGGCCTCGTAGAAGTCGAAGCGGCCGAGCGGCTCGAGGGGGAGAGAGGACCCGAGCAGAGCCTCGTATCCCAGCCACGCCGTCGGGTCATCGCCCTCGTCGGGACGCATCACGTGGGTGGCCTCAACCGGAACGGACTCGAGTATCGGTTCCAGCACCTGGTCGACGGTCAGCAGCCCAGGGGTGACGTTCAGGTAGATGACGTCGGCGCCTGAGTACACGTTGGTCGAGTGCGAGTAGTTCGCGTCGGCCAGCAGGATCTTGCCACCGTGGCCGCAAGCGGCCAGCGAAGCGAGCAATGGCGGATGAATCAGCGAGTAACGGAGCACACCGGAAGACTAGCCGGAACTGGCCCCGGGACGGGTGGTGCTGCCGGTGCTGTCCGGCCCGCCGCGGCGCACCAGCAAAAACCCGCAGCCGCGGCCGGTTACTGCTTCGGGCTGTGGGCGGGGCAGAGGCCGAAGAGTTCGACCGTGTGGTCGACTGCGGTGAAGCCCGCCTCGGCGGCGACCTTCTCGGCCCACTGTTCGACGACGCGGCCCTCCACCTCAACGCTGGCGCCGCATTCCCGGCAGGTCAGATGATGGTGGTGATGTGTTGAGCCGCACCGCCGGTAGAGCACCTCTCCGGATGCATCACGGATAGTGTCGAGTGAGCCCTGCTCCGTAAGCACCTGCAGGTGCCGGTACACCGTCGTCAGGCCGACATTCGTGTCGCGGCGGCGCAGCTCGGCGTGGATGTCCTGGGCGCTGCAGAAGCCGGGCATGTCTGACAGAACGGAAGCGATCGCCTCCGCCTGCCTGGTTCCGCGGATGCGGGTGCCGCGTGGCTGCTGCATGGTCACACCTCGAAAGTTAGCCGGCCTGGCCGAAAGCGGGAACAGACCAGGCCTTCAGGTTGCTCCTGATAATGGAAACGGTTATCATTAGCTCATTGATTCCCTGACACCAGGAGACCCCCCAGATGCGAATCCGCTTCAGCCCGGTGGCTGCTGCGTTTATAGCGGGCGCCGTCGCCCTGACGGCGGCCGCGTGCACGTCCGGCTCGTCGCATAGCACCGCGGCCAGCCACAACACGATCGTGGCGGTATCCGCGGAGAACGAGTACGCGAACGTTGTCGCGCAGGTCGGCGGCAAGTACGTGACCTCCGACGCGATCATGTCCAACCCCAACACCGACCCGCATACCTTCGAGGCTAGCCAGTCGGTGGCTCAGGAGGTCAGTTCAGCTCAGCTCGTCGTGCAGAACGGCGTCGGCTACGACACGTTCATGACCACCATCGAGAACGCTGCTGGTAACGGAAACACCAAGGTCATTGACGTGCAAAAGCTGCTCGGCCTGCCGGACAGCACGCCGAACCCGCACCTGTGGTACAAGCCCACCACGATGCTGGCGGTCGCGAACGCGGTCGCCAATGACCTAGCCGCGATCGACCCGGCGCACGCCGCTTACTTCAAGAGGAACGCCACCCTGTTCATCGGGAGCATGGGCGAGGAGTACGCGGCGATCGCCACGTTCAAGGAAAAGTACGACGGCGTGCCGGTGGCGACGACCGAGCCGGTGGCCGACTACCTGTTGCAGGCACTTGGCGCGGACATCCTCACCCCCTGGACCTTCCAGGCGGACATCATGAACGGCGTGGACCCCTCTCCGCAGACCGTCGCGATCGAGAAGAGCCTGTTCACCGGGCACAAGGTGAAGGCGTTCCTGTATAACCAGCAGGTGACCGACTCTCTGACCGAGTCCCTTATCGCCCTGGCGAAGCAGAACAACATCCCGGTTGTCGGTGTCTACGAGACGATGCCCACGCCGGGCTACGACTACCAGTCCTGGATGATCACCGAGATCAAGGACCTGACCAAGGCGATCGCCAGTGGCGTCTCAACCGAGCACCTATGACCGACAGCATCATTGAGCTCGACGGTGTCGGCGTCCGCCTCGGCGGACGCCAGATACTGTCCGACGTCAGCTTCCAGCTCCGCCCTGGTGAGTTCACCGGCCTCATCGGGCCAAACGGCGCGGGCAAGACCACCCTGCTCCGCGTCATCCTCGGACTGCAACCGCCGACCGAGGGCAAGGTCAAGAGCGCGGCCCGGCACGAGATCGGCTACGTCCCGCAGAAGCTGGTGATCGACCAGGACATGCCGCTGCGCGCTCGCGACGTGGTGTCGCTCGGCATCGACGGGAACAAGCTCGGCTTCCGGCTGCCGTCCAAGAGCCGTCGCGACAAGATCGACGAGGCACTCCGTTCGGTGGACGCCCTCGACTATGCCGACGCCCGCGTCGGCGAACTGTCCGGCGGCGAGCAGCAGCGGGTGCTGATCGCGCACGCGCTGATCAGCCAGCCGAAGCTGCTGCTGCTCGACGAGCCGCTGGCGAACCTCGACCTGCGCAGCGAGAAGGACATCGTGGCGCTGCTCGACAAGCTGGCCCATGAGCACCAGATCGCGGTGCTGATTTCCTCCCACGATATGAACCCGCTGGTCAACGTCATGGACCGGATCATCTACGTGGCGGCCGGGAAGGCGGCTACCGGCAGCACCGAAGAGGTCGTCACCTCGCAGCGGCTCAGCGAGCTTTACGGCCGCCACGTCGACGTGCTCCGGCTGCACAACCGGATCATCGTGCTGGCCGGCGACGAGGACAGCGACACTAGCGTGGAACTCGACCACCAGGGGACCGCCTGATGGACTGGCTCTTTGAGCCCGGCCTGTGGTCCAGTGGTCCGGTCCGCACCGCGCTGCTGGTCGGCGCCGTCGTGGCCATCACCTCGGGTGTGGTGGGCGTGTTCACCGTCGTCCGCGGCCAGTCGTTTGCCGGCCACTCGCTTGCCGACGTCGCCACCACCGGGGGATCCGGCGCCTTCCTCATCGGGGTCAACCAGTTCTGGGGGTTTCTTGTCGCCGGGGTGCTCGCCGCGTCGGTGATGGAACTCATCGGCGTGCAGCGCCGTCGCGGCCGGGACGTCACCACCGGTGTGGTGCTCGGCGCCTCGCTCGGCCTTGCCGCGCTCTTCCTGTACCTCGCCACCCAGCGGACCTCGACGACCGGCGCGTCATTCACGATCCTGTTCGGCTCGATGTTCGTGATCAGTTCCAGCACCGTCCCGGCGCTGATAGTTTCCGGCGCCATCGCCCTGGTGGTCATCGGCGTGCTGGCCCGCATGCTGCTGATCAGCTCGTTGTCACCCGACCTCGCCGCTGCCCGGGGGGTAAACGTCCGGCTGCTTGGCGTCGCCTACCTGGCCGCGCTGGCCATATCGGTGTCGCTGTCCGCGGTGGTGATCGGGGCGGTGCTGTCCACCGCGCTGCTGATCGGCCCGGCGGCCGCCGGGCTGCGGATGGCCAGGTCACCCGCGAGGGCGATGGCGGCCTCGGCGGTGATCGGGGTGGCGGCGACCTGGATTGGCGTCGTTCTGGCCTATGACAGCTATTACTGGCCGCCGCACGGTCACGGCTGGCCGGTGTCGTTCTTCGTGGTGGTCCTCGTGATCCTCGCCTACCTGGCGACGTATTTGCGGCGTCCCGCCGAGCGGAGGCCACGTGTTCTCTAGCTTCATGATGAACACCTGGATGGCCGCGACCATCGTCGCGGTGATCGCGGGAGTGACCGGCTTCTTCGCGGTGCTACGCGGCTCCACGTTCGCCGCCCACGCCATACCGAACGGCGCCTTCGCGGGTGCGGCGGGCGCCGGCCTGCTTGGCCTCAACGTCCTGTGGGGCCTGGCCGCGTTCGCGATCGTCGGCGCCCTCGGCATCGGCGCGCTCGGCCGCCGCGCCAGGCACGACGTGGTCACCGCGTTGGTGCTAGTGCTGATGCTGGGGCTCGGCGCGCTGTTCGTGTCCTGGAGCACCGAGTACGCCGAGGAGACGTACTCGCTGCTGTTCGGCGAGGTGTTCGGCGTCAGCAGCACCGAGGTAGTGCCGATCCTGGTGCTGGGCATCGTGACGATCGGGGCGATCGCGGTGATGTTCCGGCCGCTCATGCTCACCTCCGCCATGCCAGAGGTGGCTGACGCCAGGGGAGTGTCCACTCGCCGTTTTGAGCTGGCGTTCTTGGTTGTAATGGCGCTGGCCACGTCGATGACGATCCCGGTGGTCGGCGCGTTGCTGATGTTCAGCCTGATGATCGGGCCCGCCGCGGCGGCGCGGTCGGTCACCGCGCGGCCTGGGGTCGCGGTCGCGCTGTCGGTGGCGATAGCGCTGGTGACGGTCTGGGTCGGGATCGTGCTCTCCTACCACACGAACTGGCCGCTCGGCTTCTTCGTCGGTGTCGGCGGAGCGCTGTTCTTCCTGCTCGGCCGGGGAGTGGCCGCGGTCCGGGCCCGCTAACCTCGAGGCCAGCGGGCCCCGCGCCTCAGAGCGTCTTGAGTGTGCCTCCGTCGATGACGTAATCCGCACCGGTGATGTTGCCCGCCACATCGGAGAGCAGGAAGGCGATCAGCGCGGCCACTTCAGCGGGCTCGGTGATGCGGCCGGTGGTGATGCCGAACGCTTCCGGTATCCGGTCAAGGAATGTCGCATGATCCATTCCGGAAGCGGCGGCCGCCGTCGACCCGATGCTGTCCGGGTCGGTCCAGATGGCCGTGCGCACCACGCCGGGCGAAACGGTGTTCACCCGGACGCCGCGCGGCCCGAACTCCTCCGCCAGCGACTTGCCGAGTGCCGCCAGCGCGGCCTTGGCCGCGGCGTACGCGACCGGCGCGACGGCGGGCAGCCGCGAGTTGATGGAGGACACGTTGACGATCGAGCCACGCCGTTCGATCAGGCTGGGCAGTAGGACACGGCTGGCGCGGACCGCGCTGAACAGGTTGATGTCCAGGACCCGGGTCCAGGTGGCGTCGTCCACGTCGAGGAACCCTGCGAGGTGGATGTCGTCGCCGCCACCGACGTTGTTAACCAGCAGGTCGACGCCGCCGAGTTCGGCCAGCGCGGTGTCCATCGCGCTGGCGACCCCGTCGGCGGTGCTCAGGTCGGCCTGGACCGGGTACGCGCCCGAGTCCTTTAGCTCGGGGGTAGTGGTGCGGGCGACGCCGGCGACCCGGACGCCCTCGGCGGCCAGTGCTTGCACGATGGCTAGCCCGATGCCCCGGCTCGCGCCGGTGACGATCGCGGTCTTTCCGGTGAGGTTGAGTTCCATGATCTCCCTTTTTCTTGAACTGTAGGTACAAAATCAGTGCAGCCGAAGGTAAGGAGTGGAGAGTTCAGATCAGAGTGCGTCGACCGCCGCGTCGATTACCCGGTCGAGCCGCTCGGGCCCGGTGCTGACCCGGGCCAGCAACCGCATGCCGATGACCGTGTTCAGCAACAGGCTGGCGAGCTCGGCCGGGTCCCGCCCAGGCTCGATCTCGCCGCTGCGCTGGCCTTCATCGATCACGTCGCGGAACGCTTGCTCGGTGCGATCCAGCATCCGCCGGACCAGATCGGCCGCGATCTCGTCGGTATCGCCGAGTTCGGCCGCGGTATTTACCGCCAGGCAGCCGCGCCGGTCAGGGTCGGCGAGATCCATAGTGGCAAGGGTTCGCAACGCGTTGCGAACCCGGTCCTTGACTGGCTCTGCCCCGCCAAGAAACTCCACCATGGCGGCCTCCTGGCCGTCGCGGTACCGCCTGAGTGCCTGCTCGAACAGGGCGTGCTTACTGCCGAAGGCGTTGTAGAGACTGCCCTTGCCGATACCGAGCGCCTCGGTGAGATCGGCTGGGGTGGTCCCGGCGTATCCCTTGCGCCAGAACACGTCCATGGCCGTATCGATCGCCGCATCCGGATCGAACTGCTTGGGCCTTCCCATGCCGCTTACTGTACCCCAAGGTCAAAAATCTTGGAAGCTCGCGCCGGCCAAGGGACTCGCGCCGCCGATCTGAACACTGGCCGGTAGCTGTCTTGGTCTCGCTTACGGTTCCCCTTGCCGACCGGGAAGATGAGGACGAAGTCAAGCTCGGCAGCGAGGATGGCTCGTTTGCGCTGAAGGTCGTAACCGCCTTCCTCTACTGTCTTCCACCACCGTTCACGGTGGCAGGACTGGGTTCCTGTAGCAGCTATGACGGTGGCCACGTACTCGGCCCTGTCCTTGAAGAGGGCGTTCACCGCGTCGTTCAGCCTGGGCGAGAGCCGGTAGAACTGCTCGTCGGGCACTAGACCAAGAGTCCAACGGGACTCAAACTCGTCTCGTTTCGCAACTGCGGCAGCCAGTTCTTCTTCGTAAGGCCACGGTTTCCCTTCGTCGCAAATCGGTCGGGACTCCACCCTGGCGAATACGAGTTCGGATACCTCACTGTCGATCCACTCGCCATTCACGCTGGTACCGGAGCATCCGCCGTCCATTCTGGGTCGACAAGAGTATCGATATGCTGCCTTTCCTTGAGTCGTCGCTGATCCCATCATGACGGTGTTGCAGGTGCGGTCGTCGATGAGGCTGCCGCACCGCAGCAGTCCGGAAAGCAAGTACTTGCGGGGCGTCCGGCGCGGGTTCTTGGTATTGCCGCCTGGCAAGCGCTCGCGCGGGCGATAGCGTTCGATTACGGATTCCCATTCGGGGATCGCAATGATCGCCTCCCACTGTCCGATGACGGGCTGGCCGTCCGTCCCCCGGAACACTTCGCCATCGATCATCCGGAGTCCAGCGTTGCGCGGGCTCGAAATGATTTGCTTGACAGTCTGAATCCGCCATGGTCCTCCGCCTCGGGTGGGTATGCCGGAGTCGGTGAAGATACGCGTGATCTCGCCCCAGGACTTGCCCGCTATGCATGCGGCCACTGCTTGCCGTATGAGTGCCGCTTCTTCCGCTACGACTTCGATTGCGCCTGGGAAGCCCGGGACCTGCTTGTAGCCAAAGGCTCGCCCTCCTGTGTGGGCGATGCCCCGGCGCGCCTGAGCTTCGTGCCAGCGGCGAGTCTGCGCCTTGCGCTTGCGGTTCTCCCGCATCGAGGTCTCGACGCCTAGTAGTGCTGCATCCTGTGCCTCCTCGTCATATAGATCTTTGGTGCCGTAGTAATCCGCGAACACCCGGCCCGTGACTGTGCGGAACGCTTCCACGAATCGCTCCCACTGCGTCGGGGTCTTGAAGATGCGGTCCTCGTCCACCGCTATGACTCCATGAACGAGATAGCCCTCGGTGGTGAAACCACGTCGGAGGTCTACGAGCATTGCCTCGAAGCCTGGCCGGGGCTGGTCTTTGGAAGCACTAAGGTCGTTGTCCGCGTAGTACTTGACTATCGTCAGTTCCTCGCGTCGTGCTATCGCTTGGTTGGTAATCTGCTGGTTGGTCACCCCTTTGGTCCTATTGAGAATGTCTCCTCGTTTGCCTGATAGGTCGCTTATGCGGGCGTATGCGATCACGCATCGGGCGTCGGTCGTTATGAGTTCGCAGGGTGGTGGCAGGGGACTGGAATCGTTCCCGCTCCGTGCGCCTGGCGCTAGAGCCAGTTGGTCCTGGGGGCCTGCAACCATGGCTGCTCCTCGGGGGTCACATTCCTACGAACAAATATTCTACTCCTATTACTTGAAGAAAGCCTGTTAGGTGAAGGAGTGTCGAACGTTGACTGTATGAAAGACTGGCCTCATGAACCGGCTCGGTAGCGCGACTTCGCCCTACCTCCTGCAGCACGCCGCCAACCCTGTGGATTGGTGGCCGTGGGGAGAGGAGGCGATGACTGAGGCAAAACGGCGAGACGTGCCTGTCCTACTATCAGTGGGATACGCGGCTTGCCACTGGTTAATGCCTCAGTCAGCCTTCCTGATGTCACGTCATGGCTCATGAGTCCTTCGAGGACCCTGAGACCGCCAGGCTCATCAACGACACCACGGTCCCCGTCAAGGTGGACCGAGAAGAACGGCCGGACGTCGATGCCGTCTACATGTCCGCTACCCAGGCCATGACCGGCCAGGGCGGCTGGCCGATGACCGTGTTCATGACGCCCGATGGCGAGCCGTTCCTGTGCGGCACCTACTACCCGCGCGAGCATTTCAACCGGATCCTCGCCGCGGTGGCGAGCGCCTGGCGCGACAAGCGTGACGCCGTGACCGGCCAGGCGAGCCAGATCTCGGCCGCGCTGGGCGAGAACGCCGCGGCGCTTTCCGGGCTGAGCGCCGATGAAGATCTTCACACCAGCACAGAACGCGGGTTGGCCGGCCTCATCGCCACCTTCGACTCTGCCCGCGGGGGATTCGGCGGCGCGCCGAAGTTCCCGCCGTCCATGGTGCTGGAATTCCTGCTGCGGCACTACGAGCGCACCGGTTCCGCTGACGCGCTGCGGATGGCGGAACAGACCTGCGAGGCCATGGCTCGCGGCGGGATCTACGACCAGCTCGGCGGCGGGTTCGCCAGGTACAGCGTGGACGCCACCTGGACGGTGCCGCACTTCGAGAAAATGCTGTACGACAACGCGCTGCTCGCCCGGGTGTACCTGCACCTGTGGCGGCGCACCGGATCTGAGCTCGGCAGGCGGGTCGCGGAGGAGACCTGCGACTGGATGATCCGCGAGCTGCGTACTTCCTCCGGGGGACTGGCGGCCTCACTGGACGCGGACAGCGAGGGCGGCGAGGGCGCGTTCTACGTGTGGACGCCATCGGAGCTGCGCGACGTGCTCGGTCCGTCCGACGGGGACTTCGCCGCCGAGGCGTTCGGCGTGACGCCATCCGGGACATTCGAGCACGGCGCCTCGGTGCTCCAGCTACCCGGCGAGCGTAGTGAGCGGCTGGACCGGATCCGGGGCCAGCTCGCGATCGTGCGTGACGGCCGCCCCCGTCCGGGACGGGACGACAAGGTGGTGGCGGCCTGGAACGGCATGGCGCTCGCCGCGCTCGCCGAGGCCGGCTTGCTGCTGGCCCGCGAGGACTTCACCGCCGCCGCGCTCGACATCGCGGACCTGCTGGCTGGCATCCATCTGCCCAACGGCCGCCTGGTCCGCACGTCACGCGATGGCGTCGCGGGCGACAGCGCCGGGCAGCTTGAGGATTACGCCTGCGTCGCCTCCGGCCTGCTCGCGCTGTCCGGCGTGACCGGCGACGGTCACTGGGTCTCGATGGCGGGGCAACTGCTGGATGCTGTGCTTGAGCACTTCGCCAACGACGCGGGCAAAGGCTTCTACGACGCGCCGGATGACGGTGAGCGGCTCATCTTCCGACCCTCGGACCCGACCGACAACGCGACGCCCTCGGGAACCTTCGCGGCGGCCGACGCGCTGCTCAGCTACGCGGCACTGACCGGATCCGCCCGGCATCTGGGCGCGGCCAGGGACGCCCTTCAGGCGGTCGGCCCGATCGCCGGCAAGTTCCCGCGGGCCGCGGGCGCGGGCCTGTCGGTCGCGACCGCGCTGCTCACCGGCCCGGCCGAGATCGCGGTGGCGGGCCCGCTCGACGACCCGCGGACCGCTGACCTGCTGCGCACCGCGCTGCACGAGTCCCCGCCCGGCGCCGTGCTGGCCGCCGGGCTGGACCCGTACGTGGAGTTGCTCGAGGGCCGCACGCTGGTGAAGGAGGGCCCAGCGGCCTACGTGTGCCGGAACTTCACCTGCCAGCTCCCCGTCACCAGCGTCGCCGACCTCCGTGCCCAGCTCGCCGCCACGTGATTACCGGACGTTCACCTGCTCGCCTAGACGGATGCCTGATTTATGGGGCATGGTGGAATGCGTGCGTGTCGTTCGAATGCTGCTGACCCGCCTGTCGCGGCTGCCCCGCCCGTCGCGTCGCACGGCACCCGCCTGGGTGGCGGGCTTGTGCGTGCTCGGCCTCGTAGCAGGAGTGATCGCCGCGGTCACCACCTCAACGGCGGCGGTGCCGCGAGCCTCGGCGGCTTCCCCGATCGCGTCGCTGCCGAAGGTCGACCCATCGAAGTCCAGCGCGCCGGTCTTCCCCGGCGCCTCGATGAAGGCCGACTTCGCCGATCCCGCGGTCCAGCTCGCCGCCAGCTCGGCAGCGACAGTCGAGCCACTGCGCACGTTGCGCCAGGCAGATCTGCTCATCGTCTCGCCCACTTCGCTTTCAACCTCGGTACTTAACGGCGTTCTCCATCACTCAGGTATCACGTCGGCCGAACGGATCGAGGCCGTCCGGATGCGGATCAACGGGACCTACATGGCGGTCCTTGGGGTGGATCCGTCGGTGTTCCGCTCGTACGCGGAACGTCCCACCGCATCCTCGAACTCGCTGTGGGACGGCGTGGCCGCTGGCGGTGTCGCGGTCTCGTACACGATGGGCACGATGGATCACCTGAAGCTCGGTGGCACCGTGAGCGCCGCTGGGAAGGTGACCGAGAACCTGAAGGTCGCCGCGTTCGGCACCATGGGGATCGGCGGTGTCGACGCGGTCGTCTCCAACTCGGTAGCCACCTCGCTCGGCATGCCCGCCGGCAACGCGATAGTGGTGAGCGCGTCCTCAACGGCGGACCTGACCTCGCTCGCGACGGCACTCGGGAAGCTGCTACCGAAGGGCGTGGCAGTCGAGCCGTTGATCCGGGTGGTCGGCGTCAGCGCGCCTGCTTCGGACTCGGGGTACCCGACGTCGGCCCAGCTCACGACCATGCTCCGCGCGGCCTACAGCCGCCTGGGGATGCCCTATGTCTGGGGCGCGGCCGGGCCCAGGGAGTTCGACTGCTCCGGACTGGTCCAGTGGTCGTTCGCCCAGGCCGGAATCACGATGCCCCGCGTCGCCGCCGATCAGGCGCTCACCGGGCCATCCGTCCCGATCAGTGACCTGCAGCCCGGCGACCTGCTCTTCTATCACACGGACCCCAGCGCCCCCGATTACATCTCGCATGTGACGATCTACCTAGGCAACGGCTGGATGATCCAGGCGCCCCGCACCGGCCTGGACGTGGAAGTCGTCCCGGCCGATTTCGGCTCCGAGTTCGCCGGCGCCGTCCGCGTCGAACTCGCCGTAGCCGCCCAAGTAGCCGCCTCCGTCGCCTAGCCCGACCCCGCGCATCATCTTCTCCCGGCTTAGTGCACCTAACGCGCCCCTTATGCCCCGTTATGCAGCCCCACTTGCGTACACGAACCCGGGAGAAGTGCCGACGACCCCCTCTCCCGCCTCGTCGCCCGGCCCCTGCGTGAGCCATGGCCCCTGTGCGGCCGTGGGCCTGCGTGAGCCGTCGGCCCAGTAAGGGTTGACCGCCCGCTACGGAAGGGTGTAATCATAATTACATGAGTACAGAGCAAGAGCCCAATGGCGGGCAGCAGGACGACGAGACCGCTAGTGACACGGCGGCGGGGCCCGAGAACACAGAGGATGCGGCTGGGGCGGGAGGTGCTGACAGCACAGCCGATACAGCCGATACAGCCGATACGGGAGACGCGGGGCAATCGCGGGATCAGGCGGTTCGCGCGTGGTTTGTCGGGCGGTTGCCGGACGACTGGTTCATCGAGCCGGTCGACGTGACGGTGGACCGGGAGGAGATCACGGTCATCGGCCGGATCGCGGCCCCTCCGGAAGCGGCGGCCGATGCCAAGGACTTTACCGCGGCTCAGTTCGCGACCGCGGCGGCCGCCGCCGAGGGCAGGGCGCGGCGGTTCCGCGAGGAGACCCGTGCCCGGCGCGTCGAGATCGCCAGAGAAGCCGAGCACCGGTTCCGGCGCAAGGTTTCCTGGGGCGTCCGCTGCGGAGACAGCGACGAGATGTTCACCACGCTGTCCGTCCCGGTCATGACCCGCCTTCGGCAGCAAGAACGCCGCGTTCTCGACACCCTGGTCGACGCCGGCGTCGCGCGCAGCCGCAGTGACGCACTGGCCTGGTGCGTACGGCTGACCGGCGAGCATGTGGAGGACTGGCTCGGGGAACTGCGGGCGGCTTTGCGTAAAGTCGAGGAAGTTCGCGAGCACGGACCCCGTTCGTAGTGCGTTTTTAGACCATCGGTATAAACCAAAAGGTCTATACCAAGGTCTATACCATTAGCTGGAAATTCTTGCCTTTATGAAATAACCCACTCGTGAGTTATTATCAACGGACACCCAATGTCGCTCGCAAGGAGAAACGACACGTGTCCTACGAGGTGAGAGCCGCCAAAGTCGAGTGGAATCCTACATCTGAACGCCTGCGAGAGCTCACCAGGCAAATGCCGAACTCGACACCGACGGAGTTCGGCAACGTAGCTGTGAAGGCGCGCGTGGACTCGCGCAGCACCCGCTCTACCTACATTGTCGAAGGCACCAGCAACACGACCGGACAGACAATTAGCCGCGAAGAATTCGAGCGGTGGGCCCGGATCCAGGACGCGTATATCGCGGACCAGCACATGGTCGTCGTGGACGGCCACATCGGCTCCGACCCCGCCTACCGCACCCGGGCGCGGCTGATCATCGAGGCGGCCAACGCGAACATCGCCGGGATGCAGCAGCAGCTTTACTACCCCCTCGAAGACGAGGGTGAGCCCGACACCACCGTGATCTACACGCCGAACCTGGCCGCCACCGGCTACCCCAACGACCGGCTCATCGCCGTGGACATGGACGCCAAGATCACCCGGGTGTTCAACTCGGACTACTTCGGCGAGTCCAAGAAGGGCGGGCTGCGGATGTGGTCCGGCATCGTCTACGACCGGGGTGGCCTCGCGTTGCACGCGGGCTGCAAGGTCATCCCCACCGGGAAAGAGAACACCTCGGTGCTGATCGTGGGGCTGTCCGGCACCGGCAAGACCACCACCACGTTCACCACCCAGTTCGGCAGCAAGCCTGCCCAGGATGACTTCGTGGCCCTGATGCCGCGGGGCAAGGTGTACACCACGGAGAACGGCTGCTTCGCCAAGACCTTCGGGCTGGACCCGCGCTACGAGCCCGCCATCTACTACGCGACCACCAAGCCCGACGCGTACCTGGAGAACGTCTCCGTCGACGCCGACGGGAAGGTCGACTTCTTCGACACCTCCTACACCAAGAACGGACGGACCACTTGGCCGTTCAAGTACGTCGACCCGTGGGATCCGGACGACATCGGGCCGGTGCGATACATGCTCATCCTGAACAGGAACGAGAACATCGTCCCGGTGGTGGCCCGGCTGGACCGGGCGCAGACCGCCGCCTACTTCATGCTCGGCGAGACGACCGGTACCTCGGCGGGCGGTAAGGACGAGGAGGGCAAGTTCCTCCGGGTGCCGGGGACCAACCCGTTCTTCCCGCGAGACTTCGCGGACATGGGCAACCGGATGCTGGAACTGCTGGACACCCACGACATGCAAGCCTTCGTGCTGAACACCGGCCGAGTCGGCGGGCCGGACGGCGACGAGCGCTCGAAGAAGATCACGATTCCGTACTCGTCAGCGGTCGTCGAAGGAATCGTGACGAACTCGATATCGTGGGCGACCGACCCGGATTTCGGCTACGAGATCGCGACCGAGATACCGGGCATCGACGACCCCGAGGTGCTTCGGCCCCGCGCGCTGTACGAACGCCAGGGCCGCACCGCCGAATACGACGCGATGATCGCCCGGCTGAAGCGGGAGCGAAAGGAGTACCTCGCGTCGTTCAGCGGGCTG
This sequence comes from Streptosporangiaceae bacterium, assembly GCA_050012355.1. GTDB lineage: Bacteria > Actinomycetota > Actinomycetes > Streptosporangiales > Streptosporangiaceae > JBEKHI01. Next base: position 17,145 of record JBEKHI010000014.1, on the reverse strand, counting down.
GATGAATCCCTGGCGAAGTCTCTGGGCTAGCTGGTTGCGGGCACTCTGTGACGCGCCTGGTCGTTTCCTGTGTCGGATACGGTGCATGGAGGCGATCGGGCGCGGACAGGGAGGAGTCGGGTCATGCGGCTGCGGAGCGTGGTCTACCGGCTCTACGAGCGTCGGCTAGAGGCGTCCCTGGAGCGGGCCGCTGTTCCGCGGCACGTCGGTGTTATCTGTGACGGCAACCGGCGGTGGGCGCGTTCCGCGCTGACCGACGTCGTCAAGGGCCACCGTAAGGGCGCTGACAAGATCTTCGAGCTACTCGACTGGTGCCAGGAGACCGGCGTCGAGGTCGTCACGCTCTGGCTGCTGTCCACCGACAACCTGACCCGCCCGAGCAGCGAGGTCGTTCCGCTGCTGCAGATCATCGAGGACACCATCAAGGAGCTTGTCGAGGGCCACTGGCGGGTCAATCCGGTCGGCGCGCTCGACCTGCTGCCAAACGGGATGGCCCGCACGCTGAAGGACGCGGCCGAGACCACCGCGGGGTATCCGGGCGTGCTGGTGAACGTCGCGGTCGGCTACGGCGGGCACCAGGAGATCGCCGACGCGGTCCGGTCCCTGTTGCAGGAGCACGCCACCAAGGGCACCACGATCGAACAGCTCGCCGAGATCCTGGACGTCGAGCACATCGCCGAGCACCTGTACATGGCGGGACAGCCGGACCCGGACCTGCTCATCCGGACCAGCGGGGAGCAGCGGCTCAGCGGGTTCCTGCTCTGGCAGTCCACGTACTCGGAGTTCTACTTCTGCGACGCGTACTGGCCAGCCTTCCGTAAGGTGGATTTCCTGCGGGCGCTGCGGTCTTACGCCGACCGCAACCGCCGCTTCGGCGGATGATTTTTCTCACATTTCGTGTCTTGAGCGTCGGCAAGTTGTTACTGGTAGGCCCGTTCCGGGCCGTATGCGCGCCGTGTTTACCTGCGGGTACTTTTCTGGCACCCTTCAGGCGGGTACTTTGGGTTGTGGTGGGCGGCGTGGCGCCGCCCCCCGGGAAGGCCCTCGAATCTTCGAGCTCGCGTCGTTTTGCGCAGGCGAGATGCCGGAAGGGCCGGCGCGGCCCTTCGAGGGTATGCCCCGGTCCGTACGACACGTTTGTCTCTCGAACTCCGAGCGTGTCCGAATCCGGCACCGGGATATCCCGGTGCCCGAGGGAGTCCTGCGTGGCCAACACTGATCCCCGCCGAACCTATGTGCTTGACACGAGCGTCCTGCTCTCCGACCCGGCGGCCTTCACCAGGTTCGACGAGCATCACGTCGTCCTCCCGGTGGTCGTCATCACCGAGCTGGAAGCCAAGCGCAACCACCCAGAGCTGGGCTATTTCGCCCGGCAGGCCCTCCGCCACCTAGACGACCTCCGGGTCGAATACGGGCGGCTTGACACCGAGCTACCGGTAGGACCGGTCGGCGGGACCGTCAGGGTGGAGCTCAACCACAGCGATACGCAGGTCCTCCCGGCCGGTTTCCGGGTCGGGGACAACGACACGCGCATCCTGTCGGTGGCGCGCAACCTGGCTAACGAGGGCAACGATGTTGTCCTGGTCAGCAAGGATCTGCCGCTTCGGGTTAAGGCGGCCTCCATAGGGTTGCGGGCGCAGGAATACCGCGCCGGCCTTCCTATCGACTCCGGCTGGACCGGGATGGCAGAGCTCGCTCTGTCTGCCGGGGAGATGGTGGAGCTATACGAGAACGGCGTTCTCGACGCGGAGTCGGCGCGCGACTTCCCGTGTCACACCGGGCTGGTGATCACCTCGGAGAAGGGCAGTGCCCTAGGCCGGGTACGGCCCGACAAGCAGGTACAGCTCGTACGGGGCGACCGCGAGGCGTTCGGCCTGCACGGGCGGTCCGCCGAGCAGCGCGTCGCACTCGACCTGCTGCTCGACCCGGAGATCGGGATCGTGTCACTCGGCGGCCGCGCCGGTACCGGTAAGTCGGCGCTCGCCCTGTGCGCCGGGCTCGACGCGGTGATGGAGCGTCGCCTGCACCGGAAGGTCATCGTGTTCCGGCCGCTGTACGCGGTCGGCGGCCAGGAGCTTGGCTACCTGCCAGGCTCCGAGGCGGACAAGATGAACCCGTGGGCGCAGGCCGTGTTCGACACGCTGTCCGCGGTCACCACCCAGGACGTGATCGACGAGGTGCTGAACCGCGACATGTTCGAGGTCCTGCCGCTCACTCATATCCGCGGCCGCTCGCTGCACGACGCGTTCGTGATCGTGGATGAGGCCCAGTCGCTCGAACGCGGTGTCCTGCTCACCGTCCTGTCCCGGATCGGAACCGGGTCCCGGGTGGTGCTCACGCATGACATCGCGCAGCGCGACAACCTCCGGGTGGGCAGGCACGACGGGGTGGTCGCGGTCATCGAGAAGCTCAAGGGCCACCCGCTGTTCGCGCACACCACGCTGGTCCGTTCCGAGCGCTCGCAGATCGCCGCGCTCGTCACGGAGATGCTCGAGGACACCGGCCTGGAGGACACCGGCCCAGCCTGAGGTCCGTATGCGGTACGGTGACCGACGTGCTACCAGAACGGCGAGTTCAGTCTCCGTCGGATGCCCTTCCTCCCCTGTCGGCGGTCATGCCGGTCAGGAACGAGGAACGGCACCTGGCGGAGGCTGTCTCCCGGGTACTCGAGCAGGAGTACCCGGGAGAGTTCGAGCTGATCCTGGCGGTCGGCCCGTCTCGCGACCAGACGATGCGGATCGCCCGCTCGCTGGAGGCCGCCGACCAGCGGGTGCGGGTGCTTGAGAACCCGACCGGCAAGATCCCCTCGGCGCTGAACATCGCGGTCTCGGCCGCCCGCTTCGAGGTGGTCGCCCGGATTGACGGGCACGCGCTGCTGCCACCGGGCTACCTGGTATCGGCCGTCCGGATCCTGCTGGACTCGGGAGCCGCCGACGTGGGCGGGATCATGGCCGCCGAGGGCGAGAGCGACTTCCAGAAGGCGGTCGCCTGGGCGATGACGTCGCCGGTTGGCGTCGGCTCGGCGCAGTTTCACACCGGCGGCGGCGCTGGTCCCGCGCTCTCGGTCTATCTGGGGGTCTACCGGCGTTCGGCGGTTCTCGCCGTCGGCGGCTGGGACGAGGCGATGCTCGTAGCCGAGGACTGGGAACTCAACTACCGCATCCGCTCGGCGGATGGACTGATCTGGTTCGACCCGTCCATGCGGGTTACCTACCGGCCTCGGGCGAGCCTGAAGGCCCTGGGGATTCAGTACTTTCGTTATGGTCGGTGGAGAAGAGTAGTGGCCCGGCAGTATCCGGACACGGTCTCGGTCCGATACCTTGCCCCGCCGATAGCGGCGGCGCTTTTCGTTTTCGGTCTGGTGCTCGGGGTGGCGGGCCTGGCGGCCGGGCTGCCGTGGCTCGCTCTCGGTTTCGTGCTGCCGGGCGGGTACCTGCTTGCCGTGATTCTCGCTGGCCTCGGGCTCCCCAAGAGCGTGAGTACCGGCGTCCGGCTCCGGATCCCGCTGGTCCTCGCCGCGATGCACCTGTGCTGGGGCAGCGGATTCCTCACCAGCCCCAAGCGACTGGCCCGCGCCACCCGCGCCGGGCTGCCGGGCTCGCGGGCTGCGGTCCCGACGGGCAGCGTTGACTCAGCGCTCCCACCCGCCTCCCCTCCCCCCGTCACGGGGCCGCGCTGAGTCAACGACGCCCTTGATCATGGGGGACAATGGGCCCATGGGGTTTGATCTGGTGAGTGAGCTCGCCGCTGTGCGCGGGCGCGAATACGAGCTTTACGGCCGGTATGTAAATCCGCAGATGCCGAAGATGCTGCACACGATCGGCTTCGACAAGGTTTACACCCGGGCCGAGGGTGCCTATCTGTACGACGCCGACGGCAACAAGTACGCGGATTTCCTCGCGGGCTTCGGAGTGTTCGCGGCGGGGCGCAACCACCCGGTGATCAAGCAGGCGCTGCACGATGCCCTCGACCTCGACGAGGCCGGGTGGACGCAGTTCGACTGCCCGCCGCTGGCGGCCAGGCTCGGGGAGAAGCTGATCGAGAAGGTGCCCGGTATGGAGCGGGTCTTCTTCTGCAACAGCGGCGCCGAGGCCGTGGAGTCCGCGCTCAAGTTCGCCAGGTACGCCACCGGCAAGTCGCGGGTCATCTACTGCCACCATGGTTTCCACGGGCTCACCACCGGGTCGCTGTCGGTGAACGGTGCGGAGGAGTTCCGGGCCGGGTTCGGGCCGCTGCTGGCCGACGCGGAGATCCCGCTCGGCGACCTGGGCTCGTTGGAGGCCGAACTCCGCAACGGCGACGTGGCCGCGATGATCGTCGAGCCGATCCAGGGCCACGGCGTCGCGATACCGGCGCCCGGGTTCCTGCCCGCCGCGCGTGCGTTGCTGCACCAGCATGACGCGCTGCTGATCTGTGACGAGGTGCAGTCCGGGTTCGGCCGGACCGGGGACTTCTTCGCCTACCAGCATGACAACGTGGAACCGGACATCGTCCCGATCGCGAAGGCGCTCTCCGGTGGCTACGTGCCGGTGGGCGCGACGCTCGCCAAGGGATGGATCATCGAGAAGGTCTTCTCCTCGATGGACCGGGTGATCGTGCACTCGACGACGTTCAAGGGCGGCACGCTCGCGATGGCCGCGGGCCTGGCCTCGCTGGCGGTGCTCGAGGACGAGGGGCTGACCGAGAACGCCGCCCGCACCGGCGCCGCGCTGAAGGCCGGGCTCGAGGAACTCGCGCAGCGCTACGAGGTGCTGGCCGACGTGCGCGGCCGCGGGCTGATGATCGGCATGGAGTTCGGCAAGCCGAGCGGGATCATGGCGCGTACCCGGTGGAACGCGCTGCAGAAGGCGCGGGTCGGGCTGTTCGCTCAGATGGTCGTCGTCGCGCTGTTCCAGCGGCACCGCATCCTGACCCAGGTCTCCGGCGACCACATGGAGGTCGTGAAGCTCATCCCGCCGCTGATGATCGGCGACACCGAGGTCAGGTTGTTCCTCGACGCGCTCGACGACGTGCTCGCCGACGCCAGCAAGGGCAGCGGCCTGATGTGGGACTTCGGTCGCACTTTGATAAAGCAAGCCGTGACAGGATAAGCCGCTAGTACGCTCATTCCCGGGATAGCCCATTAGTGGCTTTTACGGGGAGTGGGGCATTTTTTCATGAGATCTTTGCGTCTAGCTGGTGCTGCCCTGGCGGGGGTGCTGGCGTTCGGGGCCGCAATCCCGGCTCAGGCCGCCACGACTCCGGGGTGGCGTCAGGTGCTCAGCGAGCACTACGGAGTGGCGGCCAACTACTCCGCGTTCGGGTCAGTGCTGGCGCTGGCGAAGAACAACGCGTGGGCACTCGGCGCGACCGATGCCAGCGGGGCAACGACCCCCGAGGCGGTTGCGGAACACTGGAACGGCAAGACCTGGAGCGCGGTGCCGATGCCCGCCGGAGCGGATGGCGAGGTCACCGGGGCGAGTGCGGCCTCCGCGTCCAGCATCTGGGCGGTGACCGACAACGGTCCGCAGACGCAGACCGCTTATGTCCTGTACTGGAATGGTTCCGAGTGGTCGGTGTCCGAGAAACTGACTGGCTTCGGCGAGCTCACCGGCGTGACAGCGGTCAGCGCCAGGAACGTGTGGGTGTTCGGCGGGCCGGGCGGTGAGCCGGGCTTTGGCACCTATCACTACAACGGCAACGCCTGGGAACAGGTGACGGCGGCTAGCAATGCCGGGATCGAGAATGGCAGCGCCGTCTCGGCGACTAATATCTGGGCGGTTGGCTCGACGGAGGCTCCCGAAGACTCCGTGTACCACTACAACGGGAAGAGCTGGGGGCATGTGACCGCGCCCGCGCTGTCCGGCCTGCAGTTCGGAACGATCCATGCCTACAGCGCCAGCAACGTCTGGGCCACTGCCATCGACGGGACCGATGCGACCTCACCCAGTGTGCTGGTGCACTACAACGGCAAGACCTGGACGCGTTACAAACTCCCGTGGACGCTCCAGCTCGGCCGCTTCGCTCCCGACGGGCACGGCGGATTCTGGCTGACCGGTTATAGCTTCTCCACCACCACGGACGCAACAACGTCCTACCTGGTGCACCGGACGTCGGCGGGCGTGTGGTCCCGGGTCAGCACCTCCGCCGACCCGTCGGACTTGGCGCTCACCCCTGGAACGGCATCCTTGTGGGGTGTCGGCTTCGTCCGGGAGAAGACCGGCAGCAACGCGGTCATCCTGGCCGACGGCACCCTGCCGTAGCGCGGCGTCCTGCGATCACGGTGGAAACGTGCCGTCAGCCGGCGACGGTACGTTTCCACCATAACCGCGGGGCGCGTAGCAGGACCTCGGCGACGGCTAGGTCGGCCGGGTACGTGACCTTGATATTGCGCTCGCTGCCCGGGACGACGTGCACCGGTGTCCCGGGCAGATAGCGCAGCACCACGCCGCAGTCGTCGGTCGGCACGAAGTCCGGATCGGCCGCGGCCAGCTCATGGGCACGGTTGATCACCGACAGCCGGAAGCCCTGCGGTGTCTGGCAGCGCATCAGCGTCTCCCGGGGCGGGACGTGCGCCATGACCCCGTTCTCCACAATGACTATCGTGTCCGCTGTGGGGACCGCCGTCCCGATGGCGTCATTCCCCGCGTGAAGTGCGGCGACGCAATCCGCGATCACCGGCTGGGTGACCAGCGGACGGGCGGCATCGTGCAGCAGCACCCCGGTAGCTGCCGGGTCGTACCGTTGGCTCAGCTCGCGCAGCGCGCAGCGCACGGACTCGGCCCGGGTCGCCCCGCCGGTCACCACGCCGAGGACCTGATCGCCGGCGAGCTGCGCGCCTTCCTCGACATAATCCGGCCCCATGACCAGCAGCACCTCGTCGACGTCGGGCGCCTGGGCGAACGCGGCGACGCAACGCTCGACAAGCGTCTTGCCATCGAGAGCGAGCAACTGCTTAGGGCGGTGTGTCCCGAACCGCTGACCGGCCCCGCCGCCGAGCACCACACCAATCACCCGCGTCAGACTCACAACCGGGACTCTACCCCGTCCCGCGTCGTAAGCCGCTCTTGTGCGGGGGCAGGCTCTAGAGTAGAGCCAGGGTTTCCCGCTGGTGGGGGCGGGTAGGTGGGGGACCTGGGGGACGGTGATGTGCAGGGAGGGCACGGGATGACCGTAGCGCTGGTTCTGGCTGGCGAGCGCCGGGCAGGCCAGGGGCTGAGCCAGGACGCGAACGTCGGGGTGCCGTTCAACGAACAGCTCGCCGCCCTTGGCGTTAGTCGCGTCGACGCGGCCGAGCACGGTGCCCAGGCAATGGTGACCGTTGCCGCTGCCGCGCGCGGCGCCGGGGACCGGGTGCTGATCTGCGACGGGCAGCCGCCGGTCGCCGAGCTGGCCAGGCTGATCCACACCGGTGGTACCGCGGCCGTCGCGGGCCCAGGGCAGCGGGTGGCTCTGCTGGTGCATCCGGACGACCTTGGCGAGCTAGCCGAGGCGGCCGACGATCTCGCGCTTAACTACCGCCGCCCGGCCGACCCGGTAGGCGCGCTGCTTGGCGAGCTGGCCAGCCGCGGCGTCACCGTTCGCGTCATCGACGGGACCAGCGACGGGCAGGTCGCCGATCTGGTCACCGACCCGGCGGCCGCCGACATGGCCAGGTGGGCCGGGGAACGTGTGCTCACTCCGGCCGCGCTGTACGGCATCTTCCTCGGTCTCGGCCTGCTCTCCGCCGTCTGGTTCAGCGAACTCGCGCTCCGGGCGAAGGCGTTCGGGGTCATCCTGCTGTTCGCCGCGTTCGTGACCGCGCGGGCCGGGCAGATGCTCGACGTGACGATCCGCGCCCAGGGTGGTCACCGGTCTCCGGCGGCGGTCTGGTTCCGGCTCTCCAGCGCGATCATCGTGGAGTTCGGCCTGTACGCCGGGATCGCGGCCAGCGCGACCATCGTGGTGAAGGGCGGAGCGAACGCGGGCGCGGGGCTCAGCGGTATCTTCGGCCCGGCCCTCAACTCGATCGCCGACGTCGGCGGCCAGGGCGCCACCGGAGTATGGCGGCTCGCCATCACCGCCATGCTGCTCCTCGCGGTTCGCCAGATGGCGGACCGGTGCGCCACGATCGCGGGGGTCGAGACCAGTCATTCCAAGATCGTCCGGCTGATCTGCCTGCCGTCAGGCGAGCGGCTCACCGTGCTGTGCGCCAGCGTGATCTTCGTGGGAGCCCGCTTCGCGTTCATCGCGGGACTCGGCTGGGGCGCGCTCGCCTTCGGATACACGCTGACCCGGCTGTTCACCGCGCCGCAACTGCGGCCAGGCGGGCCCGAGATCGCGGCGGCGCGGGGCGACGGCCCGCTCTCACTCGCCCTGGGACGGCTCGTCGCCGGGCGCATCCCGCCGCTGCTGCCGCTGCTCGTCGGCCTGCTCGTCACCTGCATGCTCACCGCACTCGGCCTCGGCAACCTGCCAGGCATCCTGGTACTCACCCCGGTCGCTGCCATGCTGCTGGCCGGACTCGGCTCCTGGCATCCGCACGACACGACGGGCGACTGGATCGTTCCGGCCGTCCTGCAGGCGGGCGAGTACATCTACCTCGCGGCGCTGGCGTTCGCGCACCACGTATCGGCCCCGGTGACGATCGCGTTGGTGTCAGCGGTCGTGCTCCGGCACTTCGAACTCGCCTGCCGGGCGCGGATCTGGCCGGCCGGGCCGCGCCAGGACGACGCGGGTTTCGGCTGGGAAGGCCGGATGATCGTGGCGGGGATCGCTGCCTTCTTCGGCATCGTGCCGCTGGGGTTCGCGATACTCGCGGGCTGGGTGTGGCTGGTGCTGATCAGGGACTTCCTGACCCAGTGGCTGCCGTCCGGGTACTGGCGGCGGCCTCCTGAGGAGCTCCACGTCGTAAAATCGACATCCCCCCGTCGACCGGCAGTGTAACCCCGGTCACGAACGAGCTGGCGTCGCTGGCGAGGAACAGCGCGGCCCGTGCCACCTCTTCGGCGCTCGCGTGCCGGCCGAGCGGGATGTTCTGCTCGAAGATCTCCGCCGCCTCCGCGGCCGGACGCCCGGTGGCGGCCACCTCGATGCGGTGCTGGAACTCGTTGTCGACCGGCCCTGGGTGCAGCGTGTTGACCCGGATGCCGCGGGGCGCGACCTCCTTGGCGAGCGTGCGCATCAAGCCGACCTGGGCGTGCTTGGCGGTCGCGTAGCCCGCGATGCCCGGGTCCGAGGTGAGCCCGACCACGCTCGAGACGATGATGACCGACGCGCCCGGCCCCAGGTATGGCAACGTGTGCTTGCACAACAGGAACGCGCCACGTACATGCACCGCGAGCACCTGCTCGAAGACGTCCTCCGGGTAGTCGGCCACCGGGGCGATCACGCCACTGATCCCGGCGCCCGCGATCACCACGTCCAGCCGCCCGGTCCGGGCGCCCGCCGCTTTCATCACGGCCGCCTTGACCTGCTCGGAGCTCCGGACGTCGGCGACCGCCCAGCCAGCCGCCGCGTCACCGAGCTCGGCGCTGCCGGCTCTCAGGGCCGCCTCATCGAGCCCGGTGAGGAAGACCGCGCAACCAGCCGCGGCCAACGCGCGCGCGATTGCCATGCCGATGCTTCCCTCGCCGCCGGAGATGATCGCGACCCGTCCGTCGAGCAGACTCATGCGGCTCATGCTGCGTGGCGGAGGCTAGTCGCGTCTTGCACCGTCGCGCACGGGACTTGACCCGGAGCGCCGGAACTCACGCGGCGCGATTCCGTAGGCCGACTTGAACAGGCGGCTGAAGTGGGCCGGATCCGGGTATCCCCAGCGCGCGCCGATCGCGGAGACCGGCAGGCCAGCCACGATCGGGTCCAGCAGGTCGCGGTGGCAGTGTTCCAGGCGGCGTTGCCTGATCCAGCCGGCCACGGTCGCGCCGCTGGCATGGAACAGCTTGTGCACCTGCCGCAGCGAGACGTGGTGCGCGTCGGCGATGAGCTGCGGTGACAGCTCCGGATCGGACAGGTGCTCCTCGATGAACACGGTCATCCGCAACTGCAGCGCGCGGCCCGGCGCGTCATCGTCGCGGGGGAGCGTTTCCAGCCGCTCGGCCAGCACCGTGGTCAGCAGGTCAAGCACGTTCCCGGCCAGCCGCACCGCGCTGTGCGGCGCCGCGCTGTCGATCACGCTGGCCACCTGACTGAGAAACGACGGGATCAGCCTCCCCGCGCCCGGCGCGTCGCCTGGCATGGCGATCGCGGTGAGCCCGGCCACGTCGGCGGGCGGCAGCCGCAGCAGCTCACGGGGGAACATCAGGATGAGCTGACGGTGATCCCCGGCGAGCGCCAGGGTGTACGGCCGGTCGGTGTCGTAGAGCGCGAACGTCCCGGGGGTGAGCATCGCCTCCCGGCCGTCCTGGATCAGCACCGCGGAGCCACGCAACTGCAGGCCGAGCTTGTAGCAGCCGGCCGGAGCCGACGCGACCAGGCGGGGAGTGCGCATCGCGGTGTGCCCCTGCGCGCGCACGTCGATCAGCCTGGCGGTGCCAAGGAAGTTCCCGGTGAGGCGGCCGCGAAAGCCTGCCTCGTCGGCGGGCCTGCTGACCTCGAGCGGTGCGAACGTCCGGGCGAGGGCAGTCTTCCAGAAATCGAAACGTTGGCCCACCGGAAGGTCAATCGTACGCACGACATCGGGCATGAGCACAAGCCTGGTTGCGGATGCGCAGAAGGTCAAGGGGTGTGCCCGTCGATACAAGACCAGGTTGAATCACTCGTCTCACAATGACGTATGCCTCATACCAGAATGACCCGGCGCGCTTTTCTCGGCGCCGCTGGCGTCGCGGGGCTGAGCGCCTGCTCAAGCAGCCTGAAGCCCTCCGGTCCAGCCGCGTCAAGCAGTAGCGGCTCCGGCGTTATCAAGATAGGTTTTGTCAGCCCGCAAACGGGCCCGGTGTCGATATTCGGCCAGCCGAACACGTACGTACTCGGGAAAGTGCGCTCGGCGCTTGCCAAGGGACTGACCATCGGCGGCAAGAAATACAGCGTCGAGATCATCGCCAAGGACAGCCAGTCAAGCTCGAGCGGTGCCGCCACCGCCGCCTCGCAGCTCATCCAGCAGGACGCGGTGAACTTCCTGATCGCCACCTCCACCCCGGACACCACCAACCCGGTGACGGAGCAGGCGGAGGCGTCCGGCGTCCCCTGCCTGAACACGATCTGCCCGTGGGAGCAGTGGTACTACAGCTCAAGCGGCTCGCCGAACACGCTGAAGTACTCGTTCATGTACTTCCTTGGCTCGCAGGAAGAGCTCAAGCTGTTCGGTACCTACTGGAAGACCGAGCCCACCGATAAGGTGCTCGGCGGCCTGTGGCCGAACGACGTGGATGGCGAGACCTTCCAGAAGTACGCCGAGATACTGGCGCCGGGGATGGGCCTGAAGGTGGTGCCGTCCGGCGCCTATGCCGACGGCACCCAGGACTTCGCCTCGATTATCGCCAAATTCAAGGCGGCGAATGTCGAGATCCTGCACGCGTCCCCGATCCCGCCGGACATGATCACGTTCTGGAAGCAGGCACACCAGAATGGGTTCAAGCCGAAGATCGCGTCGATCTCTAAGGCGCTGCTGTTCCCCTCGGCGGCCCAGGCACTCGGCTCGCTGGTGGACAACGTTATGTCGCCGGTGTGGTGGACCCCGCAGTTCCCGTACTCGTCGTCACTCGACGGCACGACCGCGGCGGATTTCGGCGCGGGCTACAGTCCGGGGTGGACGCAGCCGATGGGCTTCAACTACGCCGTGTTCGAGATCGCGGTCGCCGCGCTGAAGGCGTCGGGCGACCCCACCGACGCGAACGCGGTGGCGTCGGCGATGAGTACGCTCAAGGGAAGCACGATCACCGGCGACTACGACTTCGCGACCGGGCCGGTGCCGCACGTTTCCCAAGTCCCCGAGCTGCTCGCCCAGTGGCGGCCTAGCTCTTCGGGGAGCTACGAGCTGGTGATCATCAACAACTCGCTGCTGCCGGCCGTCCCGGTGCAGGGTTCCCTCGAGTTGCTGTGACCGCCCTGGAGGCAGCGGACATCGCCAAGAGCTACGGATCACTCCGAGTGCTTTCCGATGTCACGCTGCGGGCCGCACCGGGTGAGGCGGTGGGAATCGTCGGACCGAACGGCGCGGGCAAGACCACCCTGCTCGACGTGCTCACCGGGGTGGGCAAGGCGGACCGCGGGCGGGTGCTGCTGGACGACGCGGACGTCACCCGGCTGTCCCCGCCGCTGCGCGCCCGGCGCGGGCTGGCCCGTACCTTCCAGGTGCCGCGCCCGCTCGGCGACCTGACGGTGTTCGAGAATGCCCTGGTCGGTGCGCGCCGGGCGGGCGGGCTGCGCGGCCAGCGGGCTTACGACGCGGCCTGGCAGGCGCTATCGGCGGCCGGGCTGCGACGGCTCGCTAACACGAACGCCTCCGCCCTGCGGCTGCTCGACCGCAAGCAGCTTGAGCTGGCCCGTGCGCTCGCCACCGGGCCGAAGGTCCTGCTGCTCGACGAGATCGCCGGCGGGCTGTCCGACCCGGAGTCGGAGGAACTGATCGCGACGATCCGCCGGGTCAACGAGACCGGCACCACGATCATCTGGGTGGAGCACGTGATCCGGGTACTGTCCGCGGTCGCCACCCGGCTGGTCTGCCTGGCCGACGGGACGGTGATCGCCGACGGCAGGCCAGAAGCGGTGCTCGCCGACGAAGCCGTCCGTGCTGCCTACCTGGGGCCGGTATGACGGCGCTGCTCCAGGTCGGCGCCCTCGACGTGCACTACGGGGACTTCCAGGCGCTGCATAGCGTGTCGCTGCAGGTCGAGGTCGGCTCAGCGCTGGCCCTGGTCGGGGCCAACGGCGCGGGCAAGACCACCTTGCTGCGCACCATCGCCGGCGGCTGCCCGGTCAGCGCCGGCGTGATCCGCTACGACGGCGAGGACATCACCCGATGGCCGCCGTACCGCCGGATCGCCCGTGGCATCGCGCTGGTCCCCGAGGGCCGTCGCCTTTTCGCCTCGCTCACCGTGGAGGAGAACATCCTCGTCGGCGCGGCTGCTCGCCGTAGGGAGGCGGTCGATGTGACATCGACCGGCCTAGAACCCGGTCGATGTCACATCGACAGCTGGCCGCTGGAGCGGATTTACGAGACCTTCCCGGTGATCGCGCGGCGGCGCAAGCACCGGGCATCGCAGCTTTCCGGCGGGGAACAGCAGGCGGTCGCGATCGCGCGGGCGCTGGCCGCCTGCCCGTCGCTGCTGCTGCTTGACGAGATCTCGCTGGGTCTCGCGCCCCGCATCGTGGGCGAGCTCTACCAGACGCTGGCGACGCTGCGCGAAGACGGCACCACGCTGGTGCTCGTCGAACAGGACCTGAGCCGCGCCCTTTCGGTGTGCGACGAGGTCGTGTGCCTGCTCGAGGGCCGGGTATCGCTGACCGCCCCGGCCACGATCAGCCGGGACGAGGTTGTGGCGGCCTACTTCGGTGATAGCTCGTGACCTGGGTTAACGCGGTTATCCAGGGGATGCTGCAGGGTGGCATCTACGCGCTTATCGCGTGCGGGCTTTCGCTCTCCTTCGGGGTGATGCGGATCGTGAACGTCGCGCACGGCGATATCGCGATCTGTGGCGCCTACCTGGCGCTGGTGCTGTCCTCGGCGCTGGGCGTGCCGGTCTGGTACACGCTGCCGTTGCTGCTGCCGGCGGCGTTCGCCGCCGGGATGCTGCTGCAGGTCCTGCTGCTGCGCCGGGCGCTCCGCGGCGGGGACTTCGCCACTGTGCTGGTCACTTTCGGCCTGTCGGTGATGATCGAGAACCTGCTGCAGGTCGGGGCCACTGCCAACGACCGCACGCTGAACGCGGGCGGCCTTGACCTGGCGAGCCTGCGGCTGCCGGGCGGGATCGTGGTCCCGTGGCTATTCGCCACCGCGTTTCTCACCGCGTGCCTGGTGCTGTCCGTGCTCGAGGTGCTGTTGCGGCGCACCTCCTGGGGCCGAAAGGTCCGCGCCATCTCCGACGATCCCGACACGGCCAGGATGACCGGCGTACGTACCGGGCCGATCTTCGCCAGCGTCGCGGGTATCTCCGTCGCGACGGCCGCGCTGGCTGGGGTGTTCATCGGCACCATCGGGAACTTCAGCCCGACATCCGGGACCGACACCCTCATCTTCGCGTTCGAGGCGGTGGTCATCGGCGGGCTCGGCTCGCTCTGGGGCACGCTGGCGGGCGGCATCGCCCTCGGCGTCACCCAGGTCGTCGTCGGCACGGTCAACGAGGCCTACGCGGTCCTCGCCGCCCACCTGCTGTTCCTGCTCGTCCTGGCCATCCGCCCCCGCGGCCTGTTCCCCTCGGCGCAGCCATGACCACGGGCCCCGACCCCAGGGTAGAAGGTGTCGATGCCACATTGGCGCCATCCAGCGGCGCTAATGTGGCATCGACCCCCAAAGTCACCCAATGGAATCACGCGGCGACCGCTACCACCGGGGGCTCGGCGCTCGGGCTGGTCATCCTCGTGTTCGTCCCGTACTTCGCGGGCGGGCCCGCGGAGCAGCCGCTGATCGTGCTGTGCACCTTCATCACGATGGCCGTCATGTGGAACCTGCTCGCCGGGTTCAGCGGGCTCACCTCCTTCGGCCAGCACGCCTACCTGGGCGTTGGCGCCTACGGGCTGTACCTGGTCGCGGCGCACGGGATCAATCCCTTCGCCGGGATCGTTCTCGCCGCGCTGATCGCCGCCGTGGTCTCGGTGCCGGTCTCGTTCCTGCTGCTGCGGCTGTCCGGCGGGTATTTCGCCGTCGCCAGCCTGGTGATCGCCGCCGTCTTCCAGATCGTGGCCACCTTGTCGCCCTCGGTCGGCGGATCGACCGGGGTGACCATCCCCGGTCTCGCCGGGTACAGCCCGCTGCTGCGGGAGGCGATGATCTACTGGGCGGCTCTGATAATCGCCGTTTTGGCCATGGTGGTTGTTTATTTGCTGGTGCGCGGCAGGTTCGGGCTGGACGCGCGGGCGGCGGGCAGCGAGCCGGTGGCGGCGGCCAGTCTTGGCGTGCGGACGAGCAGGGTACGGCGAGTGGCCTATCTGGTCGCGGCGGCCGGGGCGGGGGCGGCGGGTGCGCTGCTCGGGCTGCAGACGCTGTATATCGAGCCCGGCACCAGCTTTTCGCTGCAATACAGCGTCTACATGCTGTTCATGGTCCTGATCGGCGGGATGGGCACGATCGAGGGGCCGATCATCGGCGCGCTGATCCTGTTCGCGCTGCAGCAGACTCTGTCCCAGTACGGCGCCTGGTACCTAGTTCTCGTCGGCGGGCTCGCGGTCGCGGCGACACTCCTGCTGCCCCGAGGTATCTGGGGATTCGTTAGTGACAAGTGGGGCTGGTCCCTGCTGCCGGTTAAGCATCAGGTCCGGGGTAGCATCACCAAGTGATGGGTCGCTTTGACGGGGGCGGATGGGATTCGCCGCGTACTATGCCGCGCCGCGCCCTGGCCATCGTGTTCGCCGGGTGCGCGATTTTTGCCTTGCTGGTGGCCATCTTCAGCAACCTCGTCACGCACCGGTTCTGGGGCACCGCCGGGGCCTGCGGTTACGGGCTGGCGGCCGTCGCCGCGCTGGGCTTCCGGCCGGGGCCTAGCTGGCTGGGCAGGCCCGGGAGGTCGGTCGGGGCTGGTTGGTTGGGGAGACACAGCGCCGACGTGGCCGTCGTCGTCGCCATCGTCGGGGCGCTGTTCGTGCCGCTGATCTGGATGGCGGCGACCAACCAGCAGCAGCCCGAGGTCATGGTGGTCGCGAGGTCCGCCGAACTGCTCATCCACCACGGGACGGTGTTCGAGCCCGACACCACGCTCAGCAGCACGACTAACCCGAACGACTTCGATCCCTACCTGCCGCTGATGGCCGTCTTCGGGCTGCCGAAGGCGCTGTTTGGCACCAGCGTGCTCACCGATCCGCGGGTCTGGTTCGGCGTGTGCTTCCTTATCGTGTTCTGGGTGGCGTTGCGCCGCGGTGGTGCGCTCGATCCTGGCCGCTGGACCCTGCTGGTCGCCGGGTCACCGGTGGTCGCGTTCGAGCTGGCCGTCGGCGGGACCGACGTGCCGATGGTGGCCTTCCTGTCCCTGGGGTTCGCGCTGCTGTGGAATTTCCGCGCGGTCTGGCCCGCCGGGATCGCGCTGGGGATAGGCGCGGCGATGAAGTCGACGGCGTGGCCCGCGGTGATCATCGCGTTCGCCTTCATAGTGAGCTGCTCTCCGCCAACCAACTCCGACCGACCTCCCGTTGCTGGCTGGCGGGCGGCCTGGCGGTTCACGGGCGTCGTGCTCGCGGTGCTCGCGGTGTGCGTCGGGCCGTTCCTGGCCACCCATCCCAAGTCGCTGATCGTCAACACCATCAAGTTCCCGCTCGGCTTGGCGCATGTCACCTCGCAGGCGGCGAGTCCGCTGCCCGGCCACCTGATCGCCGATACCGGGCATCTCGGTCACACGATAGCGATCGTGCTGCTGGTGCTGGTCGTGCTCGGCATCGGGGTATCGCTGCTGGTCCGGCCGCCCCGCACGGTACCGGCCGCCTGCGTGCGCCTGGTGATCGCGCTGACGCTGATGTTCCTGATGGATCCGTCGACCAGGTTCGGATACTTCATCTACCCGGGTTCACTGCTGATCTGGGTGCTGGTCTGCCGGGCCGGAAGGGCCGCCTCCGAGATCCGCGAACTCCCTAGCCCAGGCGGCGTACCAGCCGGTGAACCACGGCTCTGACCGCTCGGTCAGCGGCATCAGGTAAGTCACGGTATCGGCGTAGTACTCGCGCTGCCACCGCAGGCCCGGCAGGTTGCGCAACGTCTGCACGTTGCTCACCCGGTCCGCGAGCTTGACCGTGACCGCGTCGTCGTCCGGGATATCTTTCAGGTGCTTCAGATAGGCCAGTTTCGCGGCCCGCCGGTCCTGCCCGGGCGAAAGCTCCGGCTTGGTAACGTACCGGACAAGCGTCGCCGTCCGCGCCCCGAACACGTGCTCAATCTCCGCCGCGCCCCGCTCGGTGTCCTCAAGGACATCGTGCAGCACGCCAGCCGCCAGGATGTCAGGGTCGGTTACTTCCGCGCCGCGGACCAGGACTTCCAGGGTCTCCAGCAGGTGCTCGATGTACGGGACCCCGGTGGGCCGCCGCTGGTCGCCGTGCGCTAGCGTC
>JBEKHI010000013.1:0-44267 GCA_050012355.1 Streptosporangiaceae bacterium | reverse complement strand
GACGTGCACCGGCTGAACGGCGGGACGAACGGCGCGACGCGAGGGCTGAAAGACCGGTTCCCCAGCCGGGTGCTCGGCACGCCGATCAGCGAGAACGGCTTCTGCGGACTGGCTGGCGGCATCGCGCTGGACGGACGGTTCCGGCCGGTCGTGGAGCTGATGTACGCCGATTTCATGTGGGTGGCCGCCGATCAGCTGTTCAACCAGATCGGGAAGGCACGGCACATGTTTGGCGGCGACGACAATGTCCCGCTGGTCCTGCGCAGCAAGGTCGCGATGGGAACCGGCTACGGCTCTCAGCATTCCATGGACCCCGCCGGGATCCTGGCCACCTCGCCAGGATGGCGGATCGTCGCCCCGTCGACGCCTTTCGACTACGTGGGCCTGATGAATAGCGCGCTGCGTTGCGAGGATCCGGTGGTGGTCCTGGAGCACGTTGATCTCTACGCGTCGACGGGCGACGGGCCAGTCGATGACCTCGACTACTGCATCCCGGTCGGCAAGGCGGCGGTACGCCGCAGCGGCTCGGACCTGACCGTCATCAGCTACCTCGCCATGACTGGCTACGTGCTGGCCGCTGTCGAGGAACTGGACGACGTCGACGCCGAGGTGATCGACCTGCGCTGGCTCGACCGGGCCAGCATCGACTGGGAAACGATCGGCGAGAGCGTCCGCAAGACCAACAACGTCCTGATCGCCGAGCAGGGCCCCGTCGGTACCTCCTACGGCGGCTGGCTGGCGGACGAGATACAGCGCCGTTACTTCGACTGGCTCGACCAGCCCATCGGCCGGGTCACCGGGGGAGAGGCCTCGCCCAGCATCAGCAAGGTACTGGAGCACGCGGCGATAGCCGGGACAGAGGAGGTGGCCGCGGTGATGGCGGCGATGGTGAGGGGCACTCATGGCTGACGTGCTGAGGATGTCGGCGAGCGTCGCCGGCGAGAGTGAGGCGGTCCTGACGGCGTGGCTGATCCCGGAGGGCGGAACGCTCGCGGCACGCGACGTGATCGCGACGGTGGAAACCGCGAAAGCCATGTTCGACATCGAGGCGGAATCGTCCGGCATCCTGATCAAGCAGCTTGTCAGGGAAGGCGACGAGGTAACGGCGGGCGCGCCGATCGCGGTGACCGGCGCGCCAGGGGAGACGGCTGAGGACGCCGCCGCGCTGCTCGCCGAGGGCGGGGCGGCTCCAACCGTCACGGACTCGGCCGGAGCGCCCGCGCAGGCACCTGCGCCCGGCCGGATCTTCGTCAGCCCCATCGCACGACGGGTAGCCAGGGACATGGGCATGGAGCTGGCCGGCATCGCGGGAACCGGGCCGAATGGCCGGATCAGGCGACGGGACGTGGAATCGGCGGCGGAGCAGCAGGTGGCGCGGCCCGGCGCGGGCCCGGTGCGCGCGGCCACCGCACAGCCGGAAGCGACTCTCTCGGCCCCGCGACCGGAACCGATGCCCTCGGCCGCACGGCCGGAAGCGGCGGCCGAGCCTCGGCGGGAGCTTCCCGCTGAGCCGCTGTCCGCCGGTGCTCGTGACGTACCGCACTCACGGCTGCGACGCGCGATCGCCGCCCGGCTGACGGAGAGCAAGCAGACCGCGCCGCACTTCTACCTCCGGGGAACCGCGGATGCCGAGAAGCTGTGGCGGCTGAAGGAACGGCTGGGCACCTCCGGCCCCGTCAAGATCACACTCAACGACCTGGTGATCAAGGCGGTCGCGCACGCCCATGCCCGGGTACCGGAGATGAACGTCATCTGGACCCCCGACGCCGTCCGGTGCTTTTCCGACGTGGACCTGTCCGTCGCGATCGCGACGGAGGACGGCCTGGTCACTCCAGTGATCCGCGCGGCCAACCGGCTCTCGGTCTCGACGATCGCCGCGTTCGTCCAGGATCAGGCCGAGGGCGCGCGCACCGGCCGGCTCCGGCAGCAGGACCTCCTGGGCGGAGTGGCCACGATCACGAACCTCGGGATGTACGGGACGGCGGAGTTCGCCGCCATCATCAATCCGCCCCAGTCGGCGATCCTGGCCGTGGGCGCGGTCCGCGAGGAGCCGGTCGCGCGTCACGGCAAGGTCCAGGTGCGACGGGTCATGACGGTTACCTTGTCCGTCGATCACCGTCCGATCGATGGCGTCACCGCGGCCCGCTGGATGCGTCTGTTCACCACCCTGCTGGAGGACCCGGAACAGATCCTGGCCTGATGCGCGGCCGCGCCTTACCGCCCGTCGCGCATCTGACTCTGCGCCGAACTAGATTTTGATTTCTCTCCTGGAAGCTGTGCTATTGCCTCGCGACCCGGACAGCTACCGGCTCGGCCGAGTGACGACCTGCGCTCGCTCGCGGCGCCTTGCGCTCAGGCCAATGGGACCACGATCTCGCCGGGGCGCTCGGGTTTCACCGCTTCGTCGGGCGTGGCGGCTGCGACGATAGCCTGGGTCGCCCGCCCATCATGCGGTGCCAGGCTGAGCTCCCACACGTCGAAGCTTCGGACCGTCGTCCCGCGGCCGGCAGCGTTCAGCCGCGCAATGGTGCTATCCGCCCGCTGCGGGTAGACGCGTTCGGTCATGACGACTGAGTCGCCGACAAACAGCTCAGCCATGCTGTGGTCGATCACCAAGGTCAGTTCCATGATCCCCGTCGCGGGAAGCGGGCAACAGGCCCGGCTGACGCCTCCGGCCGCCTCCGTCCATACGGACGATCTCTCCCGGTCGAACTCAAGTGAGGCGCCGGCTCCGCGACCAGCGGCAGGCGATCGCGGACTTACTCGCCAGGAACCAGCCGGAGCCCGCGTGAGCCGCCGCAAGCCAGTCCCGGACGAGGCACACGTCCGGGAGGCTCTCGCCCAGATGCGCACCGAGGCAGACAGCGGCACCACCCGGGTCAGCGTGCTCGGCCTGGCCCGCCGCTTGGGAATGAGCAACGCCACGTTCTGGCGGAACTACCGCGAGATCGCCACCGAAATCCGGCACGCACCCGAGGCCACCGGCAAGCCAGCCCGCGCGTCCCAGCCGGGAAACGAGGCGAAACTCGCCGACCGGAACGCCAGCCTGCGCCGGGAACGGGACGCCCTGGCCGGGCAACTGGAGGCCGCACTCGCGCACCTGCGCCGGCTCACCACCGACAACGCCCGGCTACGGGAAGAACTGGAAGCCTCCCGATCCGTAAGCCACCTCGACACCGCCCGCGCCGCGCACAAGGAAGACTGACCGGCCGCGACGGCAAGGCCATCCTCGATAGCTGAGAACAGCTGATCGCACGGCAGGATCTCATCCGGACGAACGACCGCGTCCCGCTCCCCGGCCTTCCAGCCAATCGCCCGTCTTCACAGTTCCCTTCGGCCGTCGGCATCGTGGAAGAACCCGGTCTCTGGTGAACACGATCACGCGCCGCTGTCCGGTCCTCGCTCACCCGCATGAGGGCCGGGCATTCCCAGACGGCACCGGTCCACAGGCCCTCGAGGAGCTCGCCGCCGCTGACGGCGACACCGTGGTAGGACAGCGGAGCAGGTCCGGCGAGCGGTAGCAGAGGACAGCCCCCTCGCCGGAGGGCAGCGCCGAGCCCAGTAGCATCACCCAGCCGGAGTCGTCGCGCCACACGTAGGGGTCGCGGAACGCGGTGACCGGGAATCCCGGCGGCTCCACCTCGACCGGGTTGCCGGGGTGCTTGCGCCAGCCCCGCAGGCCCGGGTCGGTGGCGGTGGCCAGGCAGACCGTCTGGGTCCAGCGGTCGTCGCCGAGCGCCACCACCCCCGTGTAGACCGCAGTTGCCACCCCGTCCACTTCGACCACGCAGCCGGTCCAGCAACCGTCGGCGTCCGGCGGCTGGCTTGGCATCAGAGCCGGCTCATCGCGCTGCCAGTGCAGCAGGTCGGTGCTGGACACGTGGCCCCAGTTCATGGTGCCGAACCACAGGCTGTCGGGGTCGGACTGGTGGAACACGTGGTGGGTGCCCTGCCAGTGCACTAGCCCGTTGGGGTCGTTGATCCAGCCGCGGGGCTGCGTGATGTGCAGGACCGGCCGGGCGTCGGCGCTCACTGGAACCGGTCCCGGATGCCGCGCGCCTGGTCGGCGTTGCCCCGCTCCCACTCACCTGTCAGCTCGACCCGGGCGGCCAGCCGCTCCCGCATCCGTTCCTCGTGCCGTTCCATCCGCGCACGCTGGGCGGCCCGGTTGGCTTCGATCAGGTCTCTTACCGGCTCAAGGGGGGCCCCGATGTGGGGGTGCAGCGCCGACGGCTCGACTGCCCTGGTGGGCAGGCGCTCTGCAACCGGCGCGATTTCCGTCCGCGGTGAGGGGGCGAGCTGGTACCAGTACGCGGTCGATGCCCAGTCGTCGGACAGGTGGTTGGCGTGCCCGTGCTCGATGGTGACCTTGATCCGGGAGCGGAAGCGGATCGGGTCGACGACGTGAAAGCGGTACCCGACCGAGTAGTTCTCCAGGTCGGAGGAGTGCAGGATGCTGCCGCCGTACAGGGCCGAGTTCTTCTGCATGCCCCAGCCGTGGGTGAGGTAGTCCTCGGTGCCGGTGCCGTGCAGGCTCGGCGGCCAGGTGTCGTCGTCGATGAAGATCATGTCATCGCCCTCGCCCCACCAGGTCCCCTGACGCTCGTAGACCGACAGGTTGCAGCCGATGTAGTGCCCGGTGCCCTCGATGTCGAGCACCACGTAGTTGCGCGCGCCATCGAGGTTCGGGACGTTCACCTCCGGGGTGTTCACCTGCAGGTCGGGGGCCCAGCCGTCGCATGGGTTCTCCCGGTGCCAGCTGGCGTGGAAGTAGGCGATGTCCTCGGCCAGCGGCTCCCGGTAGAGCTCGTAGTCGATGTGGAAGTACGAGGTGAGCACCAGCTCACCCTCGTTGACCAGCTCGATCACGGCGCGGCGGCGGAACGGCATGGGCACGTAGCAGTTCAGCGCGGCCGATCCCCCGAAGCGCAGTTCCTCTTCGGGCTTGACCGACACCGTGAACAGCGCCGAGTGGTAGTTCGCCGGCACCGAGTGGCCGATGCCGAAGAAATCGCCCAGCGGCACGAGGACCGCCGGGTTGGGGTCGTCGTCCCAGGTCATCCGGATCAGCACCTTCCGGTAGTAGTCCGGGTCCACGACCTCCCAGTTCATTCCGAGCGCGTTGTGCATCTCGATGACCGGGGCGGTCTCCGCGATGTCGACCGGGTCGAGGAAGGCGGGGCCGACCGACCGGCGGGTGAACTGGGTCATGAAGATGTGGGTGATCGCTCCGGGCCCGGACAGGTCAGCCAGGACGCGCGACTCGCCCGGACCGATGACCCAGGCATCCTGGTTCTGGCCGCGCTGGTCGAAGCTCGAAGCTCTCCCAGACCGCGCGTCGCGTACCCGGGCTAGGTCCAGGGAGGGGTTCTCGTGGTGCATCAGGGCACTCCATCACAATTCGAGCGAAACGATTTTCCACACAGGTTAAAACTAACCCGACCTGGACCGCAATACCTATCCACTGTGTTGCGGCAGGGCTTGCGGCGCGCACGCGGGAGTCGCGCGGGCGGCTTGACGCCCCGGAGAAAAGGCTTTAGAGTTGCTCCGGGCGAAACGATTCGCCCTAACCGGGGACCATCCGGAGGGACGTAGGTTTTGACCATCTCCGACGTCGCGCGCATGGCCAACGTGTCCGTGTCGACAGTCTCGCATGTGGTCAACGGCACGAAACGGGTCAGTGACGCCACGCGGCTACGGGTCGAGGAAGCCATCGCGGCCTGCGATTTCACTCCGCACCAGGCCGCCCGCTCGCTGCGCAGCGGGCGGACGGGGTCGGTGGGCCTCATCGTCTCGGACACCAGCCAGTACGTTTTCGGTCGGATCGTCGCCGAGGTCGAGCAGGGCATCAGGAGCGCGGGCCACACCCTGCTGCTGGCCAACTCGTCCGAGGACAGGGAGCAGGAGAAGGCGGTGGTCCGCGCGCTGCTGGCCAACCGCGTCGATGGCATCATCATCGCGCCCGTGTCCAACTCCGACCCGAAGATCTTCGAATGGTGCGACGAAGCGGGCTGCCCCATCGTCTTGATCGACCGGACCCCGGACCCCGCCCGCGACCAGGTCGGGATCGACAACTGGTCGACGACGCAGCGACTCACCCGCCACCTGATTGACATTGGCCACACCAACATCACGCTCATCACGGGTGACCAGGGGGTGTGGACCATCGGCGAGCGCACCCTGGCGTTCAAGCAGACGATGAAGGCGGCCGGCCTGCGGGTAGGCCCGGCAGCGGTGCTCGACATCGGGCGCGGGCTGGTAGACGGGCGCGACAAGATCGAGCAGTTCCTCCAGCGCAAGCACCCCCCGACCGCTGCCATCGCCGCCAGCGGTCTGCTGGCGCTCGGCGCGCTTCGCGCGATCCGCCGTCTAGGCCTCCGCATCCCTGACGACCTCGCTTTCGCAAGTTTCGACATGGTCATGAACGCGGAGTTCTTCGAGCCCAGACTGACCAGCGTCCAGTACCCGGCGGAAGTCATCGGACGGGAGGCGACGGCGCTGATACGCCGCCGGATGGCCGACCCGGGCGCTCCTCCGCAGACCATCCAGGCCCCCGGAGCCCTCTTTCACGGCACATCGTGCGGGTGCGCGGACGGAACACCGATCACCCTGAACCCGGCCGACGTCGCGCCCAGACGGCTCTAGCCGCTCCGCTGCCCCGGTCCCCGCCGGGCCTCCCGGGACATGCTTCCGCCCGGCCACCCGGACCTCGTCTCCCGACGGACGACCGGACGGCCCCGCATCGGTCACGGTTATGACCTGCAGCGCAGCGCTGAGATCGGCATGGGGCGCGGGCTCCCCTCCCCGCACCGCCGCGGCGATCTCGTTCGCCTGCAAGGCCAGCACATCGACGACCGGGCCGCCGCGCCGCTCGCCGGTGGTGCCTTCCGGCTCGCCCCCGTGCCCGAACCGCGCCGCGTCCGGCTGCCCGGTGCGGAGCGCCGGATCGCGTGCCGGTCCCGTATCTGCCGGGCCGGCGGGAGACAACCGCGCGCACGGCGCAGCCCGGCTGGCTCTGGATGGCGGGCACCACCTAGGTCCAGTGCGAAGTCGCTGGAACCGACCACGGCCCAGCCGACAGGATCGGTCATCCCTTGACCGCCCCGATGGTCATGCCCGCGATGACGTGCCGCTGGAAGACCGCGTAGATGGCCAGCTGAGGGATCAAGATGATGGTGCTCGCCGCCATCATCGCGCCGTAGTTGGTGCTGTACTGGCCCTGGAATTGCGATACTGCCAGCGAGATCGTGGTCATATGCGGGTTGTCAATGAGCACCGACGCGAACGGGTACTCGTTGAACACGTAGATGAGGTTGAAGATCAGGACGGTGGCCAGCACCGGCCGCATCAGCGGCAGGACCACCTGCCAGCACAAGCGCCACAGGCCCGCGCCATCCACGACCGCGGCCTGCTCGATCTCGCCG
Source organism: Streptosporangiaceae bacterium (assembly GCA_050012355.1). Lineage (GTDB taxonomy): Bacteria > Actinomycetota > Actinomycetes > Streptosporangiales > Streptosporangiaceae > JBEKHI01. The sequence continues at coordinate 36,843 of JBEKHI010000013.1, read as the reverse complement.
GGGAAGTCGGCGAGGAACCCGGTCAGCAGCAACGTGTTGAACGGCAGGGTCACCGCGATGTAGGGCAGGATGAGGGCCGTGTAGGTGCCGAACACGTGCAGGTAGATGTCGATCCGGTAGACCGGGAACAGCAGGATGTAGACCGGGATGGCCAGTCCGCCGATCAAGTAGAACCGCAGCGTCGACTTGATCCAACGCCGCCGGAACACCATCCGGGCGAGCGCGAACGACGACATGAACGAGATAACGGTCCCGATGGTGACCGACACGACGGCCAGCAGGATCGTGTTCCCGTACTCCCGCAGCAGCGGGACCTCGGTGAACACGTTCAGGTAGTTGCCCACCGTGAACGTGCTGGTCGACAGCGGATCGGCCAGGATGCTGCTGTTGGACTGGAACGACAGGATCGCGATCCACAGCAGCGGCAGCAGGATAAGGAAGGTGATCAGGTAGGCCGCGAACCCGGCGATGACCAGTGGTCTGCCTTTGGCCCTGGTCATGACGCTGCGCCCCGGCGTCCGCGCAGCAGGGTCAGGTAGCCCAGGGAGACGATCGCGCCGATCAGGGTGATGATGACGGCGAACGCCATTCCGGGCCCGTACTCCTGGCTGGTGAACGTGATGAAGTACATGTAGCTGACCAAGGTCTCCGACTTGTGGATCGGCCCCCCGCCCGTGAGCTGGTAGACGAGTTCGAAAATCTTGAAGACGTTCGAGACCACCAGGACGGTGGTGATCGCGAACGTCTCCTTCATCATCGGGATCGTCACCCACCAGGTCCGCTGGGCCGCGTTCGCCCCATCCAGTTCGCTGGCCTCCATCACGTCGGCGGGCACCAGTTGCAGCCCGGCGTAGAAGATGGTCATGGCGAAGCCGACCGTGCTCCAGATGAACACGGTCGCGATGGAGTACGGCCCGAGCGTGTTCCCGCCGATCCAGATCGGCGGGGACTTAACCCCGACCCCGGACAGCGCCCTGTTCACCAGCCCGATCTTCGGGTCGAGGATGAACACCCAGATGAGGCCGACCAGGATGGGCGCGATGATCCCGGGCGCGAATACCAGTGCCCGCAGAATGCGCGCCCCCGGGAATGGCCGGCGCAGGAGCATCGCCAGCAGGAAGGAGCCCGGGATGAGCACCACCACGCTGAGCACCAGGATGATCAGTGTGTTCCGCAGCGACGTCCAGAACAACGGGTCACGGAACAGGGTCAGGTAGTTCTTGAACCCGGTGAACTGAGACGGGCCGAAGCCGATGAAGTTGGTGAGACTGTAGTAGAGCGAGTAGATGATCGGGATGATCACGAACACGGTGAAGAACGCCAGGGCCGGTATCACCATGACCGCGATCTTCCAGCGCGAGCTAAGCCACTTCACCGTGCGCCTTTCGCTGTTCCGCCATCTCCACCCGAGCTCCTAGGCGCCCGCCGCGAGGGCGCTGCTGACGGTGTTCACCGCGGCCTGCGGTGACAACTGGCCCTCGATCACCCCGAAGATGCTGTCGTACATGGCGTTCTGCTCTGCCGCGGTGAGGTACAGGTCCGGCTGCGCCTTCGGCGACGGCAGGCCGCGTACGGCCGCCAGCACCGCCGCGAACACCGAGTCGGTGGCCGAGACCTTCGGCTGGTAGGTGGTCACGGGCGGCTGGCCGTTGTCGGCGAAGATCTGCTGGCCGGCGGCGGAGTAGTAGAAGCCGATGAACTTCTCCACCGCGCTGTACTCGGCGGTGCCCGGCTGCACCGCGCTGCTGACCGAGATCGGCGAGCCGACGACGTTCATGGCGATGTTCTGGTTCCCGACCCCGTCGGTGAACTGCGGGCCCGCCCAGAATCCGGTGTCGGAGCCAACCGGGGTTGCCTGGATCTGCCCTGCGGCCCACGCGCCCGAATCCAGCATGGCCGCCTTGCCGCTGGTGAAGTCGCTCACGGCCTGGTTGTAGGTCTGGTTCGAGACGTCGGAGGAGAAGGCGCCAGCCTCCTGCAGCTTCGCCAGATCGGTGTAGAAGCGCAGGAAGTCGGGGTTATCGTAGCTGGACTTCCCGGTCAGGATCGAGGCGATCTTGCCGTCGTAACCGAAGCGGTCCAGGTCGGTCAGGAACGACCAGACCGCGTACGCCGACTGGTTCGCGCCGTCCGCGATCGTGGTGATGCCCTTCGCGTGCAGCACCGTGGCCACGTGAATGAGCTGGGTGAACGTCTTGGGCAGCGTCAGGCCGTTGTCGGCGAGGATCTTCTTGTTGTAATAGAGGCCGGTGAGCAGCGCCTGGTAGGGCAGGCCGAACTGGATGCTCCCTTCCTTGAAGGCATTCAGGGAAGCCGGCGGGATGTCGTTGATGCCCTCGGCCGCCATGATGGGCGTCAGGTTGAGCAGCGCCCCGTCCTTGGCCAGCTCTGCTCCGGCCTGGGCGCTTTCCACCCAGAAGATGGTCGGCAGGGTGTGGCTCTGCGCCGCGACCTCGATCTCCTGGTTGTGCGTCGCCACCGGCTGCCCGGTCACGGTCACCGTGATGTTCGGGTACTTCTTCTCGAACGCCTGCACCAGGTCCCATGTGGTCGGGTCGCCGGACTGGACGTCGGTCTGCTGCATGGAGAGGGTAATGGCGGTCTTGCCGCTGCTGCTGCTCCCGCCGGGGGACGAACTCGAGCAGGCAGCGATCAGGCCCCCGGCGGCCAGCATGGCCGCGAAGGCAGCGATAGAGCGTCTGGCACTGTGGGCTTTCGCGGTGCGTGACATTGATTATCTCCAGTGATGAATCAATCGAGGGGGGTCCGGAGAACGCCGTCCGAATGGGGGGCCGCTGATCGCCTATGTCGGCGAAACGTTTGTGCGAATCGTTTTCCTAGAAAAATACGAGCCATCGGCACGTTCTGTCAAGGGATCTTATCGGAACGTTTTGGCTGCTAGGAGGCAATGGGCTGTATCAGTGGCCGGTCGCCGTCAGGAGATCACCGCGCACCTCGTGCTGGCCGTCCGGCCCGATGCCGAGAGCCCGAACGGACATGCGCACGCCGCCGAAGAAGCCGATCGGGTCACTGACATGCCAGCGGCATAGGACGATTTCCCGTCGGCAGCCCCTCGAGCGCGAGCGGATGACTTTGAATAGTACCAGGCCAGCCGCTGGCAATCCCCGGAGCGCCCATCCAGTCATAGAGTCGCCACCTCTCGATCACTTGGACAGCAAAACGTTTTTCTGCAAAATGCCCCTCGCGGGCTGGGCTACCGGCCGACGGAGCCTGCGCGTCGGTGGCGCCCTCATGCGCGCAGCGACGGCCGGTTACCCATCCGGGTGGCCGATGGACAGGGCGCTGTCGGGGTCGAAGAAGTGCAGGCGGCTGGTATCCACGCCAAGTTCGATCGGCTGCCCTGGGCGGATGCCGGGCCGTGCCTGCGGACCTGAGGCGACCGTCGTTTCGCTGGCCTTTAAGCATTTTCGAGCCGGGTAAGGTCGGCTGGGGCCCATGTCGGCTGGGCGCCTTGCCGGGAGGCGATCAGGGCGCCGAGGGCGTTGGCGTGCCGCAGGGCCGCGGCCGCTGGCAGGCCCTGGCTCATCGCGTCGAGCAGGCCGGCGGAAAAGGCGTCGCCCGCTCCGACGGTGTCCGCGACGGTGATGGCGGGCGGACGCGCCTGGGCGAGCTCGCCGTCGAGCCACAGGTGCGCGCTGCTGGCGCCGGCCGATACGGCCACGCAGCGTAGCCCGGCGCGTTCCGCCATAGCCCGACAAAATGACCTGGCTCCGTGCCATGCCAGCCCGAAAACGGGTGACAGTTCCCGTGCTTCTTCTTCGGCGAGCTTGACGACGGAGGCAAGCCGGGTCAGCTCGATGATCAGTCCCGGACCCCACCAGCCGGAACGGAGATTCACGTCATACAGCCGCAGCGAGCCGGGAGCTGCGGCGGCGCAAACCTGCGCAGTGGCGTCCAGTGCCCGGGACTGGCACTGCGCCAGCGTCCCGAAAACCACGACGCCGGGCTGCTGGCGGGCGATGCGGCGCAGCGCGGCGCCGTCCAGCCGGATCTCCTCGAATGCTGCGGGACGGACGATTTCGAACCTGACGCTCCCCAGGGCGTCGGTCTGCACCCGGGCTATCCCGGTCGGAGCCGCCTCAGTGACCTGGATCAGCGAGGTGCTGACGCCGCGCGCCCGGACCTCGGCGATGGCGGCGCGCCCGGGCTCGTCACTGCCGACGGCCGTGACGTAGTTTGCCTTGTGCTCTAGCCTGGCGAGGTGGGCGACGACGTTGAACGGGGCGCCGCCGATGGCGCGCCCGGAGGGAAGCTCATCCCACAGGATCTCGCCGATGCCGATGACTCGCACTACTCTCCCTCCGCCTGACTAGTGATCGCCTGGTCACCGACGGTCCATGCCTGCAGTCTGCCGAAGGCTGTCCCTTCTTCGCCGAGGTCGGCTACTTCGGTCCGGCGCGGGTCGCGGTACCAGCGGGTGGTGATGGCGCGTCCGGCGCAAAAGACCTCGATGAGGGAACCGTCGCCGTAGACCTCCATGGGCGTGCCGGGAACCGGGGCTCGTGTGAACGAGGCACGGAGCGTCCTGGCCGCTTGATGATCGCGATCAGTCACGTGGAGGGTCAGCCCGCTGGTCGAGACGGAGACGGCTGCCGTGCCGCTGTCAGGTGACCGCAGCGTGACCTGCTCCGGGTACCCGTGCGTTCCGACCGAGGCGAGGAGTCTAAACTGCGCGCCGAGCTGGCCTGGCCTGCCCTGCGGGTCCCGCGAGGTGGCGAGGAGGCCGGAGACCTGGCGGGCCGGGGCAGTGTGCAGTTCGTCCCCGGTGATCCTGAGGGCGCGCGGAAGACTGAGCGCGCCGGCCTTCCGCAAGCGCGACTGTTCCCGGTCCGGCAGCCGCTCCTGCACCCAGCCGACGGTGAGCGGGCTGCCGTCGGTGTCGTGGCCTGAGGTTGCCGCGTAGAAGGCGTCACCGTGATCGAGCAAGCCCCACGTACGCGGGCGGAACCGGTAGTTGTCGATCGTGCCTAGAGCGTAGGCGGTGTGCATGAGGGGGCGTTCGGCGTCTGGGTCTTGGGCGCTGATCAGCAGGACGGCGGTCTGGCCGATGGTGAGCAGCTGCGGGCATTCCCAGTGCCGGCCGAGGTCGATGCCGCCGGTGCGGCGCGGGCCGTCGGCGAAGAGCCCGTCGTAGGTCCAGGAGCGTGCGTCGGCGGAATGGTAGACCGCGACGCAGCCGTGCTCCTCCGGGGTGAGCTGGCCGGAGGCCACGAGCAGGTGCCAGCCGTTGTCGTCCTGCCAAAGGAAAGGATCACGGTGGTAGCTGCTTCCGAGCGCGGCCGGGGGTCCGGCTACGAGCGGGTTCGCTGGATCGCGCTGCCAGGTCGATAGGTCGGGGCTGCCATGGGCCAGGCAGATGGACTCTGCCCGGCCTGCGGCGTTCTCGATGATGCCGGTGTAGTAGATGCGGGGCCCGCCGTCGATGACGCGCAGGCAGCCGGACCAGCATCCGTCCCGGTCCGGGCCGCCGTCCTCCGGCTGGAGCGCGACGTCGTGCTGCCGCCAGTGGACGAGGTCAGCGGAGCTGACGTGCCCCCATTGCGGCCGTCCCCAGCGCGGCGCGTCGGGGTTGTACTGGTAGAAGAGGTGGTAACGGCCGTTGACGTAGACGAGCCCGTTCGGGTCGTTCAGCCAGTTCACCGGGGCTGTGACGTGAAAGCGGGGAATGAAGGCATCGAGCAGGTCCGGGCCGGGCAACGCGTCGGCAGGCGTCGGCAGGCTCATGCGCAGCCGCCCATGACGGTGGCGCGCAGCGCGAAACTGCCCGCTGACCGGGTGTAGTGATGCCGAACTTCTTTCATCCTCTGGTCGTTGCGCTTGCAGCCGTTGTGGCGGGACCTGACGGCTTGAACGAGGGTGAGCGGGTCGCCGGTGAGTCCTCCGCAGATCAAGGCCGTCGTCGGCGAGCCAGAAGTCCCATGTACATGCCACTGCCAGTGCAGCATCGGGTGCCTTTCGTCAGAGCTAGGTGTCGTCAAGCGGCGGGCGGGGGGCAGATCGAGTCCCGCCGCACTAGGGGGCATGGCATCAGATGCGGACCAGTGCCGGTACGGCCGTGGCCGGGCGACTCGATCAGGCGTAGAAGGGCCCGCACCGCCCATTGCCCCATCTCGTAGTGCGGCAGCGCTACCGTGGTTAGCCCCGGGTAGAGGCCTGCCGCGATGATCTCCTGGTTGTCGAAGCCGATCACCGACAGGTCAGCGGGAATTCGCAGTCCCAGTTCAGCCGCGGCGCGGTAGGCCCCCATCGCCATCCGGTCGTTGAAGCAGAACAGTGCGGTCGGCGGGTCCGGCAGCGCCAGCAGCGCGCGGGCCGCCTGGTATCCGCCGCGAGGCCCCGGGTCGGATTCTCCTGCCACTACCAGGCGCGGGTCGAAGCTGATTCCTGCGGCGTGCAGTGCGTCTTGGTAGCCCTTAAGCCGGCCGTGGGTAGCCGGGATGTCATCGAGGTTGGTGGCGAACCCGATCCGCCGGTGCCCGGCGCGCAGCAGTTCGTTGACCGCCGTCCGCCCGCCGGCGACCTCGTCTGGCACGACGGCAGGGATAGCGGGATCTTCGCTGCGGGCATCGAGCATCACCGTCGGAACACCGTCCAACTCCGCGTGCAGTCCGGCGACCCGGTGGTACATCGACGCGTACAGTACGCCTTCGACCTCGTACTGCAGCATGGCCTTGATCTCCCGCCGCTCCGTGGCGGGATCGCCTTCAGTATTGAACATCAGCAGGACGTAGCCGTGCTCGAGGCCTGTCTCCTGCGCCCCGAGGATGATCTTCCCGGCGTGAGGGGTGGTGGCGATGTGGTCGCTGAGCAGCCCGATAGTCATGGTGCGCCGGGTGCGCAGTCCCCGCGCGAGGGGGCTGGGGGTGTAGCTGAGAGCCTCGGCTGCTTCTCGTACCCGCGCGCGGGTGTCATCGGCGACGCGGGCCCGGTCGACCCCGTTGAGGACATGGGAGACCGTGGTGACAGACACCCCGGCGGCGGCTGCCACGTCCCGGATGGTGGCCTTGCGGCGGTCTTGTGCCTGATCTCCGGTGGGCCGGTCTTCTTCCTGGCCTGCGGTTGGCCGCCTGACCTCAGACATCCCATAGCCCGTGCTCTGGCCACCGCCGGGGCAGCCGGTCGGCTACGGCGGGCAGCTCCGGGTGCGGGGCGTGCGGCTCGATCTGATACCAGTAGGCGACGCTGGAGTAGTCGTTGCCCTGATCGTTAGCGTGGCCGTGCTCAATGGTGACCCGGATAGAGGTCTGGAACCGTACCGGGTCCTCGATGTGGAAGCGGTACATGCTCCACAGGCCGAAGTGTTCCTGAACGCTGCTGGCCAATGTGATCCCGTGGTAGGGGCCGGCGTAGGCGCCGCTCGGGAAGCCCCACGCAGCGTTGAAGTAGTCCTCCGTGCCGGTGCCGTGCAAAGACGGGGGCCAGGTCTCCCCATCGATGAAGATCATGTCGTCGCCTTCTCCTGGCCAGGTGTACGGCTGGTTGGACGCGTCGAAATTGTCGATGCTCAGCACGCACCCGACGTAGTGCCCGGCCCCGGTCGCGTCGAGGATGACGTAGTTCTCGTCTCCTGTGAGGTTCACCCCGGGAAGCTCCCACGGCGCCGGGATGTCATCCCCGCCAGCAGCAGACTGGTGAACGACCTTAGTGGTCGGTTTCTCCTGTCGGTAGAAAGCGTGGAATCGGCCGAGGTCCCCGGGCGCGGGCTCGTCAGTCAGCTCGTAGTCCACATAGTAGAACAGGTTCTCGATCGGCTCCTCGCTTTCGTTGCGGATCTGGATGCGGGCGCCCGTACCGAATGGCATCGGGAAATAAGAATTCATAGCGGCCGCGAATGGCCCTTTGGGGCCGCGCCGCGGGCCGAACACCATGCTCAGCGGCAACGACACGTAGTGCGCGCACGCGGCGTGCCCAGTCCCGAAGAAATCACCCAGGGGCGCGCGGACGCTGGGATTGTCTTCGCCGTCCCAGAACATCTCCAAGACCAGCTTTCGCAGGTACTGGGGCGCGTAACACCGTGTGGTCATCCAGATGTGCTCGATAACGCCAGCCCCGCGCAGATCGGCCATCACATGGGTGGCTCCGGGGGCGACCACCGCGAAGTCTCGGTTGCCACCGGTCCGGTCCCAGGTGGAGGAGCGCGCCGACCGTCCCGGCTTGACATAGGGCAGTCCGCTAAGCGGGCTGTTCGGAGCCCAGAATTTCATGATTACCTACCTCCGTCGTTTGCGTTCAGGCTGCTTCGGCCGTCTGCGGGGGCCGGGCCGGGTGCGTCAGCGTTTATCCCTTCACTGCGCCCAGTGTCAGGCCAGAGACGATGTGCCGCTGCAAGAACAGGGCGAGCAGGACAACCGGAATGGAATACAGGGTGGACAGGGCCGTCATGGATCCCCATTGCAGCCCGTACTCTGTCTGGAAATTCGCGATGGCGATCGGGACGGTCCCGGCGCGCGTGGCCGTCAGCAGCAGCGCGAACAGGAACTCGTTCCAGGACGCGAGGAAGGCAAACAGGGCGGTGACCGCGACGCCGCCGGTCACGACAGGGAGGATCACCTGGCGCAGTGCCCGTAGCCGTCCGCAGCCATCGACCAGCCCCGCCTCCTCCAACTCCGGGGGCACTGCCTCGAAGAAGCTGGCCATCAGCCAGATCGACAGTGGGAGAGAGATCGTCGTCTGCGCCAGGGCCAACCCGAACGATGTGTCGGTCAGGTGCAGCTTTGCCATGATGGAGACTAGCGGCACACCGATGGCGACGGGCGGGATCATACGCGTGACCAGGGCGAACATAATGAAGACACGGCCGGTATAGGTGCCATACCTGATGACGCCATAGGCGGCCGGGACGGCGAGCACCAGCGACAGTACAGTGCTGATGGCCGCGGTGACGACGCTGTTGATGAACGCGGCGGGCACCCCTGGAGTCGCCAGCGCGGACCGGTAGTTCACCCACGTCCACGACCGCGGCCAAATCGTCGGTGAAGTCGAGATCGCATCCAACGGCGGCTTGAAGGAGGTGAGGATCAAGTAGGCGAACGGGAACGCGTACAGGACCAGCACCACGGCCACCAGGGTCCATAGCGCGTTCCGCGCGAATCCCGGACGGAGCACGAGAGCGTTCATGGTTACCGCCTTCCGGGTCGCCAGATGAGCCGGATCGCGGAGAAGGCCACAGTGAGCATCACCGCTAGGAACATCACCGACATCGCCGAAGCCAGCCCCGGCTCGCTGTAGCTGGTCATGGTGTTGTAGATCAGCAGGCTGAGCACCTGCGTCGCATTGCGCGGGCCGCCATTGGTCTGGACGAGGATGATGTCGAACGCCTTGACCGCGTCGATGCCACGCACGATCAGCGCGACCGCGATCACCGGGCGCAGGAGCGGCACGATGATCCTGACCAGCATCCGCACGGGTCCGGCGCCGTCCATCCTGGCGGCCTCGATCACGTCCGGGGGAATGGTCTGCAGCCCGGCGAACAGGATCAGCGACATGAACGAGGTGGTCAGCCAGATGTCCGGCAGCGAGACAGAGAACAAGGCGATACTCGGGTCGCTGAGCCAGCTGATCGCTGACGGCGAGCTGAGGATGCCGACTTTGGCCAGCAGGGCGTTGACGATGCCGAAGTTGTCGATAAGCAGGTAGCGCCACAGGATGCCGGCGACAACCGGGGCGATCATCAGCGGATAAAGGAAGAAGGTGCGCAGCACCCGGGAGCGGTCGCCGAGCGCGTTGAACAACAGGGCGGTGCCCAGACCGAGGGCGAACTCCATCGTGACGACGATCGCCGCGTACACTACCGTCCGCACCGCCGCGCCGGTAAAGCCGGATGAGTCCAGCGCTGCTCGGTAGTTGGCCAGGCCGACAAAGGTCCGGGTGCCCGCCAGCGGCGCGATGTTGTAAAAACTGTTCACCACCAGCGTGACCAGCGGCCAGAGGACGAACGCGGCCAGGAACAAAGCGGCTGGCAGCATCAGCATCAGGGCGAAGGCCCGGTTCGAGAGCCCCTTGCGCCCGCGTCGCCTGGCTGGCCAGTGCCCTGGCCGCGCCCGGGCGGCGGGCGCCTGGACGTCGGCCCCGGTGCTACTGGACAAGGCTCGTTACCTGGCCACGGGCGGATGCCAGCAATGCGCTATAGTCCGGATTTGCCGTCGTCAGGGACTGCTGGATCGTCGGAACCAGGACAATGTCGACGATCTGCTGCCACTTCGGAGTCTTGGGCCGCGTATGGGTGGCCGGGGCATTCAAAGTCGTCAGCAGAGGTGCGAAGTTCTCGTAACCGGGCTTGCCCGCGTACTGCTCGAATGCCGACTTGCGCGCGGCCAGGCCCAGCGCCGACTGGATCCCCAAGGCGTTGTGCTCGTAGACGAACTGTATGAACTCCACGGCCAGGTCGTTCTTGCTGCCTGCCGCCGGAACTGACAGGTAGTACGGACCTGGGATGCCGGCGATGCCGGCCGTCCCGGCGATCATGGGCGCCACCCCCACCTTGCCGTAGACCGGCGCGGACGAGGGGATCTGCCGGTACAGATGCGCCCAGAACCGGGTCATCGCCGTCTTGCCCTGGTAAAACAGGTTCTGCGCCTCGGGCCAGCCCACCTGCGGGGCACCGGCCGGGTCGACCTTGTACTGATTGTGCAGGTTGCTGTAGAAGGTCAGAGCCTCGACGTGCTGGGCGTTGTCGATGATGACGTCGCCGCTGTCGTCGAGCACCACGCCGGGGGACCCGGCCTGAAGGACATGGGCGAGCCACTCCGTCTCCACGTCGCCCTTGACATCCGTGCCGTACATTCCGCCTTTGGTGAAGAACCGGGCCGCATCGGTGAACTGCTGCCAGGTCGTCGGCGGCGCGAGGTCGTAGCCGAACCGCGCTTTGAACGCCGACTGCTGCGCTTTGTCCTCGAACAGGTCTTTGCGGTAGTACAGGATCTCCACGTTGGTCCAGCCCGGCATTCCCACGTAATGCCCGCCTACCTGGCCTTCGTCGAGTGTCGCGGTGAACAGATCCGCCTTCACCGCCGAAGTGAACAACTCATCGAGGGACTGCAGCTTCGGCGCAAAGGTCGGAAGCCAGATGGCATCGATCGCCGCCACGTCGAAGGAGAGGTTGCCAGTGGAGAGTTCGCTCGACACCCGAGTGAACAGGCCGTCGTACGGGAGCTGATTGAGCGTCACAGTCGTTCCGGTCTGCTTCTTGAACAGCTGCGCGATCCCCGTCAGCTCGGCGTACCCGCCGGACTCGCAGACCACGCTCAGCGACTTGCTCGACGCACCGCCGCCGCCCCCGCCGCCCGCGCCGCAAGCGCTTGCCACCCCGGCCACGCCAGCAACGCCCGTCACCTGAATGAACCGGCGCCGACTCAGCCCGCCTGCGGCCGACGCAACGTCATCTGAAGCTCTTGTCATCGGAAGTCTCCTAGGGGGTGGGGGACGGGACCGTAGCATCAGGACCGCAGACGTCAGGTCGGCAGTCATGCCCAAACGTTTTGTCTTCCTGGCAAAACGTTTGGGCAAACATAAATCTGAGCCGGATCGGTCGTCAAGACATACGCGTGTAACGAGTCCGTAACGACAAGGGGGAGGTGCGGCAGGTTACTGCGGGGTTTACCCAATAACGACGGCCCGTCGCATCAGGTGCGGGCCGCCTTCCAGGATTCCGCGGCTTCTCGGGCGAACTCATCGTAGCCGCGCATCGGACGGCCGAGAATTTCCTGCAGGGTGCCGTCAGCGCCGGGCGCCGCGGTCATGCCGTCGCGCTGCAGCCGCTGGTACATCAGGCGCATGTCGTAGGCGAACCAGTCGGGCTTCTACTGCGCGAAGCTTGCCTCCAGGCGGTCGAGATCGTCTCCGCCGTAACCGATCTCGCGGCCCAGGACAGACGACCAGATGGCCGCGACCCGGTCGCCGCTGAGAACCTGGGGTGCGACGACGTCGATCGTCGTCGCCGACGCGTCAGGGGTGGCGACGCGGCGCAGGAGCTCGCGTGCCGCGACTTCGGCGAGGTCACGGACGTCGGTGCACAGCACCGAACGGCTGCCCGCGGCCGGACGGTACACACCCTCGCGGAGGAGTTGGTCACGCAGGGCGAGATCGTTTTGCATGTAAACGCCGGGCCGCAGCACGGAGGCATGGATGCCGAAGTCTTGGATCATGCGTTCGACTGCGGCTTTGGCCGCGAGGTGCGGCGGTTCGGTGAAGACGTCGGCGTGGATGACCGACAGGTAGACCACTGCCTTGACGCCGGCCGCCCGGGCGAGGTCGACCGTCTGCATTGATCCGGTCACCTCGACACCAGCCGGCACCTTGGCGGTCTCGGGGCGACGGGAAAGTGTCCGTACGGACTCGCCGCGGGCCAAAACCTCCTCGATGACGCGCGAGCCCACTGTCCCGGTGCCTCCGGTTATCAGCACGGTCATGTTCTTCCCCCGCACGTTCCGCCTCGTCACCAGCGACTACGCCTACACCGTCCACTAGGCCGACAGGGTCGTGGTATCCCAGAAAGTCAATGGGTCGCCTACTGTTTGGGCGCCGCGTATACCTCGGGGATCCACGTGCCCGGGTCGGTGACACCCGCCTTCGCCAGCACGCGGTCCCTGGCCTGCTCGGCCTGCCTGCGCACCTGGGCGAAGTCATGCCCGACGAGGTGCCCGTCTCGCTTGACCACCGCGCCGTTGACGAGGACGGTGTCCACGAGGTTCGGATTGCCGGACTCCACGATCGCGCCAGCCGGATAGTTCATCGGCTGCATCCCGTAGGTGTCCGTGCGGACCAGGATCACGTCGGCGGCCTTCCCGGGGGTGATGGATCCGACCGTGTCGCCGAGCCACGCCGCGGTGGCGCCGCCCTGGGTGGCGAAGGAGAGCACCTCGGTGGCGGTCACCGGAAGCGGGTCGACTGCCTGGCCGTCGTCGAGCGCGCTGATGTTCACCAGGTACCGCGTCCCGGCCAGCACGGCGCGCATCGCGCTGAACATGTCCCCGCCCACGGATGTGCACACATCGATCGAGAGCGATACGGGGATGCCGCGGTCCCGGCCGCGGAGCGTGGCCAGGCGCCCGTGCCCCATGTGCATCTCCAGTTCGGGAGCGATCGAGATGGCGCCACCGGTCCGGGCGATCACGTCGTACTCGTCGTCGCGCAGCATGTTGCAGTGCACGTAGGTCGTGCGGGAGTCCGCGAGCCCGTGGGAGTCCAACCACAGCACTGGCAGGCTCTTGCCCCAAGCTCCGTCCCCGACGTGGACCGTGACCGGGATGTCGAGTTCCCGTGCTAGCCCGAAATCGTGCAGTGTCACGTCCCTGGTCGCGAACTGCGGCCCGCGCGGCGCGAGCGCCAGCGTCACGAGCTGGTCGGTGGACGAGAACCACTGCTTGGCGATCCGCTCCACGTCGCGGGACTGCGGCGTCTCGCTGACCGGGAGCCATTCGTCGTTGGAGTTCCCGTAGGCCCAGACGCAGCGGATGCCTGAGTCCAGCACGCCCTGAATGGCGGCGTCCGCGTGCTCGGGCGTGTTGTTGTTGTGCGACCAGTCGACCAGCGTGGTGATGCCTGAGTCCAGCGCGTCCAGCATGGCGATCAGGTTGGCCGCGTACATGTCCTCGGGGGTGTACTTGTTGCCGAGCACTCCGCGGACACCGGAGAAGTACTGGGGCAGAGTCCAGTCGGTGGACATGTGCCTGATCAGCGACTGCCAGGAGTGGCGGTGCGTGTCGACGAAGCCCGGGAGCGCGATGCGGTCCGTCCCGTCGATGACCTCGGCGTCCGGTGTGCCGAGGTCCGGCGCCACCGCCTCGATCTTGCCGTCACTGATGAGGATGTCGGCGGACGGCAGATCCCCGATGGCCGGGTCCTGGGAGAGAACACGGGCGCTGCGGATGAGATACCGGTTCGACGTGGCCATGGCTGACTCCTCGAAGATCTGCGCTGATCAGTGCGACCCCGCTGGTGCGAGTGTCAGCACTGTAACGTGACACTTACCAAATTCGTCAAGCCTCTCTTCACGAATCTATCGGACTGTTATCTTCTGCCGTCGGATTTATCGATCTAGCTGGGAATCCCCGAGGTCGTCAATGTTAAGTGACACTTGACGCACGTGAATCGCTCTGTCTACACTGCCGTCACCGTCGGGTGATCGTTACCACCAGGTAGCGCTCTTGAAACAAACACCACAGAACGAGCGCGCAGGAGGGCAGATGGCTGACGTACGGCTTGCCGACGAGCCATGGGAGCTCGCGGACCGCTGTTTCGTGATCACCGGAGCGAGTTCCGGTATGGGGGCGGAGACCGCGAGATTCCTGGGAGCCCGGCACGCCAGGCTCGTCCTGCAGGGACGGGACACTGGGCGGCTCGCGGCCGTGGCGGCGGACATACTGGCCGCGGGCGGTCAGGCGGTGCCAGTGACCCTCGACCTGGAGGAGCCGGCCGCCGCGGGAGCCCTGATCGAGGAGGCGACCGCCGCCTATGGCGCGATCCACGGGCTGGTACTGAACGCGAGCCTGTTCGATCCGCGTCCGCTCGCGGACACGACGCTCGACAGCATCGCCCGCCAGTGGAACACCAACGTGGTCTCCCATTTCGTCATGACCCAGCGGGCCGTCGGCGCGATGCCGCCGGGGTCGAGCATCGTGTTCGTCTCCTCCACGACAGCTCAGGCCGGATTCGCCGGCTGCTCGGCCTACGCCGCCACCAAGGGCGCGATCGAGGCGCTGTCCAGGACACTCGCCATCGAGCTGGCGCCGCTGGGCATCCGGGTCAACACCATCGCGCCGGGATTCGTCCGCACCCCGATGCTCCAGCCCATCCTCGACGCGACCCCTGGATACGAGGAGCAACTGTTCGAGCAGACTCCGGCAGGCCGGATCGGCCGCCCGGAGGAGATCGCGGCGACCGTCGCGTTCCTGTTGTCCGGTATGGCGCCCTACATCAACGGGGTCACCCTGCCGGCCGACGGGGGCTGGCTCGCCCGATGAAGAGTCCGAGCTGGCTGCTCCGCGGGCCCTACGTCGCCATCTGGCCCGCCACCGCGCTGCTGTTCCTGGTCAGCCCGCTGGTCGCGGGCGGCAGCGATGGCACCAGCGCGCTGCGCAGCACCCTGCCGTTCGCGGCGATCCTCGCGATCATCGGCATCGGCCAGACCCTCGTCATCCAGCAGCGAGGCCTCGACCTGTCCGTTCCCGGGATCGTCTCGCTGTCCGCGATCCTGGTCACCAAGCTGTCCAACGGCTCTGACTCAGGGCTGCTCACCGCCGTAATCGTCGTGATCGCGGCCAGCGCGCTGGCCGGCCTGGTCAGCGGCCTGGCCGTCACCCGGCTCGGAATCACGCCGCTGGTCGCCACGCTGGGTGTCAACGCGCTGCTGCTTGGCACGATCTTGCAGATCACCGGGGGAAGCTCGTCGGCGTCGGCGCCGCCCGGGCTGGCCAGCTTCGCGTTCGGCCGCGTACTCGGCGTCTCCTACCTAGTGCTGATAGCCCTCGCGCTGGTCGCAGGCGTGGCGTTCGTCCTGCGCCGGACCACGGCCGGGCGCCGGTTCGTGGCGATCGGGACCAGCGCCGCCGCGGCCCACGCCGCCGGGATGCCGGTGCGTCGGTACCGGCTGGCCACCTACAGCATCGCGGCCGTCTGCTACGGGGTGGCCGGGGTGCTCGTCGCCGGCTACCTGCAGACCCCCGGGCTGTCGGCCGGGAACAACTACCTTCTTCCCTCGATCGCCGCCGTCGTGCTCGGCGGAACGTCACTGGCCGGAGGCAGCGGCAGCGTGCTGGCCACCGCCGTCGGGGCGCTGTTCCTCACCCAGCTGCAGCAGGTCGTGTTCGGGGCCGGGGCACCGGCGTCCGTGCAACTCCTCATCCAGAGCATCGCGATCGGCCTGGGGATGGCCCTGCGGAGCGTCCCGTGGCGCCGCTGGTTCGGCGGATCACGGCACCCGCTGATTCGCGCCGCACAGCCGTCAGCCGACACGGACTGACCAAGTAGTCCACACCCATGACACGGAGGATTGCGTGAATAGAAAGATACTGTCCGGAGCCGCCGCCATCATGGCGCTGGGGCTCGCGGCCTGCTCCAGTGCGGGGTCATCCGGCTCCGCGAGTTCCTCGTCCAGTTCGTCCGGTACCGGTATCACCCTCAGCGCGGCGCAGGAGATCGCCAGCGCCGGCATCACATCGAGCACCGCGTTCTGCGGAAAGAAGCAGATCACGCTGGGTATCGAGGACGGATTCGGGATCAACGCCTGGTCACAGGAGTCGATGGCCGCGGTCCGGTCCGAGGCGGCGAAGTGCCCCAACGTCAAGACCATCGTCCAGATCGGCGGCGGCGAGCTGCAGACCGCCATCTCCCAGATCAACTCCATGGTGGCCCAGGGCGCGAACGCGATCGTGGTCATACCGGACTTCGGTCAGGCGGAGCTGCCGGCGATCGAGGCGGCGACCAATGCCGGAGTGAAGGTCGTTCCGTGGGGCGCCGACCCTGGCGGCACGCCAGGACAGGACTACGTCACCTACGTCGACTGGAACGCCGGTTACGCCGGGACGCTGTGGGCCGACTGGATGGTCAAGGCACTCGGCGGCAAGGGCAACGTGGTCATGACGGGCGGCCCGGCTGGCAACCCAGTGACCACCGCTCAGCTAAGCGCGGTCGTGGCCGTCTTCGCCAAGTACCCGGGCATCCACCTGCTCACCGGTGACTCGACCTGGGCCGTGACGAACTGGGACCCGTCCCAGGCACAGCAGGTGGCCGCCTCGCTGCTGGCCAAGTACCCGGTCATCAACGGCGTCATCTCGGACTACGGCACCGACGCTCTCGCGGAGACCCGCGCGTTTGCCGCCGCTGGCCGGTCGCTGGTCCCCATCGCCACCCTGGAGGCGAACGGCCTCGGCTGCCTTTACCAGCAGAAGTCCAAGACATCGGGCAGTGACTTCCAGCTCGCGACCATCTCCTCGCGGAACTGGCTCGGACGGATCGCGGTCCGCAAGGCCATCGCCGCCGCGGAGGGAGTGCCGGACAACGAGCCCAGCACCTACAACCTGCCGCTGATCGAGAACTCGCTCGGCGACGCGGCGCCCGTCTGCAACTCGGCCGAGCCGTCGGACTACTACAACTCCAACAAGCTCTCGGCGTCCCAGCTGGCCGAGTATGGCAAGGCGTAGGAACGGGCATCCATATGTCAACCGAGGTCCTCCGGCTCGACCACATCGTCAAGTCCTTTCCCGGCGTCCTGGCGCTCAAAGACGTCAGCTTCACCGTCAAGCCGGGCGAGGTACACGCGCTCGTCGGCGAGAACGGCGCCGGGAAGTCAACCCTGATGGCGGTGGCGGCTGGCGTCATCGCACCGGACAGCGGGACGGTCGAGATCGGAGGGCACCGGCTGACCCGACCGTCGCCAGCGGCGGCGCAGCAGCTAGGCCTGGCCGTGGTTTACCAGCACGCCACCGTCATCGACGACCTGTCGGTAGCGGAGAACCTGCTGTTCTCGCTGCCGCCGGACCGCCGTCCGGCCCGATCCGGAGCCGCGGAGTGGGCACGGACGCAGCTGGCCGCCGTCGGCGCGGACATCGCGCCCGGCACGCGCGCGGGCGAGCTGACCATCGCGCAACGGCAGCTCGTGGAAATCGCCAGGGCCCTGGCACTGGAATCCAAGGTCCTCGTGCTCGACGAGCCCACGGAATCGCTGACCGAGGCCGAGAGCGCCCGGCTGTTCGAGCAGGTGGAACAGCTACGCGACGCTGGCGCCGCGGTGGTGTACATCTCACACCGGTTCCCCGAGGTACGGCGAATCGCCAGCCGGATCACGGTCCTGCGGGACGGTGAGATCCGCGGAACCTTCGACGCGGACGCGGTGACCGAGCAGGACGTGCTGCAGCTGATCGTCGGACGAGAGGTGTCCGGTATCTTCCCGGACAAGCTCGCCGCGCCGCTGGCGGCCGACGCGCCGCTGCTGGCGGCCCGCCAGCTGACCGGACCCCGGTTCACCGCTGTCGACCTGGAACTGCGCCCCGGTGAGATCGTTGGCCTGGCCGGGGTGGAGGGCAACGGGCAGCGCGAGCTGCTGCGGGCACTGGCCGGACTGGTGCCCAGCTCGGGGGAGATCCAGGTGAGCGGAGAGTCGGTGACCGGCCTCACCCCGGCCGCCGCCGGTGCTCGCGGCATCGTCCACCTGCCCGGCGACAGGCACACCGAGGGCGCGTTTCTCCCGCTGTCGGTGCGAGAGAACTACTCCGCGCTCATCCTGCCGAAGCTGTCCCGCTGGGGGGTGGTCGACCGTGGCCGTGAGGCGGCCGGGGCACGCGAGGCGGTCTCGGCGCTGAACGTCCGTACGCCCGGCATCGAATCGCCGGTCGCCGGGCTCTCCGGCGGCAACCAGCAGAAGGTGGTCTTCGCGCGATCCCTGGCCGCCGAGCCGAATGTCCTGCTGGCCGACGAGCCCACCCGAGGGGTGGACGTCGGCGCCCGGATGGAGATCTACCGGCTGCTGCGCGATTTCGCCGGGGCGGGGCACGCGGTGCTCGCCCTGTCCAGCGATGCCATCGAGCTGGTGGGCCTGTGCGACCGCGTCCTGGTATTCTCCCGCGGCCGGGTGGCGCGTGAGCTGGCCGGGAAGGATCTCACCGAACGGGCCATTACCGGGTCAGCCATCCTGGCGACCCGCGACGATGCCGGCCAGCCGGACGAGCCCGCCGCGCAGGACACCCGGCATGGCTGGCGGCGATGGCGGCCGGCCATGCCAGGACTGCTGGGCAGTGATCACCTGCCAGCGGGCGTCCTCGTCGTCCTCGCGGTCCTGCTGGCCGCGTACACAACCAGCAGAAACGGGCTCTTCCTGGATTCCTACAACCTGTCCAACACGATGCTCCTGGCCAGCATCCTGATCTTCGTGGCCGGCGGCCAGCTCACCGTGCTCCTCGCGGGCAGCATCGACCTCTCGGTCGGCCCGCTGATGGGCCTGGTGGTGGTGATCATGTCGTTCTTCGCCACCGCCGGGCACGGACTGCCTGGACTGCTCACCGGCATAGCGGTCAGCCTGCTCGCGGGAGTCGCCGTCGGCGTGGTGAACGCCGTCGGCATCAGGCTGGTGCGGCTGCCCGCGGTAATCGCCACCCTCGTTATGTATATCTTCTTGCAAGGCTTGGGCCTGGTGCTGCGTCCGACGCCCAGCGGCTACATCGACGCCTCGTCCATCCGGCTCCTGCAGACCAAGGTCGGCGTCGTGCCGGTGGTCGCGCTTATCTCGGTGATCGCGCTGGCGGCGGGCCAGTGGATGCTGCGCCACTCCAGGCGCGGCGTCGAGCTGCGGGCAGTCGGGTCGGCGCAGCCGCGGGCTCAGCGGATGGGCGCCCGGGTGCAGACCACGATCGTGGGCGCCCATGTCACCTGCTCGGTCTTCGCCGTCCTGGCCGGCATCGCGCTCACCAGCCTGGTTGGCGTCGGCCAAGCAGGGCTGGGCACCGATTACACGCTGACCAGCATCACGGCGGCCGTCCTCGGCGGCGCGAGCATCTACGGCGGACGGGGCTCCTACCTGGGGGCCATCGTCGGCGCGTTCCTGATCCAGGAGATCGTCGCGGCCACCAGCTTCCTCGGCCTCGGCGAGGCCTGGCAGGAATGGCTGCCGGGGCTGCTCATCCTGGCGGGCGCCGGGCTGTTCTCTCGCGCGCGGGGACGAGCGGGCGGGCTCCTCATGGCCTAGGCCCGGGGGCGCCTCACAGCAAACCAGGCAGGTGATTGGAGCTCGCGGCCCCCGTCTGCCCGGTCACGCGATTGTCCTCGCGCCGGGCGATCACCACCCAGATGCCGGTGCACGGCTCGTCGTAAGGGTTGCTCAGCCGGTGCGGAGTCGTGGAGTCGAAGTGAATGGAATCGCCAGGATCGAGGTGGTAGAGGTCGAAACCTATCTGGATGTCGATACGGCCGCTGACGATGTACCCGTACTCGCGCCCGCCGTGCCGCATCATGTCGTTCTCCGGACAGGACGCGCTACCTGGGGCGTAACGGACGTGCAGGAAGTCGGTGTACGGGTCGTCGTCGTGCGTCAGGCGTTCCCAGACGACACCGGAGAGCTGGATCTTGCGCCGCTCATGCGTGCGCTGGACCGGCGCGCCGATGCGGGGCCAGGCAGCCGTCCTCGGATCCCAGGACATCTGCTGGTCAGCCGGGGCGATCTGCTCTGCCACGACGGGTCCAGGGCGCTCGCCGGTCAGCTCGTCCAGCGAGGTGCCCAGCTTGGTGACGAACGCATAGAGCGTGCCGACGGACGGGTTCGCCTTGCCCCGCTCCACCTGGGAGACGAAGCTTGGGGAGACGCCGACCTGGCGGGCCAATTCCCGCAGCGAGATGCCACGGGCCAAGCGCGCCTCGCGCAGCCGCCGCCCGATCTGGTCAGGCGGGGACATCTCCACCGCGGCGTTCTGGTCCTCCGCCATCTTGACCTGCCCTCCTCGCCACGGGCGTCCCCGCCCGGACACCCGACCCCCGTATGCACACAACGTTAAGTAACACTACACGCTCGGAAGGAGCGTCCTCAGTGGGTATCGCCACCTACGGATCTTCGTTCCCGGACTGGGAACAGCGGATCGATATCGACGCCATGCGCTCGGAACGGCTCGGGCGGCTGGCCGCCAAGCTGGAGGAATCTGAGCTCGGCGCGCTGCTGAGTTTCGACTTCGCCAACATCCGGTACATGACCTCGACCCACATCGGTACCTGGGCGATGGACAAGCTCATCCGGTTCGCCTTGCTCCCGCGCGGAGGCCAGCCGATCATCTGGGACTTCGGGTCCGCCGCCCGGCATCATCAGCTGTACAACCCGTGGCTTGACGACGAGGACGGCACCAGCCGGTCACGACCTGGCATCTCCACACTGCGTGGTGCCTTCCACCCGGACGCCGGCATCGCGGACGAGGTCGCCCGCAAGGTCAAGCTGGAACTCGAGGAGCGCGGTCTGGCCGGCGCCCCGCTCGGCGTCGACGTGGTCGAGCCGCCGGTGCTGTTCGCGCTCCAGCGGGCCGGGCTCACCGTGGTGGACGGCCAGCAGGTGTTCCTCGATGCCCGCCGCGTCAAGACCCGCGACGAGATCGCCCTCCTGACGCAGGCGTGCTCGATGGTCGATGCCGCGTACGAGAGCCTTTATGACTTCCTGCGGCCGGGGGTCAAGGAGAACGAGTGCGTGGGCCTAGTCAGCAAGACCCTCTATGACCTTGGCTCGGAGTATGTCGAGGGCGTCAACGCTATCTCCGGCGAGCGCTGCTCGCCGCACCCGCACGTCTACTCCGATCGCATCATCCGCCCCGGCGATCCCGCGTTCTTCGACATCTTGCACAGCTATCAGGGATACCGCACCTGCTACTACCGGACCTTCGCGGTCGGCAGCGCTTCCCGGGCCCAGCGTGACGCCTACCAGCGCTGCCGGGAGTACATCGACCAGGCCATCGCGTGCGTCCGCCCCGGCGCGACCACCGCCGATGTCGTCGCGGCCTGGCCGGCCGCCACGGAGTTCGGCTTCGCCAGTGAGGAGGCGGCCTTCGGCCTGCAGTTCGGGCACGGCGTGGGCCTGTCGATCTGGGAGAAGCCTATCTTCTCCCGGATGGTCTCCTTCGACCATCCTGAGGTGCTCGAGGAAGGCATGGTGTTCGCGCTCGAGACCTACTGGCCGGGATCCGACGGCTGGTCGGCCGCCCGGATCGAGGAAGAGATCGTCGTGACCGCCAGCGGGTGCGAGGTCATCACGAAGTTCCCGGCCGAGGAACTGCTCATCGCGGGGCGGCGCTATTTCGCGGCCGGAGGACCGCTGCCGGCGACCCGCGAGGCGCAATCGCACCTGAACAAGCCGCGTGCG
The DNA here is from genome assembly GCA_050012355.1 of Streptosporangiaceae bacterium. GTDB lineage: Bacteria > Actinomycetota > Actinomycetes > Streptosporangiales > Streptosporangiaceae > JBEKHI01. The sequence goes on along the minus strand of JBEKHI010000013.1, from coordinate 15,002 downwards.
GCCGACCAGCCGGGTGACGACGGGTGAGGACCGTGCGCGCCGCACCTCTAATCACCCGGAATCGCTGCCCCTAGCGGCCGGATAGCGGGGCAGGTCGGCCTCCGCGGCGAAGTAATACCGCTTTTGTTCCACGATCTTGTTGCGGACATGCCGGGTTGGTGACGATGCAGCCGAGTGTGCTGGCCGCAGGGGGAGCCGCCCGCCCTGCCATGACCACCACCGTGGCCATGGCAGGGCAGGACCAGCTCAGCAGCTAGTTCCGGACCGCAGCGAAACGACCCTGGGCAGCTGGTTCGTCCATCCGGCCGCCTCGATCGTCGTGGCGACCTTCGCGTCGGTCTCGTTCCGCACCAGCGAGGTCGCCGGATCGACGACCAGCTTGATCCATCCTCCACCGGACGGGAAGGAGATCAGCAGCTCCTGCCCGCCCTTGACCGGGCCAAGGTTCTTGACGTCAGGGAAACTGGCGAGCACGCGGTAGGCGGCGGCACGTACTCGCGGTGGGGCCGGTACCTCGAATTGCAGGGCGATCAGCGCATCGGCCATCGAGATGTCCGTCCGCTCGTACCTTGCGAGCCATGCTTTCAGCGGGGCTGGGTTGGTCGGCAACTGCTGGGTCTCGTCGTAAGTGAGCGGCCCATTCCCCGGCTCTGACGTGGTGCTGGGGCTAGGCTTAGGCGCCGCGTTACCGTATTCCAGCGGGAGCGAGAACCCACCCAGTCCCGGCCCCTCGAAGACCACGGTTCCGGTCGGTGCGGCGCAGGCCGGCTCGCTGTTCCAGTACTCCGTCATGCGCTATCCAGGTCTGGTAGGTGTCGACGACGCTGGCTCCGGGGGACGACTTCGCGGAGCCCATGGTGATCTCGAAGTGCCAGTAGGTGTCGGCCCGCACCGTCGCCGCCGTGGTCGCGGCCGCGAGCAGGATCTGCCGGGCTGTCAGCCCGGTCGTGGCAGCTGACCCGGTGCTGGCGGTCGGACCCGAGGGAATCACGATGGCGGTCACCGCAGCGGCCGCCACAGCGGTCAGGCCGAGCCCGGCGGCTAGCCAGCGGGTCCTGTGCGGTCGGGCGGGCGCCCGTCGGCCGGCCGGCTCGCGGATCGCCTGGCGAAGCCGGCGCCGTCCCTGGTCGACGACGTCGCCAGCCGCGGTTGCATACGCTGGGCGGCCACCGCGTCGACAACCCGGTTCTCATGACCGTCTATCCACTGGTCAGCCCCCGTCGGGCCAGCGCCTTGTAATGGCGAGCTTCCGCGCGCCGGTGACGGGCCACCAGATTCGTGGCGATGCCGAACAGCCAGGGCCGCAGGCTGCCGCGTTGAGGGTCGAATCGGTCGCGATCGCCGAATGCCACGAGGAAGGTCTCGGCGGCGATGTCGTCGGCCACTTGGGTGTCCAGTCTTCCGGCCACATACCGATGGATATCGATGAAATATCGGTCGTAGACGACGGTGAATCGTTCCGGATCCCACCGGAACGCGGCTGCGAGCTGGGCATCGGTCACCCGCTCGCCCGCGTCGGCGGTCAAATACCTGTCTCCGTCATATAGCTGCCTCTTCCGGAGTGAGCGGGTCACTATTACCCGTACTTCGTCGGAAGGCAGGATCGCTTTCCCTCGCGCCTTCAGCGCAGCTTGATCACGTTCGCGGTGATCAGCGCGGCCGCGTCGGAAGCGAGGTAGGCGATCACCTCGGCGACCTCGTCGGGACTAGCGATATGGATGAGCTCGGGGTTCGCGGTGACCTGCTCCCGTACCGCGTCGGTGACCCAGCCAGTGTCGGTGACGGGCGGGCACACCATGTTGGCCGTGACTCCGAACGGCGCGAGTTCGAAGGCCGCTGACATGGTGTAGTTCAGCTGAGCGGCTTTGGCGGCTCCGTAGGAGACTTCCTCCGGGAAACCGAGCTCGCCGCCGGAGGTCAGCCCGATGATCCGGCCCCAGTTCGCCTGGCGTGCGATGTGACGGCGCGCGAACTCGCTGATCATCAGGGCCGCGCCCATCGCGTCGACGCCGAACTGCTGGGTCCAGGTCGTGGCGGTTACCGGCTGGAGCGATCTGCCAGCCCAATCGATTCGAGTCGGGGCGAAGGTATCGGCTAGCCATCCAGTCGCGTTGTTGACCAGGATGTCAACGGGGCCGAACTGTTCCTCGGCCGCGTTGAACAGCAGGGCTGGTGCTCCGGGGTCGGAAAGGTCGGCCTCCACCGCGGCTGCCGTCCCGCCGTCTTCGCGGATGCGGGCAATGACAGCCACGGCGTCCTGCGCGCGGCGATCCCGGTATGTTTGCGGGATTCCGGGATCGGCCGGGTCGGCAACCCGCAGGTAGGTACACAGGACCGCGCACCCGCGCCCGGCCAGCGCGTGGGCGGTCGCCGCGCCGATGCCGTGGTTGGCGCCGGTCACGATGGCCGTATGCCGAGTCGTCATCAGGCTCGAGTCCTATCGTCGGAGCGCGGGCCGCTGACCAGGCTGCCGCTGTGCCGGACACCCGCCATGGCGCGGTTTCGCCAGGCCACGGTCGATATCAGCACTCCGGAGAAGTTACGCCGCAGCCGGCCGGTGGTGATGCCGGGATATGTATGGGTTGCCACCTTGAGCTCAGCCATCCACCCATGATCTCTACCTCGCCGCCGAACTCGCGAAGCATTTAAGTGCCCACGCCTGGGGCTCACGTGATGGGTGGTTCACACGAGGCTGGTGTTCCTCGCTCTGAGGCGCTCGGCGACGCTATCGATGTCCCATCGCTGGCGTGATAGCACCATCGATGGGACATCCATGGTGCTGGTGCAGCGCCGCCGCGGGGCTGGTGTTGGCCCTGGGGCTAGTGTGACTGGCGCGGGGCGGTGCGGGTGGCGCGGTGCGGGTGGCGCGGCGCGGCGCGGGGTTAGCGCCGCCGGTCCGGGGCCCGCCACGGTGACCCGCCAGCCCCGGACCCGCCGACAGCCAGTCCCGGACCCGCCGACGCCAGCCCCGCACCCGCAGCTAGCTGTTGCCCGCGGACAGTTCCGGCGCCGACTTGGCCGGGCCGATCTGGGCCTTGAGCGCGGCGAGTTCGCTGTCCACGTCGGCGGACGCCCCAGCTTCGTCGAGTTCCCGCTGGATGTCGTCGGTGCTGCCGCCCGCGTCCTCCAGCACACCGGACTGCAGGAGCTCGTCCAGGGCGCCGGCCCGGGCCTGCATGTTGTCGATCTTGTCCTGGGCCCGCTGTAGCGCCGCACCCGAGTCGCCCAGCGTGCTGGAGATCCCCGCGACGCTCTCGTTCACCGAACTGATCGCGCTGGCGGCGGTGTACTGCGCCTTCAGCGTCTCCTTCTGCGTCCGGAACTTGTTGACCCGGTCCTGCAGCGCCGACAGCGTCTGCTCGAGCTTCTGCTCTTCCTCGGTGAGCTGCTGGTGCTGCGGTTCCATGCCGTCGATCTGGCTCTGAGCCGCGGCCTTGCGCTGCAGCGCTTCCCGCGCCAGATCCTCCTTGCCGACCGCGAGCGCCTGCTTGGCCTGGTCATTCAGGTGATCAACCGAATGCTGGAGCTGCTGCTCCTGCAGCTCGATCCGCTTGCGCGAGGCGGCGATGGTGACCAGGGCCTGACGGACCTGGGTGATGTGATCGAGCATCTGCTCGTAGGACAGATCGAGCATCTCGTCGGGCTTTTCCGCGGCATCGAGCGCCTTGTTGGTCTTGGCCGCGAGTATGTCGTGGGCCCTGGAGAAAAGAGTCATGCCAGTCTGCTCCTAGTCGACGTTGAGCGGAGCCTGCCCAGCAATCTCACAGGCAGACCGACCTGATGCTATCGTTCCCGCCTCAAGGCCAGCTGACTCCCCGGCCACGACCTTCACGACGGGGATGGAAACCGCCGTTATGGTCAAAAAAGGGTCGTGGCCGGTGAGCTCAGGACTCCGGCAGCGCGTTGGCGCGGGCGACCGCCGAGTAGAACGCCGCGCTGGACTTGGGAATGCGGCGCTGGGTGCCGAAGTCGTTGTAAACGATGCCAAACCGCTTGGAATACCCCCAGCCCCACTCGAAGTTGTCGAGCAGCGACCAGACGTAGTACCCGGCCAGCGGGACGCCATCCTTGATCGCTCGCTCGGCGGCCGCCAGGTGCTGGTGCAGGTAGTGCACCCGCTCGGGGTCGTTGACGGTCCCCTCCGGGGTGATGTAGTCCTCCGCCGCGCAACCGTTCTCGGTGACGTACAGCGGCAGCCCTGGCGCCTCGCCCGCGACCCGTACCAGCAGCTCATAGAGCCCCTCGGGATCGACCAGCCAGTCCATCGGCGTCCGCTCGAGGTCCGGCGGACGGAACCCGACGACGCCCGGCACCGGTGCCGGAGCGGGAACCTCGTCCGCCAGCAGGCGGTCGGGGTCGCCCTGGCGCAAGAACGTGGGGGAGTAGTAGTTCACGCCCAGGAAGTCCAGCGGGGCGCTGATCAACTCCAGGTCCCCGTCGGCGATCAGCTCCTCCGGCGGCCGCATCGACGGGGAGGCGTCCTCGGGGTAGCGCCCGTGCAGGATCGGCGACAGGTAAAGACCGTTGGCGTCCGCGTCCGCGATGTCCCGGGCGCGCTCCAGCTCCGGCCCGGAACCGAGCAGCCGAATCGGATGCATGTCGAGCGTGATGCCGACCTCGGCCGCGCCGTGCGCGCGCAGCGCCTGCACGCTCAGTCCGTGCGCGAGCAGCAGATGATGGTTGGCCGCCGCGGCCGCCACCGGGTCGGTCAGGCCGGGCGCGTGCGACCCCTGCCGGTAACCATTGTCCGCGACCACCTGAGGTTCGTTCAGGGTGATCCAGCGGGCAGCGCGATCACCAAGTGACTTAACGACGAGTTCGGTGTAGTCGGCGAACCGCCCGGCCACGTCGCGGGAGGCCCAGCCGCCCTCATCCTGCAGTTCCTGTGGCAGGTCCCAGTGGTAAAGCGTGACGGCGGCGGCGATGCCTTGCTCGGCGAGTTTGTCGAGCAGCGCGCGGTAGTGGTCCAGCCCCTTGGTGTTGGCCGGCCCGCGGCCGCCTGGCTGGATCCGCGGCCAGGAAAGCGAGAACCGGTACGACGATAGACCGAGCGAAGCGATCAACGCGACGTCTTCTCGGTAGCGGTGGTAGGAGTCGCAAGCGATGTCACCGGTGTCCCCGTGCCAGGTCTTGCCAGGGGTCCGGCTGAAGGTGTCCCAGACCGACGGGGTCCGTCCGTCAGCATCCGCCGCGCCCTCGATCTGGTACGCGGCCGTCGCCGCTCCCCAGACGAAGCCTTCGGGAAATCCGAGTCCGGTCATGCACGCCTCCTGGGGGTTCGTGACATTTCGTTGATGTTTCTGTTACGTGACTCGTATCTTGACCGTCCGTGTGCCGACCGTTAGTGTAAGCGCTTAGATTACGGGATGTAAACGCTTACATAAGGACATTCTCGCATTGGTTACGCTCTACGACGTCGCCCGCCGGGCCGGTGTCTCGACCGCGACGGTATCCCGTGTGCTGCACGGGCAAGACCTGGTTCGCGAGTCGACCCGTGCCCGCGTGCAGAAGGCGATCGAGGAGCTCGGCTATATCCCCGACGGCGCCGCGCAGAGCCTGTCACGTCGCCGCAAGGAGGTCATCGGGCTGATCTGCTGCGAGCGTCCGATGCAGCCGCAAGACGTGGAAAACAGCAGCCCTACCTACATTGACGACATCCTGCGCGGAGTGGAGCCGCGGATCAGCGAGCTGAACTGGTCGCTGCTCCTCACGTTCTACAACGGCTACACCACGACGAACGTGCGCCGGATCCTCGCCATGTCCGGCAAGGTCGACGGCATCCTGGTCAGCGAGGGTAGCTTCCCGAAGCGGCTTATGGAACGGCTGGCGACCCGGGTACCGGTCACCGTCATCGCGGGCTCACCCGCGGATCACGAGTTCGACGTGGTGACGGCCGACAACCTGGCTGGATCGGCCGCCATCATCGAGCACCTGATCGAGGAGCACGGCACGCGGCGGATCTACTACGTGGAAGGGCCGCAGGACGCGCCGGACGCCATGCAACGGCGGCTCGGACTCCAGCATGTGCTGAAGATGCATCCAGAGGTCCAGCTGACCGGCAGCACGAGCGGCTGGTTCAACGTGGAGACCGGGCTCGCCGCTGGCGAGCGGATCCTCGCCGAGGCACGGGACAACCTGCCCGACGCCGTGGTCGCGGCGAACGACCAGATGGCGATCGGGGTGCTGCTGGTGCTCGCCCGGGCCGGTGTCCGGGTGCCGGATCAGGTCGCCGTCGTCGGCTTCGACGACATCGCCGCCGCGGACTGGTACGAACCGCAGCTCACCACCGTTTTCCAGCCGATGCGCGTGCTCGGTGAGCGGGCCTGCGCCCGGCTGCTGGATCGCATCGCCAAGCCTGGCCTGCCCCCGCAAGTACAGACACTGCCAACCGAACTAGTGATCCGGCGCAGCTGCGGCTGCCCGCCGGGAACCACCATCCGACGTCCCGTGGGACGGGACACCTAACCACCAATTCCGAGCGGAGCGTACATGGCCTTCATTCTCCGCCGCCTGGGTTTCTACGTCGTAGCGGCCTGGGTCGCGCTGACCGCGAACTTCTTTCTGCCCCGGGCCATGCCCGGTAACGCCGTGCAGGCCATTATGGCGAAGTTCCCGAGCCTTCAGCCATCGGCCTACAAGGCGCTGCAGGCGCTACTAGGGGTCGGGCACGCGGGCTCGTTGTGGCATCAGTACGTCGCCTACCTGGGTGACGTGCTCACATTCAACTTCGGTACCGACGTCTCGCAGTACCCGGCTTCGGTGTCCTCGATACTCGACGCGACGATCCCGTGGACGCTGACCTTGGTCGGAACGGCCACTGTCATCGCGTTCGTGGTCGGCACCGGGCTCGGCATCATGGCCGGCTGGCTGCGCGGCGGCTGGCTGGACCGGGTGATGCCCGGGCTGATGTTCATCCAGGCGGTCCCGTACTTCTTCCTCGCGCTGGTCCTGATCGAGCTGCTGGCGATCAAGACCCACGTGTTCCCGACCGGGCAAGGCTATGGCGAGGGCATGGTTCCTGGATGGAACTCGGCCTTCATCGGCAGCGCCATCCAGCACTCGATACTGCCGGCGTTCACCATCGTGATCACCTCGGTGGCTGGCTGGATGCTGCAGATGCGCAACGTCATGATCACCACCACCGGAGAGGATTACGTGGTGGCGGCGCAGGCCAAGGGGCTGAGGAGCCACCGGGTCATCTTCACCTACGCGGCGCGCAATGCGCTGCTGCCGCAGTTGCAGGGTTTCGGCCTCGCCTTGGGCTTCGTGATCTCGGGCGCGATCGTGATGGAGATCGTGTTCGCCTATCCCGGGATCGGGCTACTGCTGCTGAACGCGGTGACCTCGGACGACTTCCCGATGATGCAAGCGATCTTCCTGGTGATCACGTTCGCGGTGCTACTGGCCAACATGGTCGTCGATGTGGTCATCGTGCTCGTCGATCCGCGGACCCGAGCCGGGGCGGTGACCAGGTGAGCGTGGCGCTGCCCGTAGTCACGGCCGCGGGCAAGGCCGACGCCCGTCCCGGACGCTGGCGGCGGATGCCGACCAAGGCACGCGCCGGAGCGGTGCTACTCGCCGCGTTCGTCATCGCCGGGGTCATCGGCCCGATGGTCGCGCCGTACGACCCGACCTTCCAGAACCCCAACCCGGCCCTCTCGATGAACGCCCCGAGCCTGCAGCACCTGCTCGGCACCACCCAGACCGGGCAGGACGTGCTGTCCCAGCTGCTGTACGGGATCCGGCTCACGCTGGTGCTGGCGGTCATCGTCGGCGTGCTGGCCACCATCGCGGCGGTGATCGTGGGGGTGGCGGCCGGTTACCTGGGCGGCGCCTGGGACGAGCTGCTGTCCCTGGTATCTAACGTCTTCCTCGTCATCCCGGCGCTGCCGCTGCTGATCATCCTGCTCGGCTACCTGTCGCGCAGCGGCCAGACGCCGATGATTGTGGTGCTGAGCGTGCTTGGCTGGCCATGGGGCGCGCGGTTGTTGCGGGCGCAGACCCTGGCGTTGCGCAACCGCGACTTCGTCTCGGCGGCGCGGGAAACCGGCGAGCGGACCTGGCGGATCCTGCTCTTCGAGATCGTGCCCAACGAAGTCAGCCTGATCGCCGCCAGCTTCGTCAACACCGTGCTGTACGCGATCGGCGCGTCGGTGGCGCTGGCCTTCGTCGGCCTCGCCGACCTCAACAGCTGGAGCCTGGGCACGATGCTCTACTGGGCGGAGAGCGATCAGGCCCTGCAACTCGGTGCGTGGTGGTGGTTCGTGCCGCCGGGGCTGGCGGTGGCGCTGATCGGAACCGGCCTGGTGCTGCTGAATACCGGGATCGACGAACTCGCCAACCCCCGGCTGCGCGACGCGGCGATAACCAAGGCGCGGCCAGCCGATCCGACCCCCGTTCTGATCGGCGGCGACAAATGAAACCCGTCCTTGAGATCACCGATTTCTCTGTCGCCTACCGGAGCCCGTCCGGGGAGAAAGACGTGCGCGCCGTCGACCAGGTGAGCCTGTCCCTGTACCCAGGGGAGGTGGTCGGCCTGGCGGGGGAGAGCGGCTCGGGCAAGTCCACCCTCGCCTACGGATCCTGCCGCTTGCTGCGGCCTCCGGCGGTGATCACCGGCGGCAGCGTGCGGTACAACGGCCAGCGGTCTGGCTTTTCCTCAATGGACGTCCTTCAGCTGGACGGTGAGGGGCTGCGGCAGCTGCGCTGGCGGGAGATCGCCATCGTGTTCCAGAGCGCGATGAACGCCTTGAACCCGGTGCTGTCGATTCGCGCACAGCTCACCGACGCGATCCACGCCCACATGGACATGTCGCGCTCCGACGCCGATGACAAGGCGGCGTCGTTGCTAGACCTGGTCGGGATCCCGCGGAGCCGGCTGCGTGGTTTCCCGCACCAGCTGTCCGGCGGGATGCGGCAGCGGGTGATGATCGCGATGGCGCTGGCCACCGATCCCGAGGTCATCATCATGGACGAGCCGACCACCGCGCTCGACGTGGTGGTCCAGCGCGACATCCTCGCCCAGATCGCCGAGCTGCGGGAGCGGCTGGGGTTCGCGATCTTGTTCATCACCCATGACCTGTCGCTGCTGCTCGAGCTGGCCGACCGGATCGCCGTGATGTACGCGGGACGGCTACTGGAGACCGGAACATCGCGCGAGCTGCACTACGAGCCCGCTCATCCCTACACCAGGGGACTGCTGAACTCGTTCCCGTCGCTGCACGGCCCGCGTCGTGAGCTGGCCGGGATACCCGGATCGCCGCCGGACCCGCGCAACCTGCCGCCCGGCTGCCCGTTCCTGCCCCGATGCGGCTATGGCACGTCGGCGTGCGAGGAAGTGGACATGAGCCTGCTGCCGGTAACCGGCTCCGACGACCCGGAGCACCGGACCGCCTGCCCGTTCGTGGGGCCGGACACCCCGGCTCCCGAGGTCGTCGAGACGGAGGCGCGGTCATTATGGTCACGACGTCGGCCGCGGCGGCTCGCGGCCCGCTCGCGCTGGAGGCGACCGGCCTCAGCAAGGACTTCAAGATCGGCCGCGGTCAGATCGTGCACGCGGTCCGCGACGTCTCGCTCAGCCTGTACCAGGGCGCCGTGGTGGCGCTGGTCGGAGAGAGCGGGTCTGGCAAGTCAACCGTCGCCCGGCTACTCGCGCGGCAGGAACGCCCGACCGCGGGCCGCATCGAGCTCGACGGCACCCCGGTGAACAGCCTGCGGTTCCGCGAGTACAAGAGCCAGGTCCAGTACGTGTTCCAGGACCCGTTCGCATCGCTCAACCCGGTGCATACCGTCCGCTACAGCGTGTCGCGACCGGTCAAGATGCACGACAAGGGAGCGAACGTCGAGGAGACGCTGCGCGAGCTGATGGAGCAGGTCAGCCTGACCCCGCCCGAGTCGTTCCTGGCCAAGTACCCACACGAGATGTCCGGCGGTCAGCGACAGCGGGTCTCGTTCGCCCGCGCGCTCGCCGCCCGGCCCAGCGTGCTGCTGGCCGACGAGCCGGTGTCCATGCTGGACGTTTCGATCCGGCTCGAGATGCTGAGCCTGCTGAACGACCTGCGGGAGCGGCTGCATCTCGCGCTGCTGTACATCACGCATGACATCGCGTCGGCCCGCTATTTCGCCGACGAGGTGCTGGTGATGTTCGCCGGCCAGGTCGTGGAACGTGGCCCCGCCGAGGACGTCACCCAGCAGCCCAGGCATCCGTACACCCAACTGCTGATCGCGTCCGCGCCCGACCCCGACAACCTCGGCGAGCGACCGCCGAAGGTGCTCGGTGCCCCTGCGGCCGCCGCGACCGGCTGCCCGTTCAGCACCAGGTGCCCGCTCGTCACTGACAAGTGCCGCAAGGCCGTGCCACCGCTCGAGCCGCTCTCGGAGACCCGGGCGGCGGCCTGCTGGCACCTCGACGTTGTACCCGAACCGATAAAGAAAGGAAGCGACGCATGAAGAACCAAAGACGGTTCCTAGCTATTGGCGTAGCCGCGCTGCTGGCGACCGGTGTCGCCGCGTGCTCGAGTGCCAGCTCGAGCGGCGGGGCCAGTTCCGGCACCAGCAGCACGGGCGCCACACTGGTGATGGAGAGCTCACCCGAGACCACCATCACTCAGGACTTCAACCCGTACGCCACCACTCAGGCGGCGTACGCGATGGGCGTGACAGGTCTCATTTATGAACCGCTCATTCAATTCGACATTGCCTCGCCGCCCAAATACTACCCGTGGCTGGCAACCTCATACTCCTGGGGTAACGGCGGCAAATCGATCACCTTCGCGATTCGCCAGGGCGTGAAGTGGAGCAACGGGACAGCGCTCACGCCGGCCGACGTGGTGTTCACCTACAATCTGGTGAAGGCCAACCCCACGCTGAACCTGAACGGCCTGGACATCAGCAGCGTCAGCTCCTCCGGCAACAACGTGACGCTCACCTTCCCGACCGCGCAGTACGCCAACCTGCAGTACATCGCGGGCCAGGCGATCCTGCCCGAGGCGGTGTGGTCGAAGGTCGGCAACCCCGCGAACTACACCGACACCAACCCGGTGGGCACCGGCCCCTACACGCTGGACACGTTCACCTCACAGGGCATCACGCTGAAGAAGAACCCGTACTACTGGCAGTCGGTGAGCGTGCCGAAGGTCTACTTCCCGGCGTACACCTCTAACACGGGTGCGCTGAGCGCCCTGTTCTCCGGAACGATCGACTGGACGGGTAACTACATACCCGGCCTGCAGAAGAGCTTTATCGACACCAATCCGGCCACTCACCACTACTGGGAGGCCCCGGGCAGCACGAACGCGCTGTTCCCGAACCTCACCAAGTGGCCGACCAACCAGCTGCCGGTGCGGCAGGCGATCAGCGACGCGATCGACAGAACGCTGATCGCCGATGAGGGCGAGTCGGGGCTGGAATCGCCGGTGACCACCGCCGACGGCCTGACACTGCCCACCTACTCGGCGTGGAGCACTGGCTCGATCGCGTCGCAGAGCAACTCGGCCGCCGCGAACGTGGCGTCGGCGGAGAAGGTGCTGGAGAACGCCGGGTACACCAAGGGGAGCAACGGCTTCTTCGAGAAGGGCGGCCAGACCGTCTCGCTGACGCTCACCGACCCCTCCGCCTACACCGACTACGCGGCCGACGACTCGCTCATCGCGCAGGAACTGCGCGCCGCGGGTATCGACGCCACGTTCGACGGGATCTCGACCAACGCCTGGACCAGCGACATCGCCGACGGCGACTTCCAGCTCACGCTGCACTGGGCCTCCGGCGGCCTGACCCCGTACAACATGTACCAGAACTGGCTCGACAGTTCGCTCGCCACCGGAGCCAGCGCCAACAACGCGACCGGTGACTACGAGCGGCTCGACAACCCGACGGTGGACTCCGAGATCAACACGGTAGCGAGCGCCGCCACCACCGCCGAACAGGCCCAGGACCTGGTCCCGCTCGAGCAGTACGTGGCGGACAACGTGCCAATCATCCCGACCACGACGGCCTCCGACTGGTTCGAGTACAACTCGCAGCACTACACGGGCTGGCCCACCGCGGCCAACCCGTACGACTCAGGCCAGCCCTCGGGCTCCAACAACAGCTCGGACACCGGCACCGACGAGGTGGTTATCCTGCACCTCAAGCCCGTCAGCTGACCCCAGCGACGCGGAGTTGATCATGGTGGATGCGGCATCAACCAGGCAAGAGTCTGGTTGATGCCGCACCAACCAGGAATGATGTCCTTATGTCCGCGTTCCTGGTCGATGTGTACGACACCCTTGTCTCCTGCGATTTCGGTGCCCGCCAGATCGGACTAGCGAAGGTCGCCGGAGTGGATCCCGATCGCTTCGGCCGGGAACTGATGCCGTTGCTGCCCGATCTGGACCGCGGGCTCTGCTCGATCGACGAGGCGCTGACCAAGGCACTCGCGGCCTGCGGCACGACGCCGCGCGACGGCCTGTTCGAGGACTTCCGCCGGGTCTACACCGAGGACGCGGGGCTGTTTCCCGACGCGCTGCCTTTTCTCCTCCAGTCGCGGGCGCGTGGCATTCCGGTCGCGCTGGTGAGCAACTGCACCTTCGACACCCGCCCGATGCTGGAACGGCTGGGTGTCCTCGATCTGGTCGACGCCGACGTCCTGTCCTGTGAGCTCGGCTACGCGAAACCGTCGCCCGAGATCTACCAGGCCGCGCTCGGCCGGCTGAACGTCCCGGCCAGCGAGGCCGTCTTCGTCGATGACCAGCTCAGGTACTGCGACGGCGCCGTGGCCGTCGGGCTGACGGCCGTCCAGATCCGGCGCGGCGAGCCGGCCGCCCCCGGCGTCATCGGTTCCTTGCTTGAACTCCTCACCGCCGGGTGAACACGGCGTGGATGGTGATGGCGTTGTCCATCGAGACCATGCCTAGCGCGTTCCAGGTGATACCGAAGTCGGCCCGGTTGACGCGGACCGAGCCATCCAGCCAGATCTCCGCACCGCCATGCACGGCCACCGCGGCGTCGAAAGACAGCGGCCGGGTGCGGCCGCGGATCGTCAGCGTGCCGGTCACGGTCACACCCTCACCAGACGGCCGGACACCATCGGTGGTGAAGGTGATGTCCGGACTGCCGTCGCTGTCGAAGAAGTCAGCCGAGCGCAGGTGCTTGTCGCGCTTGGCGTGCTTGGTGTCAACGGACCCGGCGGCCACCGTGATGGCGCCGCTGACCTCGCCGTCGGGAGAGATGGTGCCGCCCCCGCTGACCTCGCGGAACACGCCGCTCACCGGAACTAGACCGAACACGCTCCTGCTCTTGAACCGGATACTGGACACGTCCGGATCCAGCGCCCACTTCCCGGCCAGCGTCCCGTCCGCAAGCAAAGCCAGCATGATTACCTCCTGCGCGTCTTAAGTCGTCACCCCATCCGACGAGACTCGCCCGGGAAGTGTGAGGCGCGCGGCCCGGGATTCGAGGTAGCGCTGCTCGGGGAGGCTGGTGGTGCGCCGGGCGGCGAGCAGGTAGCTGGCGCGGGCGGCGTCGTGCTCCCCGGCCATTTCCAGCAGATGACCGCGTACGGCGGCGACGCGGTGGTATCCGGCCATCCGCTGGTCCGCGTCCAGGCTGGCGAGCAGGTCAAGACCGATCTGAGGGCCATTGACCATGGCGGCGGCCACGGCCAGGTTGAGCCGCACCACCGGCGATGGCTTGACGCGTTCCAGCACCCGGTACAACGCCAGGATCTGCCGCCAGTCGGTGTCCGAGGCGACCGCGGCCTCATCATGGACGGCCGCGATCGCGGCCTCCAGCTGGTACGGTCCGATCGGCGCCGCGGCCAGAGCGCCGGTGATCAGCTCGGTGCCTTCCCTGATCGCCGCCGCGTCCCACGCGGTCCGGTCTTGTTCGGCGAGCGGGATCAGCCCGCCGTCTGGCCGGGTACGTGCCGCCCGCCGCGCGTCGGTGAGCAGCATGAGCGCCAGCAGCCCCGTCACCTCGCCGTCGTCAGGCAGCAACCTGTGCACGACACGGGTGAGCCTGATCGCCTCACCGGTCAGCTCACTGTCGCCGAGGCTAGGGCCGCCGCTGGACGTGTAGCCCTCGTTGAAGATCAGGTACAGCACATGCAAGACCGGTGCCAGTTCCCGCGAGCCCTGGGTCAGCCGGGCGCCGCTGGCCTTGAGCCGCTGCTTGGCCCGGACGATGCGCTGGGCCATCGTGGATTCTGGCACCAGGAACGCCCGCGCGATCTGCGCGGTTGTCAGACCGCCCACCGCGCGTAGCGTGAGCGACACCTGCGAGGCCTCCGACAATTCTGGCTGACAACACAGGAACAGCAGGCTAAGCGTGTCATCGTAGGCGTCCTGGTGATCCGCGGCCGGCGCGGCGTCGGGCATCCCGCCAGCAGCGGTGATCTCCCGGTTGCGCCGCGCGTCGTCGCTGCGCCACTGGTCGATCAGCCGCCGCGCGGCCACGGTGATGAGCCAGCTTCGCGGATGGGCGGGGATGCCATCGGCGGGCCATTGAACGGCCGCCGCTAGGAGCGCCTCCTGTACGGCGTCCTCACATTCATCAAAGTGACCATAACGCCGAATCAGCGTGCCTAGGACCTGCGGCGCCAGCTGGCGGAGCAGGTCCTCACCGGCATTGGGCCCGGTCAGATGTCGGCCCCGGAGTCGTACATGACCGGGCGGACCTCCATCGCGAAGTACTTCGCGTCCGGCCAGCGGGCAGCGATCTCGAGGGCGCGCTCGGGGGTCTCGCAGTCGATGGCGAGATAGCCGGCGAACTGTTCCTTTGCCTCCGCGAACGGGCCATCGGTGGTCTCGATCACGCCGTCCCGTACCCGCACGGTCTTGCTCAGCGACTGGTCCGCGAGCGCCATGCTGCCCAGCAGCTCACCCGATTCCTTGAGCTCGGTCATGATCGCGTCGACGTCGGCGAACAGCGCCTGACGCTCCTCCTCCGGCAAGTCCTGGTAGACGGACTGGTTGTTGTAGATCAGCAGCATGTACTTCATATCGTCACATTCTTCTCATCTCGGC